>NZ_JARCCZ010000014.1:0-147187 GCF_048957775.1 Pseudarthrobacter sp. CC4 | reverse complement strand
ATCAGCGTGGACAGGTCGCGGGTCACGTCCCCGAGCAGCTCACCCAGCGAGGCGTTATCAGCCTTCAGGTGCGCCTCGCTCGGGGGCATCTCCGGAATAGAACTACTCATCACAGCCCGCCAGACTGGCCATCCCTGGAGCGGTCCCGGGTGAGGGGATCACCTGCCATAGGATCGTCGGCGAGGTCTCGGTTGCCAAGCGGATCGTCGGCAACCCGGTTTCCGGACCACGGTTCTTCAACCAGCTGGGGGCTGTCCAGTGCGCTGGCCGGACGCGTTGGCTCCCCGTAGCCGCTGCCGGGAGCGCCGCCGTCGTACCCTGCGGTGGTGGTGGCCGGCCCGGGAAGCTGGACCGGAGGAGGCGGCACTGTCCCGCCTGCCGGTGCATACGACTCGGTGTACTGGTCCCCGTACTGCGTACCGGAATACCCGGCGCCCGGGTACTGGCCGGCAAGGCCGGCCGTGGTGGTGCCCGTGCCGTACGAGCTTTCGGGGGCCCCTGCGGTCAGTCCGCGGGTGAGGCGTCCGGCCAGGACGCCTGCGCCGGCTGCGACCAGCAGGAACGTGCCGGGGCGGTTGCGGGCGAACCTCTGGACTTCGCCGAGAAGGTCTCCCGGCTGCTTGGTCTCAAGCCAGGAGGCTACCGTTTCGGTGGTGCTGGCAGCCTGGCGGACCAGGTCGCTGGCCACGCCCTGCTGGTCAGGTGCCTCGGCCATGCTCTGCAGCTGGCTGGAAATGGAGCGGATGCCTTCCGCTGCCTTCTGCTGCTGGGTTCCCGCCTGGCTTGTCAGGCCCGACTTCGCCTGGTGCAGAAGATCCTGCGCACTGGTCTTCGCCTCGGAGGCCACATGCGCGGCTTCCTCCTTGGCGGTCTGGGCAACGCCCTGGGCGGAATCCTTGGCCGTGCGCGCAACGTCTGCTGCTTCTTCCCTTGCCGCATCCTTGCGGGAAGCCCCGGAGATGTCGCCGGTCTGGGTTTGGCCATAAGGGGGAGTGGCGGCGGACGGGAAGGTGGCGGCGGACCGCTCACCCGGAATTCCTGTGGAGGCCGGCGGGGCCGTGTAGGCGGGGTCCTCGGGCCATTGGTTCTCTGTCATCTTCGCTCTCTCTTTCCAAGAAGGCCGGTTGTTGATCAAGAACCAGCAATACTGGCCGTAAAATAATAAGCATGATTACTAATAAAAGGTAAGTACCCTTGCTAAGCGAGTTGCATTAGGTTCCAAAAGAGTCGGCCGGTAAGGCGATCGCCTGCCGGGTACATCGAAGTGGAAAGTGGTGGGTAGGTTGGAAACAGCTCCATGGATTTGGGTATTGGTTGCCGTCGTTGTGGTGGTGCTGGTGGTTCTGCTGTTGCTGGCAAGCGGGCGGCGCCGCAAGGCGATGCAGCAGAAGCGGGATGACGCACATCGGGAGAAGGCGGCTGAAATCCGCCGCGAGGCCGAGGCCAAGGAGCTCGATGCCCGCGAGCGCGAAGCGAAGGCGATCCGGGCCAGGGCGGATGCGGAGCAGGCACAGGTGGATGCGGCGCGGTTGCGCCAGCAGGCGGACCAGCAGGCCACGGAGGCCAAGTCGCTCCGCGACGACGTGAACGAACGGACACGCAAAGCCGACGAGCTTGACCCTGACGTCACCTTGGACCCCGACGGCAGGGGCGACCGGCGCGACCGTGCCCACCGCGACGGTGCCCACCGCGACGGTGCCGGCCATGCAGACCGTGAGTACGCCGACCGTGAAGACACCCGCCACGCCAACCGCGAGGGTGCCAACCGTGAGGGCGCCGCAGGCGGCCGGGCTGACACTGCCGGGGGCCCGGCATTACGTGATGAAGCCAGCCCCGACGCTGAGCGCACCGACGCGGACCGCACTGACGTTGACCGCACCGATGTTGACCGCGCCGACGTTGACCGGGACGGCCGGCGCAACGAGGGCCCCAATCCTGCCGGGGGTGCCCACGGGGACAGGCAGAATCCCCGCCCGGGCATCTAGTCCGCGGGCGAAGGAACGTTCCTCGGTTTCAGGACGGGGGAGGGAGCAACTCCTTCCCCCGTTCCCATGCCCGCCAGTACCTCGGTGACTGCCTCGGTGGATGAGAGCCGGGGTTCCCAGCCAAGTATCCGCCGTGCCCGGCCAGTGTCCATGACGGGGGCTCCGGCCGCCATCTCAATCCACCCGGAGTCTGTGGGCTGGAGCCGCAGCCTCCATGCCGCACCAACGACGGCGTGGAGCAGTCCCATGGGGATGGGCAGGATCCTTCGGGCCCGCAGGATGCGGGCAAGTTCCTGGGGTGTCAGGACGGGTTCGGCTGCAACGTTGAATGCCCCGGAGGCGCGCTGGTCAATGACGCGCCAGTAGGCATCAGCCACATCGTCGGCGTGGACCGCCTGGAAGATGAGGTCCTCCGGGACTGGCAGGACAGGCACCCGCAGCCTCCCCGGCAGGAGCCTTGGGATGAGCGGCCCGAGGAAATATCTCCCGATCTCGCTCCCGGCGTCGCGCTGGAAGATCAGGGCCGGGCGCAGCCTGGCTACGGAGATGCCCGGCTCCGCTGACATGAAAGCGTCCAGGGCTTCTTCCTGCTCCGCCTTGTGCCGGCTGTAGTGTGAACCCGGCATGCCCCGGGCAGGCCACGACTCATCCGTCCGGCGATCCTTGGGAGCCTTGCTGTAGGCGCCCACGGACGACGCGCAGACCACCTGTTTCACGCCGGCCTTCCCGGCTGCGGCAAGGACGTTCCTGGTGCCGGTGACGTTGGTCCGGTACAGCTGCTCAAGGTCACGGTTGGGCTGGATCTGCCATGCCAGGTGAACGACGGCGTCCACTCCTGCCAGCGCAGCGTCCAGCAGGGGCCGGTCGCTCGCCAGGCCCACGTCAAGGGTGTGCCAATCCACCCCTGAATAGGGTGCCCGGCTGGTGTCCGGACGGCGCCTGCTGATCCCCGTCAACTGCAGGCTTCCCGGTTTTTGGGACAACTCCGCCTGCAACTTGCGCAGCAGGGCCGTTCCCGCGTTTCCGCTGGCTCCGGTGATGGCGATGTGCATTGGCAGGGACTCCTTGGCGTGGCCGGCTAGTACCGCTTACAGGGCGAGCCTATAACCGGGAGGGATTGTTTTATAAGCAACCTTATGATTTCCTTCTTCTGAGTCTTGCCGCAGGCTTTCGGACCCCCGACCCGAGGGAACCAACGACAATGCCCGAATACCTTCCCGCACTTGCCGCGGATACTACGGCCGCCCACCAACATCAGCCCGAATTCATGGGAAATAGCCCGTCCCGGGCCAAAATGGGACGGCTGCGCCAGACCTTCGAAAACGATCTTGTGCTTGGCTACCTGGACCTGGCCGAGGCCCTGGCCGCCCGCTTCGAGGCCCGCGGACGCGAGCGCGCCGACCTGAACCAGGTGGCCTATCTGGGGCTGGTCAAGGCGGCCCGCGGCTTTGACCAGTCAAAGGGCGAGAGCTTCCCCGCCTACGCTGCCCCCACCATCACCGGGGAACTCAAGCGGTACCTCCGCGACCGCACCTGGGTGGTCCGGCCGCCCAGGCACATCCAGGACCTGCGTTCCCGGATGTTCCGGGCCGAGCCGGAGCTGACCCAGTCGCTGGGACGGAACCCCAGTGTGGCCGAACTTGCAGGGGCGCTCGATGAGGATCCGGCCGCAGTGCAGGAGGCCATCTCGGCGTCCAGCAGCATGCACCCGGACTCCCTGGACGCCGTCAACCCGCATTCGGACGCGCCGTCCATCGGTGAAGTGCTGGCATGCCCCGAAACGCCGCTGGAACGCCTGGAGGAGCTCGCCTGCCTGCGCGACGCGATCCAGGACCTGGACACAGCGGACCGGGAGCTCCTCTACCGCCGTTACTTCTGCGAGGAGACCCAGGTGCAGCTGGGGAAGCGGCTGGGCATGTCCCAGATGCAGGTCTCACGGCGCCTTGCCAAAGTCCTGGTGGAGCTCCAGCGAAGGCTTGAGGGAAGCTTGCACCCGCGGGAACTGGACGCAGTCCGAGGGAAAACAGTCCACGGAACCGGAAGCCATGGCGCAGGTAGGGCAACGGCCTCCGAAGCGTGCTTGCGGGCCCTCCACGGGCCGGGCAATCCTGCCTCGCCGGGCCGGAACCCGGCCCGCAGGGGCACCGCCCAAGCCAGGAAGAAGTAGCAGCCACGCTCCCGCCGGAGCGCCGAAGCCGGCCCTCCCCGGGACCGCACGGGAGAAGCCGCAGCAGGCAATCGCAGCGCTATCTTGCCTGCTCAGTGGCTTGGCGCCAAACGCGGCCGGCAGGTGAGAAAACCGTCCGGCCCCGTTTAGGGGCAGCGGCAGAGGGGAACAGGGAGGGCATGGGAAGCACCGCAACATCCAGGCTCAGGGCTGTCCTTTTCGACCGGGACGGAACCCTGGTGGTCGACGTCCCCTACAACGGGAACCCCTACCTTGTCCGGCCAATGCCCGGCGCCAAAGCCGTGCTTGACGCCCTGCGGTCCGAGGGCATTGCCACCGGCGTCGTCAGCAACCAGTCAGGCATTGCCCGCGGCATGATCACTGCCGCTGAGGTGGCCAGTGTCAATGCAAGGGTGGACGAACTGCTGGGCCCCTTCGACGTGTGGGAAGTCTGTCCCCATGGCGAGCAGGATGGCTGCCCTTGCCGGAAGCCGGCGCCGGGCATGGTCCACAGCGCATGCCGGAAACTCGGCATCCGGGAGGCTGAGGCCGCGCTTATCGGTGACATCGGCGCCGACGTCCGGGCCGCGGAGGCAGCCGGCGCCACTGGAGTGCTGGTCCCGACGCACGTGACCCTTGCCGGGGAAGTGGCTGGAGCCCGCCTGGTGGCGCAGGACCTTGCGGGCGCCGTGCTCCTGCTGCAGGAGGGGCGGTAATGGGGCGCGTCCTGGTGGCGCGCCTGGACAGCATGGGCGACGTCCTGCTGGCCGGTCCTGCAGTCAGGGCCGTAGCCAACGGCAGGATCCCGGACGGCAGCAGGCCCAACCACGTCGTCATGCTGTGCGGCAGGCAGGGGGAGGCGGCGGCCGGCGTGCTGCCGGGAGCCGCGGAGGTCTACAGCTGGGACAGCCCGTGGATCATGAATCCCGCCCCAAAGATGACCGGACCGCACGCCGACAGGCTGATTGAGTATGTCCGGAACTCCAGGATTACCGAAGCCGTCATCCTCACCTCCTTCCATCAATCGCCCCTGCCGCTGGCGCTTTTGCTGCGGCTGGCGGGCGTTGAGCGCATCACGGGGGCTTCCACCGACTACGCGGGATCCCTCCTGGACGTCCGGCTCAAACCGGGGGAGGACTTCCCCGAGGACCAGCCCGAGGCGGAACGCGCCCTGGGCATCGCCGAGGCCGCCGGCTTCAGGCTCCCGCCCGGCGACGACGGCAAGCTGCACCTGGCGTCCGTGCCGGATGTCCGGGACCTGGTGGGCGGGGAGCCCTATGTGGTGGTCCACCCCGGCGCGGCCGTTCCCGCGAGGGCCTGGCCGCCGCTGCACCACGCGGCCGCCGTCGAACTCCTCCAAGGCGCAGGGCACCGCGTGGTGGTGACGGGCGGTCCGGGGGAAACGTCGCTGACCGCCACGGTGGCCGGGCCCTCAGCATTGGACCTTGGCGGCCGAACGGACCTGCACACACTGGCCGGTGTCATGGCAGGGGCGGAGGCGGTGGTCACCGGCAACACCGGTCCGGCGCATCTCGCGGCCGCCGTGGGCACACCCGTTGCCTGCCTCTTTTCGCCGGTGGTTCCGGCCATCCGCTGGGCGCCGTACGGGGTTCCGCTGGAACTCCTGGGGGACCAGAACGCAGCCTGCCGGATGACCCGCGCCCGCGTCTGCCCGGTCCCGGGCCACCCCTGCCTGGACTCCGTTTCCCCCGAGGATGTGGTGGCGGCGGTGGAGCGCCTGATGGGCGGAGTGAGCTCTTTCAGTACCCACGTCAGCACCCGTAGAAAGGCCCGCAACAGATGAAGATCCTGCTCTGGCATGTCCACGGTTCCTGGACGGACGCCTTTGTGCGCGGCCGTCATGAGTACCTCCTTCCCGTCCTGCCGGGCGGCGGACCCTGGGGGCTTGGCCGTGCCGGCAGGGACTGGCCGGCATCTGTGCGGGAGGTGGACCTCGCAGCGCTGGACCCGGAGGAGGTTGACGCCGTCGTCCTTCAACGCCCGGAAGAAATCGACGAAGTTGCCCGGCTGCTGGGCCGCCGGCCAGGCGCGGACCTGCCTGCCGTGTACGTGGAGCACAACACCCCCAAGGGCGATTTCCCCAATACCCGCCACCCGCTTGCGGACCAGCGCAGCATCCCGTTGGTCCACGTGACGCACTTCAACAGGCTGGCCTGGGACAACGGCTCTGCGGCTGCAACGGTGGTCGAGCACGGAATCCCGGACCCCGGACAGCTCTACACAGGGGAACTGCCCGAACTGGGCGTGGTGGTGAATGAACCCATCCGGCGCGGACGCGTTACCGGAACGGACCTGCTGCCCGCCTTCGCGTCGGTGGCGCCGCTGCAGGTCTTTGGCATGAAGACCGACGGCCTGGCCGCCGCCACCGGGATAGCAGAGTCCCGGCTGACCCCGAGGGGCGACCTGAAGACCCGGGAACTGCACCGTGAACTGGCCAGGTGCCGGGTGTACATCCACCCGATGCGCTGGACCTCCCTGGGGCTGTCCCTCCTGGAGGCCATGCACCTGGGCATGCCGGTGGTTGCCCTGGCCACCACCGAAGCGCCCCGCGCGGTGCCGCCGGAAGCCGGCGCCGTCTCTGCCGACATCGACGAACTGCTCCGCTGCGCGCAGCGGCTGGTGGCCAATCCGGAGGAAGCACGACGGCGGGGCGTCGCCGCCCGCGAGGCGGCACTGGAACGCTACGGGCTGGGCAAGTTCCACGATCGCTGGGATGAGGTCCTGGCGGACCTCGGCATCAAATCCAGCCACCGCCACAACGAACGCCTGGACGAGCGGATCCTTGTCCCGGCCCGGGAGAGGAAGACCCGATGAGAATCTCGATGATTTCCGAGCACGCCAGTCCCCTGGCGGCGCTTGGCGGAGTGGACGCCGGCGGGCAGAACGTGCACGTCGCGGCGCTGTCCGAAGCCCTCGCCAGGCGGGGCCACCACGTCACCGTCTACACGCGCAGGGATGCAGCGGAGCTTCCCGCCAGGGTCCGGGTGGGCCGCCGCCTTGAGGTGGTCCACGTGGATGCGGGACCGCCGCGCCATGTTCCCAAGGACGAACTGCTGCCCTTCATGGGCGAGCTGGCCGACGGCGTGGCCGGGGACTGGAGCCAGCGGCCGCCGGATGTGGTGCACGGCCACTTCTGGATGTCCGGCCTGGCCGCCCTGGACGCAGCTAGGCGCCCGGATGCCGGGTACCGCATTCCCGTCATCCAGACCTTCCATGCCCTCGGCACCGTCAAGCGGCGGCACCAGGGCGCAGAGGACACCAGCCCGCAGGAACGCCGCTGGCTTGAACCAGGCGTGGGCCGGTCCGCGGACCGGATCATTGCCACCTGCTCGGACGAGGTGTTTGAGCTCAAGGCCATGGGCATCAGCACCGCCAAGATCTCGATCGCCCCCTGCGGTGTGGACCTGGGCTTTTTCTCCGCTGAGGGACCCGTGGATGCCCGCGCGCGCCGGCACCGCATCCTGTCGGTGGGCCGCCTGGTGCCGCGCAAGGGCGTGGATTTGGTGATCAAGGCGCTGCCGTACCTGCGCGAGGCGGGGTTCGACGACGTCGAGCTCCTGATAGTGGGCGGCGGCGGGGACTCCGGGGCGCTCCATGCCGATCCCGAAGTGCGCCGCCTGATGAACCTTGCGGCCGAATTGGGGGTCTCGGAGCAGGTGAGGCTGCAGGGCCAGGTGCCGCGGGGGGCGATGCCGGGGATTTTCCGCAGTGCCGATGCCGTGGTGTGCGCCCCCTGGTATGAGCCCTTCGGCATTGTTCCGCTGGAGGCCATGGCCTGCGGCGTCCCGGTGGTGGCCGCGGCCGTGGGCGGCCTCCGTGACACCGTGGTGGACCACGGGACCGGGCTGCACGTGCCGCCGCGGGATCCCGAGGCCATCGCGTCCGCCCTTGCCATGCTGCTGGATAACCCCACGCTGCGGGCGGAGCTCGGAAATGCGGGCAAGCTCCGGGCCCGCACCAGGTACTCATGGGACCGTGTGGCCGCCGAGACCGAAAAGGCCTATCAGCTGGCCTTGGCAGGGGCTCCCGCCAGCCTTGCCCCGATGGAAGGAGCGGCACTGTGACGGCGGAATGGTCCCTTCGTGAAACCGACCTGCGGATGTTGGCCGCCCCGCCGGCCCTGCCCGCGGCGCTGCCCGGATCCGGCTTTGTGGACCCGGTCAGCTCGGACATCGTGTTGACGCATCTGGACAACGTGATGCCGGCGCTGGATTCGCTGCGGAGCCAGTCCAGCCGCCTTGCCGCCTGGGGCGTGGAGCTGGCCCAGCGCCTGCTGCGCGGGCAGCGGCTGCTCGCAGCCGGAAACGGCGGTTCGGCGGCTGAAGCGCAACACCTGACTGCCGAACTGGTGGGCAGGTTCGACGGCGAACGCGTCCCTTTCTCCGCGATCTCGCTGCATGCCGAATCCTCGGCAGTAACCGCGATCGCCAACGACTACGGCTTCGACGACGTCTTCGCGCGGCAGGTGCGCGCGCACGGCCGGTCCGGCGACGTGCTCATGCTGCTGTCCACCAGCGGCAAGAGCGCCAACCTGCTGCGCGCGGCGGAAGTTGCCGCCCGGCTGAACATCACCACCTGGGCGCTGACCGGCGTCGGCCCCAATCCCTTGGCCGATGCCTGCGATGAAGCCGTGATGGTCGACGCCCTCAACGCCAACGCCCAGGAAGGGCACCTGATCGCCCTGCATGCGATGTGCCGCGCCTTTGACCTGGAAGTGGGCCGGCGCAGCGGCGCCGATGCCGCCCTGTCACTGCGGGGAGGCCGGCCATGAGGATCGTCGTGGTGGGCGACGTCATGCTGGACGTGGACCTGTCCGGTGACGCCACCCGGCTCAGCCCCGATGCGCCCGTTCCCGTAGTGGACGTTTCCGGCGTGAAGCGGCGTGCCGGCGGTGCGGGCCTGGTGGCGCGGATGCTCGCCCAGGACGGCTGGCCCGTGACGCTGGTGACGGTCCTGGGCGATGACGACGCCGGCCGGCAGCTGGAATCGCACCTCACCGGAATGCGGCTGGTTACCGGTCCCAGCGGATGTTCCTCGCCGGTCAAGACCAGGGTCAGGGCAGGATCGCACCCGGTGGTCCGTTTCGACCAGGGCTGCGGGGAGGTCCCCATCCCGGACGCCAGCCCGGCCATGCTCCGCGCCGTCGAGATGGCCGGCGCGATTATCGTGGCGGACTACGGCAGGGGCCTGGCGGCAAATCCGCAGCTCCGCGACCTCCTGGCCCGGCTGGCCGGCACCGTCCCCATTATCTGGGATCCGCATCCCGCCGGCCCGGATCCCGTGCCGGGCGTCGCTGTGGTGACCCCCAACCTCGCAGAGGCCAGCAAAGTGGCCCAGGCATTGGCCGGGGGACGCCGGCAGGCCCCGGTGCCCGGCGGCCCTCGCCGGGATGTCCACGGGCTGGAAGGGCATTCGCCGGAGCGCCAGCCGGAGGACCCGGCTGTCCAGGCCGGCAGAATCCTGCTGGAGCACTGGCAAAGCCGCGCCGTCCTGGTCACCAAGGGCGAACACGGCGCGGTGCTGCTGCGGGCGGGCGGTAATTCCCCGGATCCCGTGCCGGCGCCCCGGGTGGAAGCGGGCGATCCCTGCGGTGCGGGCGACCGGCTCGCGGCCAGCCTGGCCGTGCACCTCCTGGCGGGCAGGGACCTCGGAGAGGCCGCCAGGCTCGCAGTCCATGACGCCGCCGACTTCCTGGCCAACGGGGGAGTGTCCGCCTTGCCGGACCCCGGTTCCGGCCGCGACGCCGAAGCCGCTTCCGACGCCGGCTCCGACGCCCCGATTGCGGCACCGCTGAGGCCCCCGACCCCCGTGGGCGGCAAGCGGCGGATCAGCGAACCGCTCCTGCTGGCCCGGGTGGTGCGGGACAACGGCGGCAAGGTAGTGGCGACCGGCGGCTGCTTCGACCTCCTGCACGCAGGCCATGTCAGGTCCCTTGCGGCCGCGCGCGAACTGGGGGACTGCCTGATCGTCTGCCTCAACTCCGATGATTCGGTGCGCCGGCTCAAGGGCCCGGAGCGGCCCATCATCGGCCAACAGGACAGGGCCGAGCTGCTGCTGGCCATGGAATGCGTGGACGCCGTGATGATCTTCGATGAAGACACCCCGGAAGCGGCCCTGGAGCGCCTTCGCCCCGACATCTGGGTCAAGGGCGGCGACTACAAGGGCGCCCGCCTCCCGGAGGCCGACCTCGTGGAGAAGTGGGGCGGGCGCTGCCTAACCGTTCCCTACCACCCCGCCCGTTCCACCACCGGACTGGCCCACGCCCTCGCCAAGGTGAGCTGACCGGCCGCCGGCCGCCCACCCGCCCCAAAGTTTGTATTCCCCAGTGAAAGGAACACCATGACTGCAGAAGTGAATGTGACTGCCCCGGACACCCCCGGCCGCGTGCTCGTAACGGGAGGTGCCTCCGGACTGGGGGCCGCCGTCGTCGACGCCGTCCTCAGGGCGGGCGGCACGCCCGTGGTGCTGGACCGGGACATCAGCAACGTCTCCGGCGTGAAGGCCTTTGAAGTGGACGTCGCGGACCGTGCGGCCGTGGAAGCCGCCGTCAAGGAAGCCGCCGAATCGCTGGGGGGACTGGAAGCCGTAGTCACCGCAGCCGGCATCGACCGCTGCGGCAAGCTGGCCGACGTCGAAGCCACCGAGTGGGAGAAGGTGATCGGCGTCAACCTGATGGGTACGGTGTCCGTCGTCCGGGCTGCGCTGCCCTACCTCAAGGCGACCCACGGCCGGGTGGTGACCGTTGCCTCCACCCTGGGCAAGCGCGCCGTGGCCGACGCGACGGCCTACTGCGCCTCGAAGTTCGGCGTGGTGGGCTTCAGCCACGCGCTCGCCGCCGAGACCGGCGGAGAGATTGGCGTGACCACCATGATCCCCGGCGGCATGAAGACGCGCTTCTTCGATGACCGCACCGAGCAGTACAAGCCCCAGGACGATTCCCGCCTCAACGACCCCGCCAACACGGCGCAGGCCATCCTGTTCGCGCTGAACCAGCCCACGGGCTGCGAGGTCCGCGAAATGCTGATCTGCCACGAGGAAGAGGGCTCCTGGCCTTAAAGGCAACAGACCACCAGACCGGAAACGACGGGAGCGACACCATGCCTATCACTGCCATCGAAACAACAACCGACCAAAAATCAGCCGCGCCCGCCGGAATCACCATCCGCAACCCGCGCACCGGCGAGGTCCTCTGGACCGTGCCCGAGGCCGAACCGGACGCCGTGGCCACGGCGGTGGAGGTCGCCCGCAGCGCTTCGCCGGACTGGGCTTCCACTGCCCCGGCTGAGCGGGGGGCCGCGCTCAAGGCGGCAGCACGCGCGCTCGAGGCTGCCGCCCGGGAACTGGCTGGACTGAATGCCAGCGAAACGGGCCGGCCGGTGGACGAGTCGCTGGCGGGGATCGCTGCCGGAGTTTCCACCCTGGAGCAGTATGCCGAACTCGGTCCGGTCCACCGCGGACTCAGCCTTCGCGGCAATGCACTGGCCTCGGATTACACGGTGGCGGAGCCGCGGGGAGTGGCAGCGCTCCTCACCCCGTGGAATGATCCCGTGGCGGTGGCGTGCGGCCTGATCGGCGCGGCGCTGGTCACCGGCAACACGGTGATCCACAAACCCAGCGAACGCTGCCCGCGGCTCGGCGAAGCCCTGGGGGAGGTCCTGGCGCCGGCGTTCCCGCCGGGCGCCTTCCATACAATTTCGGGCGGAGCAGGCGTTGGCGCGCTTCTGGCACAGGCGGAAGTGGACGTCATCGCGCACGTGGGCTCCAGCGCCGCCGGTGCCCGCATTGCCACGGCCGGAGCCCTGACCGGCGCGCATGTCATCCGGGAAAACGGGGGGAACGATCCCCTGCTGGTGGACCGCGACGTCGATCCTGTGTGGGCGGCGGAGCAGGCGGCAATCGGTGCCTTCAGCAACAGCGGCCAGATCTGCGTGGCGGTTGAACGGATCTACGTCCACGAGGACATCGCCACCGAGTTTTGTGCCGCCCTGGAGGCGGAGGCAGCACTCCGCAACGGCAACAGCACGGTGGCCCCGCTGGTGGACGGGCGGATGCGGGACGCCGTCCACGCACACGTGGCCGACGCGCTGCAGCAGGGCGCCCACGCTGTGGAGGGCGGCGCCCTTCCGGACGGTCCGGGCTCCTTCTACCCAGCCACGGTGCTGACCGGATGCACCGAGGCGATGGAGGTCATGAGGGAAGAAACGTTCGGGCCGGTTGCCCCGGTGCAGGTGGTGGAAACGTTCGACGACGGCCTGCGGCTCGCGTGCAGCGGCAGGTATGGACTCGCTGCCACGGTCCTGTCCGGCAATATCGCCCACATCCAGCAGGCGGTGGCCGCCCTTCCGGTGGGCACGGTGAAGATCAACGAGGTGTTCGGCGGTGCCCCCGGCGGCGCGGCCCAGCCCCGCGGCATCAGCGGCGCCGGTTTCGGCTACGGCCCGGAACTGCTGGATGAATTCAGCCGGGTGAAAGTGGTGCACATAGCAGCGCCGCCGGCCGCGGACCCCCGCAAGGACCGGTCGTGAGCACGTTGCCGGAAGCCGGGGACCTCTCGCAGCAGCGGGCACTCGCCGAGTGGCTTCCCGGTCGGCTGGCGGCGGAAAAGCCGGCCATCCTGGTGATTGGTGACGTGATGCTGGACGGCTGGTGGAGCGGCAGCATCGAGCGGCTGTGCCGTGAGGCACCCGCACCGGTCGTGGACATCCAGTCCCGCGAGTCAGTGCCCGGCGGGGCGGCCAACACTGCAATGAACCTGGCCGCCCTCGGGGCGAGGGTGTCCGTTGCCGGCATCATCGGAACGGACGACGCCGGCGCGGACCTCCGGAACCAGCTGGTGGCGGCGGGGATCGACGTCACCTACCTGCTGGACCACCCGGACATGGTCACCACCACCAAGATCCGGATCAGCAGCGGCGGCCAGGTGATGCTGCGCATCGACGACGCGGCCAAGTCCGTGCCCGTCGAAGCGCTGGCGGAGCTGGCCGCGTCGGTGCGGGCCGCCGTCGAGCACCAGGACTCGGTGTTGGTCTGCGATTACGGCACCGGCGTCCTGGCGGACCCTGTCCGCCGTGGCCTGGAAGAGGCCCTGGCGGGCAAAGGGCGCGGGGATGGCGAAGGGCGCCCCATGCTGGTGGTTGATTCGCACGATCCCCGACCCTGGGCGCCGCTCCGTCCGGACCTGGTGACGCCCAACGCGCAGGAAACGGCGCGGATGCTGGACGTGCGGC
The DNA here is from genome assembly GCF_048957775.1 of Pseudarthrobacter sp. CC4. Classification (NCBI taxonomy): domain Bacteria; kingdom Bacillati; phylum Actinomycetota; class Actinomycetes; order Micrococcales; family Micrococcaceae; genus Pseudarthrobacter; species Pseudarthrobacter sp. CC4. The sequence goes on along the minus strand of NZ_JARCCZ010000014.1, from coordinate 133,787 downwards.
TGCCCGAGGGGCAGGACAGGGTGGCCGAGGTGGGCAGGCACGCGGATGAGCTGCTGCAGGCTACGGGCGCAAGGGCGGTGGTGGTCACGCTGGACCGTGACGGCACCGTCCTGCTAAGGCCCGACGGCGTCACGCACCGGACGTGGGCCCGTCCGGCGGCGGAGAAGCAGGCGTCGGGAGCCGGCGACACTTTTGTGGCCGCCCTGACCCTGGCCCGCTCAGCGGGCCTGCCGTTGACGGCGGGCCTGGACCTCGCGCAGTCCGCTGCGGACGTGGTGGTGCACCAGCCAGGCACGTCGGTCTGCAGCACGGCACAGCTCAGCCGCTACCTGAAGGCATTCGCGGACACCGCCCTGGGTGCGGATGAACTGGAACGGCAGCTGGAACTGCACCGGGCCGAGGGCCAGCGGATCGTGCTGACCAACGGCTGCTTCGATGTGCTGCACAGCGGCCACACCCGGTACCTCAACCAGGCCAAGCAGCTGGGCGACATCCTGGTGGTGGCGCTCAACAGTGACGGCTCCGTCCGGCGGCTCAAGGGCGCGGGACGGCCCATCAACGGGGTGGCGGACCGGGCTGCCGTGGTGGCGGCCTTGAGCTGCGTGGACTACGTGACCGTCTTCGATACCCCCACCGCGGCCCCGCTGATCCGGCAGCTCCGGCCCGAGGTGTACGCCAAGGGCGGGGACTACACCCCGGAGATGCTGGCCGAAACCCCGGCCGTGGAGGAGTACGGGGGCCGGGTGGCCATCCTGGATTACGTGGCGGAGCGCTCCACCACTGCAGTGGTGAACCGGATCCGCGAAGGTGAAGGGGCCGTGCAGACCAACTAGGGTTGGAGGTTCGAACTGGTTGGGCGGACTGAAGCGGGGCACGGGTAATGGCGAAACGCGGAAAACCGGGGGGCCGCGGCAGCCGTCCGGCGGCGGGCGTGGTGGAAGTGCCGAAGGGGACCCGTCCGAACGGTCCGGTGGAGGGTGTCTACTACGTCGACACCGGGGACTGCGAGCTGATCGCGGACCAGGACAACTCCACCGGCTGGCTCCTGAAGATCAACGGCGTCATGAGCTCGCACATCGACCTGGCGGACCCGCTGTTCCTGGACTTCGAGTACATGCGCTGGATGGCCGCGCTGATCGAGTCCCGCTGGCCGCCGTCGGGCGCTTCCTCCGGCGGCGTGCAGAAACGTGAGGCCCCAAAGCTGCGCGGCCTGCACCTGGGCGGCGGCGCCTGCTCGCTGGCCCGCTATTTCCATGCCGTCTACCCGGACGCCCGGCAGGTGGTGGTGGAGCTGGACGGCAAGCTGGCCGGGTACGTGCGCGGCTGGTTCGACCTGCCCAAGGCGCCGCTGCTGCGGATCCGCGTTGGGGAGGCCCGGGAAGTCACCGAAACCTTGACGGCGGATACCCGCGACTTCATCATCCGCGATGTTTTCGCCGGGGCCGTGACCCCGCGCCCCCTGACCACTGCCGAGTTCAACCAGCACATTAAGCGCGTCCTGGCGCCCGGCGGGCTGTATGTGGTGAACTCCGGCGACGCCCCGGACCTGAAGAACGCCCGGGAGGATGCCGCCACGATCGCGGCCTCCTTCAAGCACACCGTCATCATCGCGGACCCGGCCATGCTCAAGGGCCGGCGCTACGGCAACATGGTGATGGCCGGCAGCGATACACCGTTCGGCGACGATCCGAAGCTGGCCCGGCGGCTCCTGGGCGGTGCCGTCCCGGCGCACCTGTGGGACGACGCGCAGGTCAGGGCCTTCGCGGCCGGAGCCCCGGTCCGCCACGACCCGCCCGCCCCGTCCATTGCTCCGTAGCTGCCGTTTTGAGGCCTGAAAACGGCAGTTACGGAGCAATGGAGGAGGGTTTGCCCCGGCCCAGCAGCTTTTCCCGGTGCGCGGCCACCTGTTCCCGGAGCGCCTGGACTACTGCCGCCACCGCAGGCCTGCGCAGCGAGTCCGGCCGAAGCACCATCCAGTAGGGGAGCAGTTCGGCGATTTCGGCGGGCAGCAGGCGGACCAGGTCGTCGTGGAGGTCGCCCATGAAGCAGGGCAGGAATCCGATCCCGGCTCCGGCCCGGGTTGCCTCCACGTGGACAAAGACGTTGGTGGACGTCACGCCGTCCCGCATCCCGGGCACCAGCCGGCGCGGCGCGTCGAGGTCGTCCACCTGCAGCATCGAATCCACGAAATAGACCAGCGGGTGCTCGTTGAGTTCGGCCACGCTGGCCGGGGTTCCGTGCTCGGCGAGGTAGGCCCGCGAGGCGTACATCCCCAGCATGTACTCGCCCAGCCGCACCGCTTCGGCCCGGTGCACCTGCGGTTCGCCGACCACTACTTCAATGTCCAGCCCCGAGCGCTGCTGCAGCGCCCGCCTTGTCATGGTCACCACCTCTACACACAGCCCCGGGTGGTTCCGCCGCAGCCGCGCCACGGCAGGAGCAGCGATGTAGGCGCTGAACCCGTCCGTCGCGGTCATGCGTACGACGCCGGTAATAGGGTCCGGTTCCTTGCCGGCAGGTCCCAGCGAGCCCATCGCCGCCTCCACCTGTTCAGCTACCTGCACTGCCCGGGTGCCCAGGTCGGTCAGTTCCCAGCCGCCCGCTGCCCGTGCCAGCACCCTGCCGCCCAGCGACTTCTCCAAAGCGGCTATCCGGCGGGACACGGTGGTGTGGTTCAGTCCCAAGGATTGTGCCGCCGTCGTGAATTTCGCTGACCGTGAGACGGCCAGCAGGACCAGCAAGTCGTCCGGATTAGTTTCCATATCTGCAATTCTGCACACAAAGGGTGCCTGTTTGGCCATTGAATCGGAAAGTTTCTGCGGCAATACTCATCTGAGCCCATTGAGTGCTGTGGATCACAGCGCGTGTCGACGTGGACACTAAGGAGAAAACATATGAGCGTAGGACAGCGCTCTGCATCATCGGCCGAGGCCGCCCCTAAGGGCGCCGGCCTCAAGAAGATCGTCGCAGCCTCCATGGTTGGCACCGTCGTGGAATGGTACGAGTTCTTCCTCTACGCCACCGCAGCAACCCTCGTGTTCGGCAAGTACTTCTTCCCTGCAACCGGCAACGAGCTGGACGGCATCATCCAGGCCTTCATCACCTACGCCGTGGGCTTCGTCGCCCGCCCGCTCGGCGGCATCGTCTTTGGCCAGATCGGCGACAAGCTGGGCCGCAAGCCCACCCTGCAGCTCACCATCGTGATCATCGGTGTGTCCACCTTCCTGATGGGCTGCCTCCCGGGCTTCGCCGAGATCGGGTACCTCGCACCGGCGCTGCTGGTGTTCCTCCGTTTTATCCAGGGCTTCGCGCTGGGCGGCGAATGGGGTGGCGCCGTGCTTCTCGTCGCCGAGCACAGCCCCAACAAGTCCCGCGGTTTCTGGTCCAGCTGGCCCCAGTCCGCCGTTCCGGTGGGCAACCTGCTGGCCACCCTGGTGCTGTACATCATGTCCTCCACCCTCAGCCAGGAGGCATTCCTGGGCTGGGGCTGGCGGGTGGCCTTCTGGCTCTCGGCCGTGATCGTCTTCGTCGGCTACTACGTCCGCACCCACGTCACTGAAGCGCCCATCTTCCTGAAGGCCAAGGAACTGGTGGAGCAGGAGCAGGCCGTCAGCTACGGCGTCTTTGAGGTGGTCCGCAAGTACCCCAAGGGCATCCTGCAGGCCATGGGGCTGCGCTTCGCGGAGAACATCATGTACTACCTGGTGGTCAGCTTCGCGATCGTCTACCTCAAGAGCGTCCACAAATACGACACTTCCTCGCTCCTGTTCGCCCTGCTGATTGCCCACGTCATCCACTTCCTGGTGATCCCGCAGGTGGGACGGCTTGTGGACAGTTGGGGCCGGAAGCCGGTCTACCTCATCGGTGCCGTCGCCGGCGCCACCTGGCCCTTCTTCGCCTTCCCCATGTTCGACACGAAGAATGCGGTCATTATTGTGCTCGCGGTGACCATCGGCCTGTGCCTGCACGCGTTCATGTATGCCGGGCAGCCCGCCATCATGGCCGAGCTCTTCCCAACCCGGATGCGCTACGCAGGGGTGTCGCTGGGCTCGCAGGTCACCTCGATCGTCGCCGGCTCGCTGGCCCCGCTCCTGGCCACCCAGTGGCTTAAGGACACCGGCTCATGGGTTCCCACCGCCATCTACCTGCTGGTGGCATGCGCCGTCACCATCGTGGCGGTGTTGAGCCTCAAGGAAACCAAGGGCATAGCCCTTGAGGACGTGGACAGGGCCGACGCCGAACGCGAAGGCCTGGCGGTAGCAGCCGCCACGCGCTGAGCTGCTTGGGTTTGGCCTGCTCCGGTGCTGCCGGAGCAGGCCGGTTCGTTGACAATTTTTGAACTGGAAGGCTGGGTTAATGGAAAACACGCTGAACGGCCGCAAGGCACTGGTTACCGGTGGAGCAGGCGGCATCGGCGCTGCCAGTGTCCGCGCCCTCGCCGCGCGGGGGGCCAAAGTGGTGATCGCGGACGTAGATGAGGAGGCTGCGGCAGCACTCGCGGACGAGGTGGGGGGCACCTCCTGGGCCGTGGACCTGCTGGACGTGGATGCCCTCTCGGCCCTCAGCCTGGACTGCGACATCCTGGTGAACAACGCAGGAATCCAGCGCATCAGCCCCATCGAGGAGTTTGAGCCGGCCGACTTCCGCCGTCTCGTCACCCTCATGCTTGAGGCGCCGTTCCTGCTGATCCGTGCGGCGCTGCCGCACATGTATGCCAACAACTTCGGCCGGATCATCAATCTTTCTTCGGTACATGGAATACGGGCGTCCCCGTTCAAGAGCGCATACGTGTCGGCCAAGCACGGGCTGGAAGGGCTGAGCAAGGTGACGGCGCTCGAGGGCGGGGCACACGGCGTCACCTCCAACTGCATCAACCCGGGCTACGTGCGCACGCCCCTGGTGGAGTCGCAGATAGCAGACCAGGCCAAGGTCCACGGCATCCCCGAAGCCGAGGTGCTGGCGAAAATCATGCTGACCGAGTCCGCCATCAAGCGTCTCGTGGAGCCGGAAGAAGTGGCCTCCCTGGTCGCCTGGCTGGCGTCCGACCACGCCGGAATGGTGACCGGCGCCAGCTACACCATGGATGGCGGCTGGTCGGCGCGCTAGCAGGGCTCTGTTTGGCACCCAAAAAGCTGGGCCGGCCCGCGGGGCTAGTCCAGCTTTTTGAGCTGCCGGTGGTCGTAGAAGAACACGCCGTGGACGGTGTCCACACCCACGGAAGTGCCCTGCAGGAACACCACCAATCCCTCGCGGCGCCCCTTGAAGGGGTCGTCCGCCACTACGGCATCACCGATTTTGTAGGGAGACCGGGGGGCGAAGGACCTTGTAATCCGGTTCCATGCCTGCACCAGCACGTGGCCCAGGCTGACGGGCTGGCCCAGGCTGGACGGGTCCAGGACAACGGTTTTGACCATGCGTACCACTCCTCGAAAGCGGCAGAGGCCGCTCACCCGCGGTGCAGGTTGCCGGAACGCTCCCAGCAGAGGGCGGCCCTCCCATTCCGGCTAAGCACCTTACGCCTAAGCTAGGCGCTATTCACATCAGTCACACCAGTAACAAGTACTCATTTCCTGGCGGCGCCGACACTTGCCTTCGGATCCCCTGGTTCAACGTTGGCCGTTGACGATGTCGTCCGCGTTCTCGAAGGCCCACGCCACCAGCGGAACCAGCAGGGCACTCAATTCGTAGCCGCGTTCGGTGAGGCTGTAGTCCACCCGCGGCGGAATCACCGGCTGCGCCTCCCGGCGGACCAGGCCGTCCCGCTCCAGCGTCTTAAGCGTCTGGGCCAGCATCTTTTCGCTGATTCCCTCCGCCCGGCGCCGCAGGTCGCTCCACCGCTGCTCACCCTCGGACAGGGCGAGCAGGATCAGGACGCCCCACTTGCTGGTGATGTGGTCCAGCACTGTCCTGCTGGGACACCCCGCCGGGAAGACGCCGTCGGCAAGGGCCACGGGAAGGGGCGCCGCCTGCACGGCGGTCCTGGCGGCACTAACTTTCATGTCAGTACCTTACCTTAAAGTGCGTACTCTCTTTCGGGAAGTATTCCGGAATGGGTGTGGTTGTGAACCATGACAGACACCCCATCGGAAGGAATTTTCATGAGCATCGTCATCACCGGAGCAACGGGCCAGCTGGGCCGCCACGTCGTCGAAGCACTGCTGGAGCGCAACGTTCCCGCGGAGGACATCGTGGCTGCGGGCCGTTCCGTGGAAAAGCTGGCCGGCTTCGCCGAGAGGGGCGTTCGGGTCAAGGCCATGGACTACGCAGATGCCCGTTCAGTGGCGGCAGCCCTGAAGGGCGCCCAAAAGGTGCTCCTCATCTCCGGCAGCGAGGTGGGCCAGCGGGTGGAGCAGCACCGCACAGTGATCGAGGCGGCTAAGGCAGAGGGCCTTGAGCTGCTGGCCTACACCAGCATCGCCAATGCCGACACCACCGGCATGAGGCTGGCGGCTGAGCACCAGGCCACGGAAGCTATTTTGCGGGAGTCCGGCGTTCCTTTCGTCCTCCTGCGCAACGGCTGGTACCTGGAGAACTACACGGACCAGCTGCCCGGCACGCTGGCGCAGGGTGGCCTGGCCGGCAGCGCCGGAGACGGCAGGGTCAGCGCAGCGTCCCGCGTTGATTATGCCCACGCCGCTGCTGCTGTGCTCGTCGCCGAAGACCAGGCGGGCAGGATCTACGAACTGGGCGGTGACAACGCCTTCAGCATGGCGGACCTTGCAGCCGAAATCACCGCTGCCACCGGCAAGGCCATCATCTACCAGGACCTTCCCGCGCCGGAATACGCCGGAATGCTGGCCGGGTTCGGAGTGCCGGAAGCATTCGCGGACATCCTGGCCGATTCCGATCTCGGCATTGCCCGGGGCGACCTCCTTGTCAGCACCGGGGACCTGCGCAGGCTGATCGGCCGCCCGGCAACGTCGCTGTCCGAGGCTGTGCGCGCGGCCGCTGCGGCTGCCTGACCCCATCCCCCGCGCAGCCCCGACGCTCTCTCACTTAACGCGCACTTTGGGCCAACGCTCTCTCACTTAACGCGCACTTTGGGCCAACGCCCTCTCACTTTCCTCAAGCGAGTGAGCGAGCGTTGGGTCATAACCGGCATTAAGTGAGAGAGCGTCGGGTGGGCGTTGGGCCGGGAGGTTCTTTGCTTTAGGGGCCTGTGGTGACCACCGGCAGCGGCGAGGTCTCGTCCACAAGCTCCGCCCGCCGTCGTCCGTCACCCCTTACCCACAGCCGGTACGCCAGGACCAGCAGCGCCAGCCAGGTCCCGCCTACGTAGAGCGCGATGCGCGAGTCCTCGAACGCACCCAGGACCGCGATCACCAGCGCCATAAAGGCGATGGTGACAAGGGATGCGGCGGGCCACCACGGCGAAGGGAATTCCGACGGCGGCAGGCCAGCCCGCGCGATTTCCCGCTTCATGGCGACGTGCGAGGCGAGGATCATCACCCACACCCAGACGGTGGCGAAGGTGGCGATGGAGGCTATGAGGACAAAAACGTTTTCCGGGATGACGGCGTTGAGGACCACGCCCACCAGGAGGATCGCGGCCATGATCACCACCGTCATCCAAGGGACGCCGTGCCTGGACACTTTGCCGAAGGCGGAGGGAGCGTGGCCTTGGCGGGACAGGCCGAAGAGGATGCGACCGGCGCCGAAGATGTCGCTGTTGATGGCGGACAGCGCCGCGGTGATCACCACGGCGTTGAGGATGTGCGGTGCCGCCGGGATGCCCAGCCCGCTGAAGATCTGGACGAAGGGGCTGCCATTGCTGCCGATCCCGTCCCAAGGGAAGAGGCTCATGAGTACCGCCAGCGTCAGGACGTAGAACAGCAGGACGCGCACCGGAACAGTATTGACGGCCTTGGGGATGACCTGTTTGGGGTTGGCCGCCTCTCCGGCTGTGATGCCGAGCGTCTCGATACCACCGAACGCAAACATCACGACGGCGAAGGATGCGAGCAGCCCCTCAAAGCCGAACGGGAAGAATCCCCCGTGCTCTACAAGGTTCCCGAGGCCCGGCGCAACAGTTGAGCCTCCGGCCTGGAAGCCGAAAACGATGATGGCCGCACCGCCGGCGATCATGGCGATGATGGCCGCCACCTTGACCAGCGAGAACCAGAACTCCAGCTCGCCGAAGACCTTGACGCTGAGCAGGTTGAGCCCGGCGAGGAAAAGGATGATGGCCAGGATCCAGATCCAGCGTTCAACCAGGGGGAACCAGAAGCCCATGTAGATGCTGAATGCGGTGACGTCGGCGATGGCCACGATCGCCATTTCGAAGACGTAGGTCCAGCCGGTCACAAAGCCGGCCAGCGGGCCTAGGTAGCGGCTGGCGTACTGGCCGAACGAGCCGGAGACGGGATGCCGCACGGCCATCTCGCCGAGGGCCCGCATCACCATGAACACCGCCGCGCCGCCGATGATGTAGGCCAGCAGGACGGCAGGGCCGGCTTTTTGGATGGCCGAGGCCGAACCGTAGAAAAGGCCCGTGCCGATCGCCGAGCCCAGCGCCATGAACCGGATGTGGCGCACGTTCAGGCCCCGATTGAGGACGCTTCCGACGGCGGATCTTGCGGTTTGCTGTGCGGCCGGACTTTCGTTCCGGGTTGGGCTTGGTGCTTGTTGCATGCGAATAACCTTCTCGTCATTGGGAGGGGAACCGCTAACCAGCAGACCACTTTGCCGGGCGACGTGATGAGCCTCACGGGGCCTCGGTGTCTTTCATTCCAGATTGGACGGGTCGCTGCCTTTCGGTTCGGATGGCGCGGGCCATGGACGGGTTATCCACATACGCACGGATACTGGATGATCCTCGCAGGCCCCTCCGGGACGCTGGAGGCATGGGAAGCAAAGCAGGCTGGGAAACGGAACACAGAAGAGCCCTCGAGGCAATCCTCCGGGCACTCTATGGTGCCTTAGTGCGGGATGCCGCAGCAGAAAATAGTCCGCCATCGGCCTATGGTCGTACCGTGGATGCGGTTGCCAGGAAGGGCTTTAAGTTGGCCCAGCTCGCAGAGTATGTACGCATTCAAGCCAGGATCGAGGCTGTGAAAGTCACGCTCTACGCAGGATATCCGGGTACCCCGGATCCGGTCCCTCCAGCGCCTTCATCGCCGGGGAATGGCCACACTTCAGGGCTCGAAGGTGAGCCCGCGCTCGGCGGCGGCCGCCTCAAGGATCCGGACGGCCTTCGGGCCGATGCCGTGCATTGCCAGCAGCTCCAGGCGGCCCAACGAGGCGGCCTCGGCCAGTGAGGTGACGCCCGCCCGCATCAGGGCACTGTTGGCAGGCCGGCCAACAGGGGGCAGGTCCCCGATCTGTGCAGGAACATCCCGCGTGCTCATGCCTGCCTCGCCGCGGTTTCGATGGCTGCGCAGTGGGCGGCCCATTCCTCCGGGCTGCGCCTGGTGAGGTTCGGATCCCCTGGACGCTGCCCCGCCCTGCCGTCGATGAGTTCTCGCAGGATGTCTGCATGGCCCAGGTGATGGGCACGTTCGGCAACCATATGGACCAGGTCTGGTGCAGGGTGACGTTGCGCCGCTCCTCCGGCCACCATGGAACTGCTCCGGGGGCGTCAGCGGGCAATGCTTCGCTCGCTGTGAGCCGCGGCGAAGTGGTGCAGTTCGATGATGTCCGCTCGGGATTCGTCAGCGGTCGCCCACATGTCCGAATCCGGTGCGGCGCCGTCGTCCAGCCATGGGAGGTGCCTCCCGCTGGGGCGGCCGAACACCACGCCGAAATAGTCCACCTCCACGCTGGCCACATGTTTGACCAGGCCGAGCAGGTTGGTGCCGGTTGGCGTCAGTGGCCGGCGGACGTCGTATTCACCCAGGCCATCCAGCTTGCCGAGCAGGCTGTCACGCCTGACCCGGAGGTAGTGGTGAAGGGTCTCTTTTTCATCCATGACGGGACTCTACCCAACTGCAACGGCTCCAGCGGCCTTCGTTCGGGGTCGTGGACGGCCTAAGGCCCAGCGCAGGGCAGCAAGGTTGATGGAGGGCGGCAACTGTCCGGTATACCAGACATATTGGCCGCGTTCCTCCGTGTGACGAGCCCCCCGGTGGCGCAAGCTTAAGTACGGGATCCCGGATATCGCCGGGCTTTACCGAGGGGCGATGAGGAGGACCGGTGTTAACTACCGAACCAGGGCCGCAGGCCGGCAGCGGGATGAAAGCTGCGCCAAAGGCGGCCTCAAAGGTGACGTCCAAAGTCCCTGCCGCCGAAAACACGCTGCGCATCCTCAAACTGCTGGCTTCGCGGCGGGGGCCGATGGCGGCGTCGCAGATCGCTTCATCCCTGGGCCTGCCGCGCTCCAGTGTCTACCACCTGCTGGGCGTAATGGAGGCGAACGGTTTTGTGCTCCACCTGCATGAGGAACAGCGCTACGGGCTGGGCATCAGCGCCTTTGAACTCAGTTCCGCTTACTCCAGGCAGGAGCCCCTGTCGAGGCTGGGCCGTCCGCTGCTTGCCTCCCTCGTGGATGCGGTTGGCGAGAGTTCCCACCTGGCCGTGCTTCATGGCCGGGACGTGCTGTACATCGTGGAGGAGAGGGCCAAAAACCGCCCCTCCCTGGTGACGGACGTCGGCGTCCGCCTTCCCAGCCACCTCACCGCCAGCGGCCGTGCCATCCTTGCGGCGCTGCCCAAGTCCCAGGTGCGTGCGCTTTACCCCAATGCCGCGGCCTTTACCGCCAGGCATGAGGTGGAAGGCGCCATCATGAAGTACTCGGCACTGTCCTCCCACCTGGACCAGGTCAGGCAGCGCGGCTACGCCACCGAACACGGCGAGGTCACGCCCGGTTTCGGCTCCATCGCCGCCGCGGTCACGGACCACCTGGGATGGCCGACGGCGGCAGTCGCCGTGACGTTCCTCGAGGACAAAGTGCCGGCGGAGCAGTGGCCGGGGCTGGCCGCGCGCGTCCAGAAGGTGGCCGACGAACTCTCGGTCCGGCTCCACGGCCGCCCCGCAAAGTAGCCCGGCGCCGGGAGGGGAACAGGTCTGGAATCCCGGACAGCACCCCCTCGAAAGCCCTGTCCGGGCCGTCACGGACGGGCTTTAGTTGATACAGAACCTCTTCGCATCACCGCGAACACCACACTCGCCCTACACACGAAGGAGCCACCATGGCACCCGCCGATTTCACCACCGGTGCCCGCCCGGTCAAAGCAGCCCGCGGCACCACGCTCACCGCCAAGTCCTGGCAGACGGAGGCCCCGCTGCGCATGCTGATGAACAACCTGGACCCCGAGGTCGCCGAACGCCCCGATGACCTGGTGGTCTACGGCGGCACCGGCCGCGCCGTCCGGTCCTGGGCAGCGTTCGACGCCATCACCCGCACCCTGGAAACCATGGAAAAGGACGAGACCCTCCTCGTCCAGTCCGGCAAGCCGGTGGGTGTCTTCCGCACCAACGAGTGGGCCCCCCGCGTCCTGCTGGCCAACTCCAACCTGGTGGGTGACTGGGCCAACTGGCCCGAATTCCGCCGGCTCGAGGCCGAGGGCCTGATGATGTACGGCCAGATGACCGCCGGGTCCTGGATCTACATCGGCACCCAGGGCATCCTGCAGGGCACGTTCGAGACCTTCGCAGCCGTTGCCCGGAAACTCGCCGGGGATGAGAACGGCACCCTCGCCGGGACCCTGACCCTGACCGGCGGCTGCGGCGGCATGGGCGGCGCCCAGCCGCTCGCCGTCACCCTGAACGAGGGCGCCTGCCTGATTGTCGACGTCGACGAGACCCGCCTGCGCCGCCGCGCCGGCAAGCGCTACCTCGACGAGGTGGAAACAGACCTCGACGCCGCCATCGCCAAGGTCCTGGCGGCCAAGGAAGAGCGCCGCGGCTGGTCCGTGGGCTACGTCGGCAACGCCGCCACCGTCTTCCCCGAAATCCTGCGCCGCCACAACGCGGGCGAACTCACCGTCGACATCGTCACGGACCAGACCTCGGCGCACGACCCGCTGAGCTACCTCCCAGAGGGCATCACCGTTGAGGAATGGCACCGCGAAGCCGCGGCTGACCCGGAGGGATTCACCAAGAAAGCCCAGGCCTCGATGGCCAAGCACGTCCAGGCCATGGTCGAGTTCCAGGACGCCGGCGCCGAGGTCTTCGACTACGGCAACTCCATCCGCGACGAAGCCCGCAAGGGCGGGTACACCCGCGCCTTCGAATTCCCCGGCTTCGTCCCGGCCTACATCCGCCCGCTGTTCTGCGAGGGCCTCGGCCCGTTCCGCTGGGTTGCCCTGTCCGGCGACCCCGAAGACATCCGCGTCACGGACGAAGCCATCAAGGAACTGTTCCCGGAGAACAAGCACCTGCACCGCTGGATCGACGCCGCCCAGGAACGCGTCGAGTTCGAAGGCCTGCCGGCCCGGATCTGCTGGCTCGGCTACGGCGACCGCGCCAAGGCCGGCCTGCTCTTCAACCAGCTCGTGAAGGACGGCAAGGTCAAGGCCCCCATCGTCATCGGCCGCGACCACCTCGACTCCGGCTCCGTCGCCTCGCCGTACCGCGAGACCGAGTCCATGGCCGACGGTTCCGACGCGATCGCTGACTGGCCTCTGCTCAATGCCCTGCTCAACACCGCTTCCGGCGCCACCTGGGTCTCAATCCACCACGGCGGAGGGGTAGGCATCGGCCGCTCGATCCATGCCGGCCAGGTCTCCGTCGCCGACGGCACCGACCTCGCCGCGCAGAAGCTCGAACGCCTCCTCACCAACGACCCCGGCATGGGCGTCATCCGCCACGCCGACGCCGGCTACGACCGCGCCGTCGACGTCGCCAAAGAGCGCGGCGTCCGCATCCCCATGAACGAGACACACTAACCAACCCCACATCGATTGCTCCGCACCTGTCGTTTAGAGCCCGCAATACGACAGGTACGGAGCAATCGATCCACAGAAGTAGGAACCATGACCGCAATAACCCACGAACCGCTGACCGTTACCCTCGGGTCCAGCGGCGTTACGCCCGAGGACGTGCTCGCCGTCGCGCGCCACAACGCGAAGGTGACCATCTCCCCGGAAGCCCTGGACACGGTGGCAAAAGTCCGCGCCCACATCGACGAGCTCGCAGCCAGCGACGTCCCGGCCTACGGAATTTCCACCGGCTTTGGTGCCCTGGCCAACCGGCACATCCCGAATGAGCTGCGCACCCAGCTGCAGAAGAGCCTGATCCGCAGCCACGCAGCCGGCATGGGACCGGCAGTGGAGCGCGAAGTGGTGCGCGGCATCATGTTCCTGCGAGCCAAGACCCTGGCGTCCGGCCGCACCGGCGTCCGACCCGTGGTCCTGCAGACCATGGTGGACGTGCTCAACGCCGGCATCACGCCGCTGGTCCGCGAGTTCGGCTCGCTCGGCTGCTCGGGCGACCTCGCACCGCTGTCCCACTGCGCCCTGGTGCTCATGGGCGAGGGCGAGGCGGAAGGACCCGACGGCGTGACGTACGGCGGCCGCGGCGAACAGCCTGTCGCGGTACTGCTTGCAGAACACGGCATCGAACCGGTCACCCTCGCGGAAAAGGAAGGCCTGGCCCTGGTCAACGGCACCGAAGGCATGCTGGGCATGCTCCTCATGGCCATCGCGGACCTTCGCCAGCTGCTGACGACGGCGGACATCACCGCGGCGATGAGCGTCGAGGCATTGCTGGGCACCGACCAGGTGTTCCTGCCGGAGCTGCACGCAGCGCTTCGTCCGCATCCGGGGCAGGCCGCCAGCGCCGACAACATGCTGCGTGTCCTGTCCGGTTCCCCCATCGTCGCTTCCCACAAGGTTGGCGACAACAGGGTCCAGGACGCCTACTCGCTCCGCTGCGCCCCGCAGGTTGCCGGCGCCGTGAGGGACACAGTGGACCACGCGGCCCTGGTGGCGTCCCGCGAACTGGCGGCCGCCATCGACAACCCTGTGGTGCTGCCTGACGGAACGGTCAGCTCCAACGGCAACTTCCATGGTGCGCCGGTGGCCTACGTGTTGGACTTCCTGGCCATCGCCGTCGCGGACCTGAGCTCCATCGCGGAACGCCGGACGGACAGGATGCTGGATCCGGCCCGCTCCCACGGCCTGCCGGCCTTCCTTGCGGCCGACCCCGGCGTGGACTCAGGGCTGATGATTGCCCAGTACACCCAGGCCGGCCTGGTCTCGGACAACAAGCGGCTTGCTGTTCCCGCCTCCGTGGACTCCATCCCCAGTTCCGCCATGCAGGAAGACCACGTCTCGATGGGCTGGCACGCCGCACGCAAACTGCGGAAGGCGGTGGAGAACCTGCGCCGGGTCCTCGCCATCGAGCTGGTGACGTCGGCACGCGCCCTGGACATCCGCAGCCGGCTCTCCGGTGGGGTCCTGACGCCGGGGCCGGCGGGCGCCGGCGTCGTCTCCGCTTTGCGCGGCGTGGTGGACGGGCCGGGGACGGACCGCTTCCTGTCACCCGAGCTCGAGGCTGCCGACAGGCTGGTGGCCTCGGGCGAGGTGCGCAGGGCGGCCGAATCCGCCGTCGGAATCCTCGCCTGAATCCGAAGAATCTTCAGGGCGTGCGCACTCGGCGTCCACTTGGTGGAATTTCATCCGACACGTTCCACCGCGGGGCGCCGAGTGTAGTAGAACTGAAGATGTAGTGAAAGTCACATCAAAGAGGCTGTGGCGCAGAACGTATACAAAGGGGTAGAAGTTCAAATGAAAGCTCGTGGGGCAGTCTTATCAAGGCGAAACGCCCATTCCGCCGCTGTTTCCGACTGGAGGACCCTCAAGGCCGGGGACCACGTGGAGATCATCAAGCATGCGCACGTGGTTGCCGCCGGGGAGGTGGAGGAGGTGTCCCAGAGCGGAAACGTTCTGTGGCTGGTGCCGGCCGGTCCGTCGGAGAAGCAGCTCTTCCTCAAATCCGACGGCGTGCAGGTGCGCCGCGGCTAGCAGCCCCAGGAAGCACAACAACAGAAATCCCCGCCTACTGCTTGCGCAGGGCGGGGATTTCTTTTTGTCCGGGCATGCCCCGGCAGGATTGCCGGTCAGGCGGCGATGGCCTCGTAGGTTTCGCCGAACGGTACCGATTCGTCCAGGGCTACGGTGTAGCGGCCCGGATGCAGCCTGGTGACCAGGATGCCGCAGGAGGCTTCCTGCGCGGCGACCTCGATCAGCTCGGACACGGCCTCTTCCAGGCCGGCGTGGACTTCGCGCGCGTTGGAAAACTCCAGGTCGATGGACCTGGCTGCCGAGGCGTCGGCGCGGGAGGAAACGGCGGGGACGCGTTCCAGGGTGGCTGTAGTCATTTGGGAGAACTTTCTGTGTTTCATGCCTAAGGGCCCTGCCATTCTACCGGCTGCTCCCGCAAAATGTCAGATGACTGCTCTTTGACTGCCCCGCTTGCCCCCGTTTTCACCGCCGGGAACGCATCACCGCGGCAGCGTTAACCGGCCTTCACCGCCAGGACCGGGCAGTCGGCCTCCAGCAGGATCCGCTGCGACACGCTGCCCATGATGAGCTTGCCCACCGGCGTCCGCCGGCGCAGTCCGATCACGATCAGTTCGGCATTGTGTTCCTCCGCGGCGTCCAGGACTTCGGCCGCGGCGTCGTGGCCGCGGACCGGCTGCTTGATCACGTGCTGGATGCCCTGGATGGCCAGGCGGTCCTCGATGCTTTGGATCTCCGGCTCCTGGGCATACCGGTTGTCCACCAGCGCGTCGCCTTTGGACGAGTTGATGACCAGCAGCGTGGTGTTGCCCTTTCGGGCTTCGGCAATGGCCTGGGTCAGGGCAGCTTCACCCTCGGGGGTTGGGACGTATCCCACCACGATCGTCATGGTATCTCCTTGTGTTTGCAGGATGCGGGGTTAGGGTGCCGGCGGGGACTAGTCGCTGGTGTCTGCTGCGCCGGAATTGGCGGGAACCAGTGAACGGCCCGCCGGGCGGTTCCGCCGCACCAGTTTGTAGAGCAGCGGCCAGAGCAGGATCAGCCCCACAATGACGTAAATAACGACGGCGATCGGCTCGCTGAAGAGCCCTGCCGGGTCGCCTGCGCTGAGCTGCAGGGTCTTGCGGAGCTGGCCTTCGATGCGCGGCCCCAGGATAACGCCAAGGATGAGCGGCAGCACCGGCAGCCCGAACCGGCGCATCATGAACCCGAGGGCGCCGAGCACCAGCAGGATCACCAGGTCGAACGCCTGCAGGTTCACCGAGTAGGCGCCCAGCGTGGCAAAGAAGAGGATGCCGGCGTACAGGTACGGCCGGGGGAGCTGCAGGAGCTTGGCCCACAGGGGTGCCAGCGGCAGGTTGATCAGCAGTAGCAGCAGGTTGCCGATGAAGAGGCTTGCGATCAGCGCCCACACCAGCGGTCCCTGGCTGGAAAACAGCTGCGGGCCCGGCTGGATGCCGTACGAGGTGAAGGCTGCGAGCATGACGGCGGCCGTGGCGTTGGTGGGCAGGCCCAGGGCCAGCATGGGCGTCAGGGTGCCGGCGGCGGCAGCGTTGTTGGCTGCTTCCGGCCCGGCGACGCCCTCGATGGCGCCCTTGCCGAACTCTTCCGGGTGCTTGGTGAGGCGCTTCTCGGTGACGTAGGAAAGGAACGTGGGAATCTCGGCGCCGCCGGCGGGGAGGGCGCCGAACGGGAAGCCGAAGGCGGTCCCGCGCAGCCACGGCTTCCAGGAACGGCTCCAGTCCTTCTTGCCCATCCAGGGCCGGCCCACCGGGATCACATGCAGCGGAGTGCGGCGCAGGTGGGCGGCAACCCACAGGGCTTCGCCCACGGCAAAGATGGCCACGGCCACCACCACGATGTCCAGGCCGTCCGCGAGCAGCGGCTGGCCGAAGGTCAGGCGGCGCTGGCCGGTGACCGAGTCCATGCCCACCAGGCCGATGGCCAGGCCAAGTGCCAGCGAGGCGAAGCCGCGGAGCCGCGACGAACCCAGGACCGCGGTGACGGCCAGCAGGGCCAAAACCATGATGGCGAAGTAGCTGGGCGCACCCAGGCTCACGGCGAACTTGACCACGATCGGTGCGCAGACGGCCAGCAGCGCGGTGCCGATGGTGCCCGCAACGAACGAGCCGATCGCCGCCGTCGCAAGCGCCTGCGCCGCCCGGCCCGCCTTGGCCATCTTGTTGCCCTCGATGGCGGTGACCACGGAGGACGATTCGCCGGGGGTGTTTAGGAGGATCGACGTGGTGGAACCGCCGTACATGCCGCCGTAGTAGATGCCGGCGAACATGATGAAGGCGCTGGTGGGCTCAAGGGCGTAGGTGACGGGCAGGAGCAGGGCCACGGTCATGGCCGGGCCGAGCCCGGGGAGGACGCCGACGGCGGTGCCCAGGATCACGCCGATCACGGCGTAGAGGAAATTCATGGGGGTGAGGGCGGTGGCGAAACCGTCCATCAGTGAGGACCAGACGTCCATCAGAGGATTCCTTCCAGGAGTCCGGCGGGCAGGGCGATGCCGAGGCCGAGGTAGAAGCCGTAGAAGGTCAGCAGGGACAGGGCTACGGAGATGAGCCCGTCGCGGATGTAGTGCCGGCTGCCCAGTGCCAGGACGCTGCCCCAGAACAGGACGGTGCCGGAGATGACCCAGCCGGCCCAGTCGATGAGCAGGATGTTCAGGATGAAGGCTCCTGCCAGGGGCAGGATGGTTTTCCAGTCGGCGGGGTGGGTGAGGTCAACATCCTCGCCGCCTTCCGCCTCGCCCTGGCCGCCCCGCATCACGTTGATGGCCAGCAGGACAGCGCATGCCACCAGCAAGCCGGCCACGATGTACGGAACTGTTTTGGGACCCACGGGGTCCGACTGGGAGTACGGGGTCACCAGGCCGTTGGCGTCCAGGAAGACAAGGACGCCGGCCGCGCCGAGCAGGAGGGAAACTCCCAGCTCGGCGCGGCCCTTAAGGCCTGTGGTCAGCGAGGTCACGCCAACCCAAGCTTGGTGAGGACGTCCGCCACCCGCTTGTCCTGCTCGGTAAGGAACGTTTCGAACTTCTCGCCGGTGATGAAGGCGTCCGTCCAGCTGTGGGTCTTCAGCGCTTCCTTCCAGCCCTCGGTCGCGTGCATCTTCTCAAGGGCGGCGATCAGGGATGCCTTGTCCTTGTCGCTGATGCCCGGAGGGGCCACGATGCCGCGCCAGTTGGTGAACACCAGGTCGATGCCTGATTCCTTCAGCGTCGGGGCGTCGACGCCCTCGAGCCGCTTTTCGCCGCTGGTGGCCAGGACCCGGACTTCACCGGACTGGATCTGCTGCAGGTATTCGCCGGCGCCGGAGGCTGCAAAGCCAAGCTTGTTGCCCAGGATGGCGGGCAGGAGGTCCCCGCCGCCGTCGTAGGAAACGAAGTTCACCTTGGTGGCGTCAATGCCCACGGCGCCTGCAAGCTGCATGGGCAGCAGGTGGTCCGGGCCGCCCGGTGAGGAGCCGCCGCCTACGGAGATGGAGCCCGGGTCAGCCTTCCAGGCCTTCACCAGGTCGTCGATGGTCTTGTACGGGGAATCCTTGCTGACCATGATGGCGCCGGGCTCTTCGATGAGCCGTGCAAGCGGGGTGGTGTCGGTCAGCTTGGACTCGGACTTGTTGGTGTAGCTGGCGCCCACCACGCCAAGGCCCATGAGCATGGCGAGGTCGCCGTTGCCCTTTTCGTTGACAACGCGGGCCAGGCCCACGGTGCCGCCGGCACCGGCGAGGTTGAAGACCTCTGTGTTGGTGGAGATCTTCTCGTCGTCGAGGACCTTGGCTGCGGCGCGTGCGGTGGTGTCGTAGCCGCCGCCCGGGGTGTTGGGGACCATGATCTGCAGTCCGGTAATGGGCCCGGCAGCAGCGCCGGAGCTTTCCGAACCGGTGGAGCTCTTGCCGGTGGCACCGCAGCCGGT
The DNA here is from genome assembly GCF_048957775.1 of Pseudarthrobacter sp. CC4. Classification (NCBI taxonomy): domain Bacteria; kingdom Bacillati; phylum Actinomycetota; class Actinomycetes; order Micrococcales; family Micrococcaceae; genus Pseudarthrobacter; species Pseudarthrobacter sp. CC4. The sequence continues at coordinate 114,961 of NZ_JARCCZ010000014.1, read as the reverse complement.
GGCCATCAGGGCGATGCCGGCAGCGACGGCGGCGACTCGCAATGCGCGGATCTGGCGCATGGTGTTCCTCTTCTCAGTAATGCAATTCTCTACAGGATGATCAGCGGACCTGATCTGTGCTTCCGATGCTAGGGCCCGCCGTGACGGACCTCACTCTTGTGTACGCAGAGAAAGTTAAGTTCATTGCGTTCACGTTTCCGGCGCCCCACCGGACAACCACCTCGGCGCCGTACAAGGCCCCCGCCGGCGCCTCCCGCCGAAGCCAGGGCGCCGGTGGGATATAGTTCCCGTTACTGCCGCAGGGCCGGCCCGCGCGCCAGGAACAGGCACGGCGCCGGGAACACGCACGGCACCAGGAACAGGCATCAAGAAACAAAAGGAACCCCCGCAGTGACTCGACGAAGAGGAATGTCCCTCGCCGGGCAGTACCTTGTGCTGCAGTTGCTGATTGTCCTGGCCGTGCTGGTGGCGGTGGTGGCCATCTCGCTTGCCCAGTCCGCTGCCGCCTTTGAACGGACTGAAGGCCGCAGGGCCCTCTCGGCCGCGGAAGCGCTCGGCAACAATCCTGCGGTGCGGGCGCTGCTGCCGGACGCTGAGCCGCGTGTCGGTTCAGCGCTTCCCGCAGTAGCGGAGTCGGTCCGCACCGTCTCGGGCTCGTCCCATGTCACGCTCGCGAAGCTGGACCGCACGGTGGTTGCGGCGTCGGATCCAAGCCTGCTGGGGGAGCCGCTGGAACTGGGCGCCAGCAGGGTCATGGAAGGGCGCGCCTGGACCGGTGTGGTGGACCAAGGCGGCAACGCCGTCCTGTCCGCGCACGTTCCGGTCCTCGATGATGCTGGAAAGATGATCGGGATTGCCGCCATCGGCCGCAACTATCCGTCCACCCTTGAACGGCTGGGCGACGCGGTCCCCAACCTCCTGACGTACCTCGGCGTAGCCAGCGTCCTGGGGGTGGCGGGGTCCCTGCTGCTCTCCCGCCGGGTCAAGCGGCAGACCCTCGGCATGGAGCCCAGCGAGATCACCGGGCTGGTGGAGAACCGGGAGGCGATGCTGCACGGCCTGAAGGAAGGCGTGGTGGCGCTGGACCCCAATGAGCGCATCACGGTAGCGAACGACAGTGCGCGGGAACTCCTTGGGCTGCCGCCGGACTGCGTGGGCAGGAAGCTCGGATCCCTTCCCGTGGACCCGGCGCTCAAGGTGGTCCTGACCCGTGAGCAGCCGGACCCGGACCAGCTGGTCCTGGTGGGGGAGCGGCTGGTGGTGCTCAACCGTGTTCCCATCCGGTCCCGCGGCCGGGACATCGGCTCGGTCACTACCCTCCGGGACCGGACGGAGCTGTCCTCCCTCGAACGTGAGCTCGGTGCCACCCGGACCGCCACGGACACGCTGCGTGCCCAGGCCCACGAGTTCGCCAACCAGCTGCACGTCATCTCCGGCCTGATCCAGATCGGCGAATACGATTCCGTGGTGCAGTTCGTCAACGGCGCCACAGTGGACCGGACCAGGCTGAACGACGAAGTGACCAGCCGGATCCAGGACCCTGCGCTCGCCGCACTGCTGATTGCCAAGTCCAGCCTCGCCACGGAACGCGGAGTGGCGCTGCAGCTTGACCCGGCGTCCGCGCTGGGCCCGGTCAGCGACGAACTGTCCCGCGACCTCACCACGGTGGTGGGGAACCTGGTGGACAACGCGTTCGACGCCGTGACGGGACTTCCGGAGGCCGCCGTCAGGGTGCTGGTGGAGGACGGCAAGGACCACGTCACCGTCACGGTGCGGGACACCGGACCGGGCGTTCCGGGCGACGCCGTGGAGGACATCTTCCGCCAGGGGTTTTCCACCAAGGAGGCGGGCCCGGCCGAGGGCCGCGGATTCGGGCTGGCCCTCTCGAGGGTGGTCTGCCGGCGCTCCGGCGGGGACCTCACGGTGGCCAACGACAACGGAGCAGTCTTCACCGCACGGCTGAGGAAAGGGGCAGTGAAGCCATGATCAACGTGCTGATCGTCGATGACGACTTCATGGTGGCGAAGGTCCACGCCGGCTTCATCCAGCGGACGCCGGGCTTCGCCGTGGTGGGCGTGGCCCACACCGGTGCACGGGCAGTGCTCGAAACGGAACGGCTGCAGCCGGACCTGGTGCTGCTGGACATCCACCTGCCGGACATCAACGGGCTGGAGCTCATGCACCGGCTGCGCGAGGTGGCCCCGGAGCTCGACGTGCTGGTGATCAGCGCCGCCCGGGAAGTGGAGACCGTCCGCAAGGCCCTCCGCGGGGGCATTGTGCACTACCTCATCAAGCCGTTTTCCCAGTCGGACCTCCAGGAGCGGCTGGAGCACTACCGGAGCGCCTACCATGGCCTGGACTCGGCCAAGGATGTGGCCGAGCAGTCGGACGTCAACCGCGTCTTCGGCCTGGACCGCACGGAGCGGCCGCTTCCCAAGGGCTGCAGCATCGAAACGCTCAAGCTCGTGGAGGCCACCCTCAACGCCGCCGAAGGTGACCTTTCCGCGGCCGAGGTCGCGGAGCAGCTGGGAACCTCCCGCGTCAGCGCCCGCCGCTACCTGGAATACCTGCACGACGAGGGGACGCTGGAGGTCAGGCTCAAGTACGGCGTGGGCCGTCCGGAGCGGCGTTACGTCCTGAAAGGCAGGTAGCCCGGCCCCGGGGATGCGCCCGGTTCAGCGCAGCAGGGTGTCCAGCAGCCGCGCGGCAACCCGGGCGGTCCTGCCATCGATATCAAATTCCGGGTTCAGCTCGGCGATGTCGAGATGCAGCAGCTTCCCCGACCCCGCCACCTGCCGGCACACTGCGCTGATGACGGGCAGCGGCACGCCGAACGCTGCGGGTGCACTCACGCCCGGCGCCACCGCGGCCGGCAGCACGTCAAGGTCGATGGTCAGGTACAGCACGTCGATGCCCGCCAGGAACCCCGCCACGAAGTCCCGGACGCGCTCTGCCCCGCAGTCCTCGTCCGGCAGGTACTGGACGCCCAGCTCCCGGGCAGTATCGAAGAGGGCGCGCGTGTTGTTGGGTTCGGAAATTCCGACGACGGCGTAGCGGAAGTCGCGCCCGGCGGCGGCTTCCGCGCGGGCCATTTGGAGGAACGGCGTCCCCGAGCTGGGTGCGGGCTCGTCCCGCAGGTCGAAATGGGCGTCCAGGTTCAGGATGCCAAGCCGCTGGCCGCCCTGCACCGCGGCGGACGAACTGACCCCCAGGTAACTGGCATACGCGGTTTCATGGCCGCCGCCCAGCACCGCGGGGAGTTGCCCGGCGTCGAGCAAAGCAGCGACAGCCCTGCCGGCGCGTTCCTGGCCGGTTTCAAGGGCGCCGCCGGACACCACAACATCCCCTGCGTCGGCCACGGTCCGGTCGAGGTGGAACGCCAGGGGGCCCAGGGCCTGCCGGATGGCTGCCGGCGCGGCCGCCGCGCCGGTGCGGCCCTTGTTCCGGCGCACGCCCTCATCGCTGGCGAAGCCAAGCAGGACGGCCGGTTTTGGCGTGTGGACCGCGCCTTCGCCGCCCGCACCCGCCTCCGCCCCGCCGTCGTAGGGAACCATCGCCTGCCACCAGCGGCGGTGGCTGGCGTCGTCGCCGTCGAACCTGCCCGTCCAGGGCTGGGGCGGGACATCAACGGCAGGTATCGGAGGGGTCATATCCCAAGCTCACCGTAATTGGACAGCTAAAACCAGCAGCGCCGCCGTCGACCTGTCTGGAATCGAAGATCATCAGCGCCTGCCGGCAGCAGGGGCTATTGTGGATCAGTCCCTCCCCGGGGACCGAACCACCTTGCCTGCGCCGAACGGGCGCAAAAAACAGGCCGGAGAACAGCTTTATGTTTGAAGCCCCCAACATCCTGTTTGCCGCCGCCGGCGTCGCAGTGTTCGTGGCCGCAGTGCTCCCCAAGCTGCTGCGCAACATGCCCTTTTCCATGCCGATGGTCTTCCTCGGAGCGGGTATGGCTGCTTTCGCCCTGATCCCCACCCTTCCCGACCCGGACCCCTTGGCGCACAGCGACTTTGCCCTTCATCTCTCGGAAGTGTGCGTGATCATCTCGCTGATGGGCGCCGGACTGGCGCTGGACCGGCCGGTGGGCCGCCAACGCTGGGCCACCACCTGGCGGCTGCTGGGAATCGCTATGCCTCTTTGCATCATTGGGCTCACGCTGCTGGGGCTGTGGTTCCTGGGCCTGGGCCTTGGTGCAGCACTGCTGGTGGCCTCAAGCCTTGCACCCACGGACCCCGTCCTCGCCTCCGAAGTGCAGGTGGGTGAGCCCGCGGACCACGACGACGGAACCGACAAAGAGGACGAGGTGCGCTTTGGCCTCACCTCGGAAGCAGGACTCAACGACGGGCTGGCCTTTCCCTTTGTCTACCTGGCAATCGCCATCAGCATCGTTGGGTCATCCCCGTTGGCGTGGTTCCCGGAGTGGTTCGGCGTGGACGTCCTGTGGCGGCTGGCTGTCGGACTGCTGCTGGGCTTCCTGACCGGAAAGTTGCTGGCACGGATTTTCTTTTCTGCCCGCGCAGACAGCCTGCGGCTGTCCAACCATTCCGAGGGCTTCGTGGCCCTCGCCGCCACGTTCCTGACCTACGGTGCCACGGAGATGGTGGAGGGCTATGGCTTCATCGCGGTCTTTGTCTGCGCTGTGACCATCCGGGCCGCCGAGCATACCCACGGCTACCACCGGGTGCTGCACTCCTACGTGGAGCAACTGGAGCGGCTCCTGACGGTGGTGATCCTGGTCCTGCTGGGCGGTGCGATCGCCCGCGGCCTGCTGGAAGGGATCGGCTGGGCAGAGGTGCTGGTGGCACTGGCATTCCTGCTGGTGATCCGCCCCCTGGCGGGCTGGGTGGGGCTGCTGGGCGGCAAGACCGGCCCGCGGGAGCGGATTGCGCTCTCCTTCTTCGGGATCCGGGGGATCGGCTCGCTGTACTACCTGTCCTATGCGCTGGGCAAAGGAAAGTTCGCTGACCAGGCGGAATGGCTCTGGGCGTTCGTGGGGCTGGTGGTGGCGCTGTCGATCGTGGTCCACGGCGCCACCACCTCACCGCTGATGAACAGGCTGGACAGGCTCCGCGAGAAGAAGGCCCGCGCAGTGTCCGGTGATGAGGGGCTGGCCCCCAACACCCCCGTGTAGGTCGGCGCAGCGCCGTGCGGGGGGTGTGGGTTCCTGCCCGGGCAGCCGCGCTACATCCCCAGGGCGGCCTCGATGGGGCCGACGGCGAAGAACAGCAGGAAGGCAGCCGCCACGGCCCACATCAGCGGGTGGATCTCCTTGACGCGTCCCTGCACGGTGCGGATCAGCACGAAGGCGATAAACCCGGCGCCCAGGCCGTTGGCGATGGAGTAGGTGAACGGCATCAGCGTGAAGGTCAGGAACGCCGGGATCGCAATGCCCCAGTCCTGCCAGTCGATCTTCCCCACCTGGGACACCATCATGAAGCCCACCACCACCAGAGCCGGCGCCACGGCCTCGAAGGGCACCAGGTTGATCAGCGGGGTGAAGAACATCGCCACCAGGAACAGGAGTCCGGTAACGATCGAGGCAATGCCCGTCCGCGCGCCTTCGCCAATGCCGGCGCCGGCTTCCACGTAGATCTGGTTGGAGGACACCGAGGCGCCGCCGCCCACGATAGCGCCGAGGGCGTCCACCTGGAGGACGCGGTCCACGTCGGGGATGTTGCCGTGTTCATCCACGGTGCCTGCCTCGTTGGCCAGGCCCACCATGGTTCCCATGGCGTCGAAGAAGATGCTGAGCAGGATCACGAACGCCAGCAGCGTGGCTGCCACGAAGCCGAGGTGCTCAAAGGCTCCCAAGGGGTTCGCCTTGCCAATCAGGGACAGGTCCGGGGCGGCCCATCCCGTGAATTTGGGCGCCACCAGGGACCAGCCCTGCGGGTTGAAGGTCTTGCCGTCGAAGCTTGGTCCGATGTGCAGGGTCATCTCCAGGAGCACGGAGATGACGGTGGAGGTGATAATGCCGATCAGGATGGCGCCCTTGACCTTGCGGACCACCAGGGCGATGGTCAGGACCAGGCCGAACACGAACACTGCAGTGGGCCAGCCCAGGAGCTTGCCGTCGAAGCCAAGTCCAACGGGCACGGTGGTGCCGGCCACGTCGGGGATGCGGCGGACGAAGCCCGCATTGACCAGCCCGATGAGCGCGATGAACAGCCCGATGCCCACCACGATGGCCGTCTTGAGTCCGTCCGGTACTGCCTTGAAGACGGCGGTGCGGAACCCGGTGAGGACCAGGATGAGCATGGTCACGCCGGACAGGACCACCAGGCCCATCATGTCCGGCCAGGTCAGTCCCGGATTGGTGGCAACGGTGACGGCGACGAAGGCGTTGACGCCCAGGCCCGTGGCCAGCGCGAAGGGGTGCTTTGCCCAGGCGCCCATCAGGATGGTGAGGAGGCCCGCCACGAAGGCCGTCACGGCGGCGACTGCGGTGAACCCCAACGTGGTGCCGCTGGAGTCCGGGCCGGAGAGGATCAGGGGGTTCAGCACCACGATGTAGCTCATGGCGAAGAATGTGGCGAAGCCGCCGCGGATCTCGCGGGAAAGGTTGGAACCGCGTTCGGTGACCATGAAGTACCGGTCCAGGGCAGAGCCTTGCTTAAGCATTTGTCCTCCGGGGGAGTCTGTGGGGATACCTGAATCCTATGGGGGCGGCGGCCGGGCGGCAGGCAATTTCGCCTAGTCTGTAAGGAAGCCAACACAAGGAGCCCCCCAGCATGCGTCCCGTCCGCCGCCGAATCCTGACCTTTGGGCTCGGATTCCTCGTTTCCGCCGCCGCCGTGCTGGGCGTTGCCGGTCCCGCCGCCGCGCATGATGCAGCCGAGTCCACCAGCCCCGCCCAGGGCGCCTCGGTCACCGCGCCCCCGGAACAGGTTTCGGTCACGTTCAACAAGAACCCGCTTGGGATTGGCGCGTCCATCTCCGTCAAGGACGCCGCCGGCGCCGAGTGGGCAGAAGGTCCCGTGGAGATCGTGGACAACGTGGCGTCCCGGAAGGTCAGGGCGGGAGCCGCGGCCGGGCAGTACACCGTTGCCTGGCGCGTGGTCAGTTCGGACTCGCACCCCATCGAGGGGACGTTTGTTTTTACGGCCGCTTCCGCCGCGCCGGGCACGTCACCGGCGGCAAGTCCGACGGCGGCCGGTACAGTTCCTGCCACCGCTCCGGCCGTTGGCAACGCCCCCGCCATGGGGACCGCCCGGCCCGGAACCACCGCCGAACCAGCGGACCCGGCGGACGCGGGGGAGCCGTTCCAGTGGAGCATCGTCATTTTCGCCGCCGTCGCGGCGGGGCTGCTGGCCACCCTTGCCGTCCTCGCCCGGCGCAGGCTCACGGCGGGCACGGACGAGGAGGGCTGACGGGCGCCGGCGGGGGCCTTGGCGGGCGCTAGCAGGGCAGGGCCGCGAAGCTCCCGGTGCCCGGAAAGGCAACGCGGTCCGGATGCACTTTGGCGGAAATCGCCTGGCCCACGGTCTTGGCCTGGCGCAGGACCTCTTTGGGCGACGGCGTGATGAGCTCGCCCACGCCCACCAGATAAATGCCGATTGCCCGCATGGCAGCGGTGAGGTTGCGGCCCACGGCGATCCCGAAATCGTTGATCATGCGCCGCAACTGGCTGTGCGCGCAGCGGGTCAGGACAATATGGTCCGCCACCAGGATGCCCGAAGGGGTGTGGACTTCCCACCGCGGAGCGGCGGTTCCCGTCGCAGTCCCGGCCAGCATGGTCAACTGGACGGCGCGGGTAGTGTGCCGCACGTCCACGGCGTGGCTGGCGGCGTAATTGCGCAGGTGCCGCAGGATCTCGTTCCGTTCACGAAGGGTGACGGAGTCCGCCGCGTCGCAGCGTTGAAGCGAAGCTGTGTTGGCCGGCTGTGCGGCGCCAAGGATGTCCAGTCCGTCCACCACTATCGAGTCCACCCCGCGGCGGCACAGCTCGGCGGCCACGGCAAGGCCGGACAGGCCCGTGCCAATGATCACAGTGGTGGTCTGCTCGGTCCCGGCATTCCCAGGCATGCTTGACACTACAGGTTCCCTCCTTCGAAGTTTCGGCAGGTGCAGGCGTCCTCGCCCGCGCGCGTCCCGTTACCCCCAAAGTCCGGCCGCAGTACGTTGGCGGGCACCCTGACGGAAAGAGGCAGTAGGCGTCCCGGACCAACAATGTCCTGAAGACTACAGAACATTTCCTGCGGTGGATAGCCCAAGCCGAAAACACTTTCCTGCCGGTTGAAGGCGCTTTCCCGGACGCCCTGGAGTTCCTGTGGATAACCGGACCTTCCGGGCCATGGACAGGCTTGCTATGGCAGGGGCGACGGAGAATAGTGGGAAGCGGAAGCAGGCCTTTCTTCCCAGCTCAGGCCGGGGTAAGGGTGCGCGGGGAACGGTCCGGTTTCTGGCAGAATAGCCGCAACATCAGGCAGTATCGCGAGGAGGCGGCCCCATGGGCGCACCAGAGTTGCATCCGGACCCTCAGGACGGCGGCAGCACTGCTGCTCCCGAGGGAATCGTTGTTGGCGTGGACGGGTCGGACCACGGCCAGTGCGCGCTTGTATGGGCCGCGCGCGAGGCCCGGCGCCGGCGCCGTCCGCTGCATATCGTCACCGCGTACTCCGTACCGATCTTCGCCGCGTCGGGCCTCGACGGCGGCTATGCAACCGTGGACGATTCCGTGATCCGCGAGGGCGCCGAGGCGGTGGCCAAGCAGGCCCTGGACAAGATCTCCACCTACGACATCGATGTCACCGCGTCCGTGGAGAACGGCGATGCCTCCGGCGTGCTGCTGGAGATGTCCAGGACTGCCGAGCTCCTGGTGTTTGGCACCCGCGGACGGGGCGGATTCGTGGGCAGGCTCCTCGGCTCGGTGAGCAGCGCCCTGCCCGCCCACGCCAAATGCCCCACCGTGACGGTCCCGCTGATCTGCGCGGACCGGCTGGGCGAGACCACCGAGGACAGGCGCATCAAAGCCGAGCAGGCCAAAGCCGGGCACCAGCGCGTGGAGAACGTGGTGGTGGTGGGTGTTGACGGCTCGGAGCAGGCACGGGTGGCCGTCCTGGAGGCGGCAGAGGAGGCAGAACGCATGGGCGCCACGCTGCGCGTCGTCTGCGCCGTCCCGCAGTACAGCGGCTCGCTGGCATGGGTGCCGGCCCCCATGGACCGCAAGGCCCTCTTTGCCGACATCCAGGTGACCCTGGACGCCGGCATGGCCTGGCTGCGCAGCCACTTCCCCAATCTCCATGCCGAATCAGAGCTGAAGGACGGCTCGCCGGTTGACGTCCTCGTCGAGGAGAGCCGGCATGTGGAACTTGTGGTTGTGGGTACCCGCGGCCGGGGCGGCTTCACGGGGATGCTCCTGGGCTCAACGTCCGACGGCATACTCCACCATGCCAAGGGCCCCGTCATGGTGGTGCCGGACCGAGAGGACCGCCGCCTGGCGGACCGTGCCAAGTTCGGACCGGTTCTCGGCTCATCCTGACGAGATCCTGCTGCCAGGAGCTTCGCGATGGCTGCCGACCCATCAGGAACGGCCGGGCAGGGACCCGGCCAACAGTCCGGGGACACCGCCCCTGCCTTGATCCTTCGCCTCAGCCAGGTGGACGGGAGCATGCTTCCACAGGTCGGAGGCAAGGCAGCCAACCTCGGTGAGCTGATAGCAGCCGGGTTGCCCGTGCCGGACGGGTTCTGCCTGACCACAGCGGCCTACCGGGAGGCCACCAGGACCGTGCAGGACGGCGCGCTCGCAGAGCTGGGCAGGCTCCAGGCTGTCCTTCCCCCGGGAACGCCCGGCGGGACCACGGAACTTGCCGGGATGGCCGGCAAAGCACGCGAGTCCATCCGCGCCACCCCGGTTCCGCCGCGGATCGTTGCCGCCGTCGAGCAGGCATATGAGGCGCTGGGAAAAGCGGTTCCGGTGGCGGTAAGGTCCTCCGCCACGGCAGAGGACCTTCCGTTCGCGAGCTTCGCCGGCCAGCAGGACACCTACCTGAATGTCATAGGCATCGGCGCCGTCCTTGAGGCCGTGCGGGACTGTTGGGCATCCCTCTGGACAGACCGGGCAGTGGCCTACCGGGCCGCGCTGGGGATCAAGCCGCACGAAGTAGCCCTCGCCGTCGTGGTCCAGCGGATGGTTGACGCCCGGGCCGCCGGAGTGATGTTCACGGCCAATCCACTGACCGGCAGGCGCCGGGAAGCTGTCATCGATGCTGCCCCGGGGCTCGGCGAAGCGGTGGTTTCCGGAGCGGTCAATCCGGACCACTATGTTGTGGACACCGAAATGTCCCGGGTCCTCGAGCGGAAACTGGGGGATAAACGCCTCATCGCCCGGCCCCTTCCCGGCGGCGGAACCGAGGTACGGGACATGCCGGGCCAAGCGGACGCAGCCAGCCTTACCGACGAACAGGCCATTGGGCTTGCAGCCCTGGGCATGCAGGCTGAAAGGCACTTCGGTTCGCCGCAGGACACCGAATGGGCCATCGACACCGGCGGGGCGCTCTGGCTGACGCAGTCGAGGCCCATCACCACACTTTTCCCGGTGCCGGAACGCCAGTCCGGAGGTGGAGGAACCAGGGTGTACTTGTGCTTCAGCCTCGCCCAGGGCCTCACCCGCCCCCTCACTCCCATGGGCCTGGCTTCACTGCGGCTCGTTGCCTCTTCCGTGGCCAAAGCCGCAGGGTTCGCAGTCCCGGACCCCCGGCGCGGTCCACCACCGTATGCGGAGGCAGCCCAGCGACTCTACTTCGATCTCACAACGCCGGTCAGGAGCAGCGTGGGGCGGCGGCTCCTTCCACGGGTCTTCGACGTCATGGAAGCCAGGTCCGCCATGGTGCTGCGACAGGTCTTTGCGGACCCCCGGTTTTCGGTAACCCGCAAGACCCCGCTCGGACTCCTGCGCCATGTCCTGCCGGCAGCGGTGCGGGCCCGCGTCCCCGAGGCCGTGCTCCGGGGACTGTTCCGGCCCAAGGCGGCGCTGCGCCGGCTGGACCGCTTCACCCGGCAATTCGCCGAGGATCTCGAATTGGAGGCCGGGGCGGGACCCCTTCAGCGGCTCGACCATGCGGAGCGGCTCCTGGGCGGCCGGCTCTTTGCGGTGGTTCCCGCCATCCTGCCCTTGGCCGCGTTGGGATTCGCCATGCTGTGGCTGGCCGGAAAGCTCCTCGGCGGCTGGGACCGCTGGAAGGACCTGGAGAAGGTGCTTCGGGGCCTGCCGCGGAACGTGACCACGGAGATGGACCTGGACCTGTGGCGGCTTGCATCAGCAATCAGGGACGACCGCGAGTCACGCACGGCCTTGGTGGAAGGGCAGCCATCCGAACTGGCGGCGGAGTTCAGGGCGGGCAACCTCCCTGTCGTCCTGCACGCGGGCCTGGTGCGGTTCCTCGACCGCTACGGGCAGCGGGCCGTGGCCGAAATCGATGTGGGCATGCCCCGGTGGTCGGATGATCCCACGCACATCCTGGGTGTCCTTGCCAACTACCTGCGCCTCACTGATCCCGGCATGGCGCCGGACGTGCAGTTCAGCAGGGCGAGCGCCGAGGCAGAGGCCCAGGTGGAGCGCCTGGTTGCCGAGGCCCGGAGCCGCGGCAGGGTGCGCGCGCTGCTGGTTGCTGCCGCACTGCGCCGCACCAGGCTCTTCGCCGGGCTGCGGGAACTGCCCAAGTACCAGCTGGTCCTGGGCCTCGCCGAAGTACGCAGGCAGGTGGCCCACGTGGGAGCTGTGCTGGCATCCGCCGGCCAGTTGGAGCACCCGGACGATGTCTTCTTCCTCGATTTCGAGGAAGTCCGGCGTGCCCTGGACAGCGGGGACGCGAATGCAGCCAGCCAGCCGCGAAAGCTGCCCGGACTCGTCCTGGAACGGCGCGCCGCCTACGCCGGCGAACTTGGCCGGCGGCACGTCCCCAGGGTCCTGCTTTCGGACGGAACCGAGCCCGAAGTGCTCCATGCTGCGGCTGCCGGAGCGGCCGCCGGGGCCGGGAACGGCGCGCTGTCCGGCAGCCCCGCATCAGCGGGCTCGGCCACCGGTCCCGCCCGGGTAATTCTGGATCCCATGGGTGCCCGCCTTGAACCCGGGGAGATCCTGGTGGCGCCGTCCACCGACCCCGGATGGACCCCCTTGTTCCTGACTGCCGGCGGCCTGGTGATGGAAATGGGCGGGCCCAACTCGCACGGTGCCGTGGTGGCCCGGGAGTACGGCATTCCCGCCGTGGTGGGGGTTGCGGAGGCCACCTCGCGGCTTGCCACCGGACAAAGAATAACGGTCGACGGCGGCGCTGGAACCGTCGTGCCCGCCTAGCCCCCTGCGGGCCGCCCGGCACGTGTAGGGAGCGTTCCTGAGGCGTACCCTTGGATTATGGGCTCCAAGGACGGAGACGGCCGGACAATGAGCGGCCGGTATGCGCTACCCGGACGCGGCCAGGTCGCGGGACGCGGCATGAACCGGTCCTTTCTGCGATGGGTTCCTGCCGCGGCCGTTCCTGCAGTGATCGCGGCTGGGGTGCTGGTGGGATCCTTCCCGGCACGGGCCGGCGATCCCCTTCCTGAGAAGACTCCGGCCGAAGTGATCGCCCTGCTCGGTTCCCACACCGCGCACACTTTTTCGGGCACACTGGAACAGTCCTCGGACCTGGGGCTGCCGGAGTTGCCGGCAACCGGTCCCGCATCCGGGCCCGCCTCGGCCGGCGCGGCAGCGTCCGCGATCGAGTTCCTTACCGGCCGCCACACTGCACGGGTCTTCGTGGACGGCAAGGACAAAGCACGCGTCCAGGTAGTGGACCGGCTCGCGGAACGGGACATCATCCGGCGCGGCAGTGACGTCTGGTTCTACTCGTCCAAGGACAATTCTGCGGCGCACCTGGCACTGCCGGCCCATGCCAGCGACCTGCCGATGATGGACCCTGGCCATCAGCTTCCTGGCACTTCCCCCACTGATCATGTCCCGGACGGGATGCCCGTTCCGAAAACACCCCATGAACTGGCAGAGAAATTCCTTGCCGCGGCGGACAGCTCAACTGCCGTGACAATCGGCCCTGACCTCAACGTTGCAGGCCGGCGCGCATACAACCTCGTCCTCGAGCCGCGCACGGAGGGAACACTTGTTGGCAAGGTAGCCATCGCCGTCGACGGGGAGAACGGCATGCCGCTCTCCGTGAAGGTCACCGCGCGCGGCGCGGAGGCGCCGGCGTTCAGCGCCGGATTCACCAGCCTCTCCCTGGAAGCCCCTGATGACGCCCTCTTCAGCTTCGTCCCGCCGCCGGGCAGCACGGTGAAGGAACTGCAGCCCCCGCATCCCACGCGCTGGCCACTCAGCTCCGGGTTGCCCGGCAACCCCGGAATGCGCCTCACCCCGGACCAGCTCGCCGCCGATGTCCAGGGCAAGGCCCGGCCCTACCTGACAGGGTCGGGCTGGGAGACCGTGGTGAAACTTCCGGCAGGAACCGAAGCCGGAACAACCCTTAGCCAGGTGCTGGCGCAGAATCCGGTGCTGGCCCAGGCCGCCGTCGTTGTTCCTGGCGGGCGGGTGCTCTCCACTGCACTGTTCACCGTCCTGCTCACCGACGACGGCCGCATCTATGCGGGCATGGTTCCGGCGGGCACACTGCAAGCCGCATCCTCGGCCCCGTGACGGGCGCATCAGGGCTTCGTGGACCCTGGGCGTACGGCCTGACCATCGAAACACGGGGATTGACAAAGCATTTCGGCCAGCAGGTAGCCGTGGACAGCCTGGATCTTGCCGTGCCGGCTGGTGCCGTCTTTGGCTTCCTGGGGCCCAATGGCTCCGGAAAGACAACCACCATACGGATGCTGCTGGGCCTCGCGGCCGCTTCCGCCGGCACGGTCAAACTGCTCGGAAAGGAGATGCCGGGCAGTTTCCAGGATGTCCTGCCGCGCGTTGGGGTGCTCGTGGAGGGGCCGGCCTTCTACCCGTTCCTGTCCGGAACGGCGAACCTGCACCGGCTCGATGCCGCAGGCCGGCACGCCGACCCCGCAACGCGAAAGGCAAGGGTGGGCACGGCGCTGGAACGGGTAGGGCTCAGCCATGCCGCCGGCAAGCGTGTCCATGCCTATTCGCTGGGCATGAAACAACGGCTGGGGATCGCCAACGCCCTGCTGTCGCCCCGCGAACTGCTGGTGCTGGATGAGCCCACCAACGGCCTGGACCCACAGGGCACACGGGAAGTGCGGAACCTGGTACGGTCCTTGGCAGCTGACGGAACCACCGTTTTCGTCTCCAGCCACCTGCTGGCCGAGGTGGAACAGATCTGCACCCATGCCGCCGTCATGAGTGCGGGCAGGCTCGTTGCCCAGGGTCCCCTTTCGGACCTGCGCCGGTCAGGCAGTTCGCGCATGCGCCTGGTGACCCCGGACGCGGGCCAGGCATCCACCGTCCTGGTCCGGCTGGGGCTGGCCCCGGAGGAAGGACCGCCCCAGCCGGACGGGCAGGTGCTCACGGCCGACCTTGCCCGCAACGGCATCGGAGCGGCACACCCTGCCCCGGAGGAGCTGGTGGCTGCGCTGGTGCAGGCGGGCGTCCGGGTCCGCGGCTTTGCGGTGGAACGGGAGAGCCTCGAGGACCGGTTTGTCGCCTTGACCGGGGAGGGGTTCGACGTTGCCCAGTAGCGTGCCGGACCAGGACGTGCCGGACCAGGACCAGGAAACATCCGCCGGGGCCGTGGCGCCCCCGCGCGGAGCCGGCTGGTCTCTTCTCGGCTCGGAAATCGCGGTGCTGTTCCGGCGCCGGCGAACCTGGGCCCTGCTGCTGGCACTGGCCGCCCTCCCGGTCCTGATTGCGGTGGCCGTCCGGGTCTCCTCGGCCGTTCCCCCCGGGCGGGGTCCGGCCTTCCTGGACCGCATTACGCAGAACGGCCTGTTCGTGGCGTTCACCGCCATGCTGGTGTCCGTCCCGCTTTTCCTGCCGCTCACGGTCGGGGTGGTGGCGGGCGACACCATCGCAGGCGAGGCAAACCTGGGAACGCTCAGGTACCTGCTGGTTGCCCCGACGGGCCGTGTCCGGCTGCTCCTGGTGAAATACGCCGGCGCGCTGGCCTTCTGCCTGACTGCGCCGGTCACGGTGGCCCTCGCCGGGGCCGCCATCGGGGCAGCGCTTTTCCCCGTGGGGCCGGTGACCCTGCTGTCAGGGGACGTCATCCAGCCTTCGGAGGCCGCGCTCCGCCTCCTCCTGATCGCCGCATACCTGGCCGTCTCCCTGGCCGGGCTGTCCGCGATTGGGTTGTTCCTGTCCACCCTCACCGTGGTTCCGGTGGGTGCCATGGCCGCCACGGTGGTGATCTCCGTAGTGTCCCAGGTCCTCGACCAACTGCCACAGCTCGAATGGCTGCACCCGTGGCTCTTCAGCCACTACTGGCTGGGCTTCGGGGACCTGCTCCGCCAGCCCGTACTGTGGGACTCGTTCGCCAGCAACGCACTGCTGCAGGCGGGATACGTGGCCGTGTTCGGCGCGCTCGCGTACGGCCGGTTCGTCACCAAGGACGTCCTGAGCTAACTGCGCGCCTTT
Organism: Pseudarthrobacter sp. CC4; assembly: GCF_048957775.1. Taxonomy (NCBI): domain Bacteria; kingdom Bacillati; phylum Actinomycetota; class Actinomycetes; order Micrococcales; family Micrococcaceae; genus Pseudarthrobacter; species Pseudarthrobacter sp. CC4. The sequence continues at coordinate 99,444 of NZ_JARCCZ010000014.1, read as the reverse complement.
GGTGGCGGCCGGCCTAGTAGCGCGCGGCGTACGGGTAGAGCTGCATCCCGGCCATGGCGCTGAGCTGGGTCACCCCGATGCCCTCCTGCGGGTTCAGCGCGTGGACCACCTGCCCGTTCCCGAGGTAAATGGCTACATGGTAGAAGTTCGACGGCGAGCCCCACACCAGCAGGTCCCCGCGCCGTGCCTGGGAGAGGGGAACGTGCGTGGAGGCGGATGCGTACTGCTGTCCGGCCGTGCGCGGGAGGTTCTTTCCGGCGGCGGCGAACGCCGCCTGCACCAGGCCTGAGCAGTCAAAACCGTAGGGGCCGGTTCCGCCCCATTGGTAATAGTAGGGCGCGCCTACCTTCGCCAGGGCGGCCGAGATGGCCGCCTCATAGGTTCCTCCGCCAAGGGACGGGGCGGGTGCCGGGGCGGGGGCGGGTACCGCGGGGGCTGGAGCCGGGGCGGGCGCAGGCGCTGGAGCCGGCGCAGCGGGCGGGACGGGCACAGGCGCTGGAGCCGCCGCGGGCGGGGGAGCCGCGGGAGCGGGAAGTGCCGGTGCCGCCGGTGCTGCAGCGGCAGGCCGGTCGCCCGCGGTGGTCCGCTGCTCAGGGGCTGCCGCCTCTGCCGCCGCTTTTTCGGCCGCAGCCGCCAGTGCCGTCAGCCCGGCCTCTTCCCGTTGCCGGTCCAGGGCGTCCACCCGGGCCGATTCCAGTGCCACAGTGGTGTTCCGGAGTTGGGCCAGCTGGTCCACCAGGACAGTGCGCTGTGCCTTGGCGTCCGCCACTGCCTTGGCGGAGGCTGCGTTGGCTTCGTCAGCCTGGGACTTCCGGGTTTCGGCTGTTCGGGCTGCCTCGTCCGCGGCCTTCGTGGCTTCTTCTGCTGCCGCGGTCAGGGAACGTGTTGCTTCGGCGGCGGCGTCTGCAGCCTCAAAGGCCCGGCTCCGGCCGGCCGAGAGCGCCTGGAGGGTGGCTGCCTGCTGAAGGGTTTCTCCGCCGCCGCTGGCCAGCGTGCCAAGCGTGGGGTTCAGGCCGCCGTTGCGGTAGAGGTCGCCGGCCAGCTGCCCCACCTGCCTGCGGGTTTTGTCCTGCTGCTCCTGCGCTGTCGCAGCCCTGGCTGACGCCGCTGCCGCTGCGGAGCTGCGCTGCTGCAGCTCCACAAGGGCTTCGCTGTAAGCGTTGTTTGCCTGCATTGCCACGGCAAAAGCGGCCTGCCGGGACTCAGAGGCGGAGCCAAGGATCCGTTCGATCACTGCCACCTGGTCCGCGGCGGCGGCCTCGTTTGATTTCGCTGCGGCGATGTCTTCCGCCGAGGGGACTTCCGGCGAGGCCGGGATGGAAAAAGAGGGCCGTTGCGGGGCGGGCAGCGCGCCTGCGGGCGCTGCCGCAGTCCCCACCATCACGACGGCGGCACACACCACGGCGGACTTGCCCAGGGTAGTGCGCAGCGACTTGCGAAAGGAATTGTTTGAAACCATCTGCAGGAACCTCGAAGCGGTAGGGCTGGAGGTCCTGGTGGAGGCACAACAGTGCCCCTCTGATGCCCGCCAGCAGTCCGAGGTTACGCGACCCCTTGCACTTTGGCAACAATAGTCACATCACTAACATAAAACACATCAGTGTCATTTGACCGGACCCGCGGAACGGCGTGTCGCGTCGGACGTTCCGGTTAACCCGGCGGCATGGCTTGGCTAGGCGTGCTGATGGGCCTCGTGCTCGGAATGCGTGGCGGGTTCCAGCTGGAAGGTGCAGTGGTCCGTGTCGAAGTGCGAGCCCAGGCAGGTGACCAGCTTGTCCAGAAGCTGGTCCGCGCCGCGTGCGTTGAGCACCCCGTCCTCCACCACCACATGCGCGGAAAAGACCGGAACGCCGGATGTGATGGTCCAGATGTGGATGTCGTGCACGTCCGTGACGCCTTCGACGGAAAGGATGTGCTCACGGATCATCTGTACTTCCACCCCCTTGGGGCTGGCCTCCAGAAGCACATCCACCACGTCGCGGAGCAGGGACCAGGCCCGAGGCAGGATCAGCAGGGCGATCACCACGGAAGCGATGGTGTCCGCGGCCTGGAAGCCGGTCACCATGATCACCACGGCGGCAGCAATGACAGCGAAGGATCCCAGCAGGTCACCGAGCACTTCCAGGTAGGCGCCGCGCACGTTGAGGCTCTCCTGGTGGGCGCCGTGCAGGATCAGGAGGGAGGCCACGTTCGCTGCCGCGCCGAGGATGGCGGCGAAAAGCATGATGTTGGTCTGCACTTCCGGCGCCGCGCCGATCCGGCGCACCGCTTCGGTGAAGATGACAACGGAGATCACCACCAGGATCAATGCGTTGGCCAGTGCGGCAAGCACCTCTGCTCGCTGGTAGCCATAGGTTCTCTGGTCGCTGGCAGGCCGTCCCGCTATCCAGGCGGCCAGCAGGGCGATTGTCACGCCCGCCGCGTCAGAGAGCATATGGCCCGCATCGGCCAGCAGGGACAATGATCCGGAAAGGACGGCGCCCACCACCTGGACCAGGACCACGGCGAGCGTGATCACCAGGACAGCCACCAGCCGTTTCCGGTGCCGGCCGGTCGCGGTGATTCCGTGGGTGTGGCTGTGGTCGTGTCCCATGCCTACAAGGCTAGCCCCAGCCGAGCTCGTGCAGCCGGTGGTCGTCTATCCCGAAGTGGTGGGCGATTTCGTGCACCACTGTCACCGCAACTTCGTGGATGACGTCCTCCCGTGAGGAGCAGATCTCCAGGATGGGTTCGCGGTAGATGGTGATCCTGTCCGGAAGCGAGCCGGCGTCCCACCAGGAATCACGTTCGGTCAGCGGCACGCCTTCGTAGAGCCCCAGCAGGACCGTGTCCGGGTCCTCTCCGGGTTTTGGCACGTAGTCGTCCTCGATGAAGACCGCCACGTTGTCCATGGCGGCCGCCAGCTTCTCCGGGATGCTGTCCAGGGCGTCCTGGACGGCGGCCTCGAACTCGTCCTCGGGCATGGTGAAGCGAAGGGGCTCGCTGGGGCCTTCAGGAACGGTCGGCAGTCCCGGCGGCAGGCTGGCTGGCATACCTGGATTCTAGCGGGAGGCGGACGGCCCGGCCCCGCGTGCAGCCTTGCTCCTGCGCCGGGTCAGACCCACGCCGACCAGGCAGACCAGTCCGCCAACCAGGCCCAGGACGCCGGGAATTTCACCGAGCAGCAGCCAGGAAATCAGGATGGTGGTTCCGGGCACCAGGTACGTGGTGGCGGCCAGCTTCCCCGCATCCACCAGTGAGAGCGCGTACGCCCAGGTGGTGAAGGCGATCGCTGTTGGAAAGACGCCAAGGTAGGCGAGGCCCCAGGTTGCCTGCGGCGGCGCGGCCTGGACCTCGGCTATGAGCTGGCCGGTAAAGGGCAGGCAACACACCGCGCCCACAAGGATCCCGAACCAGGTGGCTTGTGCTGCAGGAAACTTCCGCAGCACCGGCTTCTGGATGATGACGCTGACTGCGGCGAGCACGGCGGCAAGGAGGCATAGCAGCACGCCTGCCACGTCCGCCGTCGTGCGTTCCCCTGGCGCGGAAGCCTGGCCGGACCCGAAGGCGATCAACGCCACCCCGGCGAAGGCAACCAGGCTCCCGATGATCAGCCACCGCGGGAAGCCCTCCTTGAGGAAAATGCCGGCCATGATGGCCACAAGGATGGGGTTGACATTGATCAGCAGGGCGCTGGTGCCGGCGTCAAGCACGTGCTCTGCGGCGTTCAGCGCCACGTTGTACCCACCGAACCACATCACTCCGTAGGCGAGGATGGGCCACCATTCCCGTCCCCGGGGCAGCAGCCTGCTCTTCAGCAGTTGGGGGAGGACCAGCAGGGCCAGTACGACGGCGGCAATCACCAGCCGGCCGAGCGTTAGGGAGCCGGGGGAAAAGTGTGGGCCTATCGCCCGGATACCCACAAAGGCCGATGCCCAAAGGACTACGGTCACCACCATGGCGGCCACTCCGAGAGCCTTCACCCGGGCGGCGGCGGCTTGGGGAGGTGCAGTGGCGGTAGGGCTGGCGGGGCTGGTTGAAGGCATGAAGCAAATCTAGCCGCGGGCAGGCAGCACTGGCTGGCGGAAATCGGCCATGTCTGGGCAACTTCCTGCCAAAAAGGCGGGCAGCCGCGCAGCCCCGCGACACGGCGCCTCGGCTAGGATGCGGTTTATGGTCTCAAGCCCGGCTCCACCCCGCGATTCTGCACGCCTTGCCAGGAGGGTGCCCTGGATCGTCCTCGCGCTGATCGTGGCGGGCTGTGCTGCCTGGTACTCGGTACTGACGCTGGGGAAGTCACCGGAATCCGCCTCCCAGCCAGGCGGCTCCCAACAGCTGGTCCGGACGGACAGCCACCGGTTGACCAGCCCGGCGGTGGAGAAGGCGCAGCTCGTGGAATTCCTTGATTTCGAATGCCCGTCCTGTGGCTCCATCCATCCGGTGGTGGAGGAATTCAAGGCGGAGTTCGGCGACAGGATCACGTTCGTCCACCGGCACTTCCCCCTGTCGGCCCACCCGAATTCGGGGCAGGCGGCCCTTGCTGCCGAGGCCGCCGGCCAGCAGGGGCAGTACCAGCAGATGGCCGACAGGCTGTTCGAAACCCAGTCCCAGTGGGCCGGGAACCAGGCATCCCAGGCCCCCCTCTTACGCACCTACGCCGAGCAGTTGGGGCTGGACCTTTCCCGCTTCGATGCCGCCGTCGCCGACCCCGGGACGGAGGAGCGCATCCTGGCCGACGTTGCGGACGGCAAGGCGCTCGGCGTGACTGGAACGCCCACCTTTTTCCTGGACGGCGAAAAGCTCACGCTCACCACCAAGGCCGATTTCCGGCAGAAGCTCGCCGACGCCGTCAAGTAGGACCCGTTCGGGACCCGTTCGGCCAGGCCTACCGGGCGCCCGCCCATTCCAGCAGGCGTTCCACCGGCCAGGTGGTGATGATGCGGTCAGCGGGGACCCCGTTCCGCTCGGCACGCTCCGCTCCGTACTGCAGGAAATCCAGCTGGCCCGGCGCGTGGGCATCGCTGTCGATCGAGAACAAGCAGCCGGCCTCGAGCGCCAGCTGGATCAGCGCGTCCGGCGGATCCTGCCGTTCCGGCCGTGAGTTGATCTCGACTGCCACGTTGTGTTCAGCGCAGGCGGCGAACACCTCCTTGGCATCGAAGTCCGACGGCGGCCGCGTCCCCCGGGACCCCTCGACGAGGCGCCCCGTGCAGTGGCCAAGGATGTTGGTGTGAGGGTCCTGGATGCCGCCGAGCATCCGCCGGGTCATGGTTCTGCTGTCCGCGCGGAGCTTTGAATGGACGCTGGCCACCACAATGTCCAGGCGGTCCAGCAACTCCGGTTCCTGGTCCAGGTCCCCGGACTCCAGGATGTCCACCTCGATGCCGGCCAGCAACTGCACTGGGTCCGCCGCCCGGGCGTCATCGACCGCGGTGCGGATGCCGTCGTTGATCGCGTCCACCACGTCCAGTTGCTGCAGGAGGCGCTCCGCCGAGAGCCCGTTCGCGATAGTGAGGTTGGGGGAGTGGTCCGTCAGGGCAAGGTATTCCCTGCCCAGCACCCCGGCGGCCGCCACCATCAGCTCGATGGGGGAGCCGCCGTCGGACCATTCACTGTGGCTGTGCAGGTCGCCCCGCAGGGCGTCCCGGATGGAGGCCCCGGCGGAAGCCAGCGGCCGGGCGCCCTTCTCGCGGAGGTCGGCGAGATAGTCCGGGACCTCTCCCTCTACCGCCTGCCGGATCACCTGGTACGTCCGGTCGCCGATGCCCTTCATCGACTTCAGCCGGCCGTTGCGCGCACGGTCGGCCACTTCCTCCGGCGGCACCGGGCTGATGGCCGCTGCCGCCTTGCGGAACGCCTGGACCTTGAAGGTGGCGGCGCGTCCGCGCTCCAGCCAGAAGGCAATCTCGTTGAGCGCTGCTACGGGATCCATCCGTCCATCTTGGCCCGTCCAGCCCTCCCGGCGGCGGTGTTTTGGCCGATTTTGGATAATTCCTGCCTAGGCCCTATAGTTTTAGAGTCCAGTTCGGAGAAACGCAAAGGACAAAGACGGAAAGCCTCGCTTGACGCCTTTTATTTTGTTCCGAACGGGTTCTGGCCCCCATCGTCTAGCGGCCTAGGACACCGCCCTTTCACGGCGGCGGCACGGGTTCGAATCCCGTTGGGGGTACGCAAGGAACTGGTCAGGCAGGCAGAAAATGTCTGGTAGGCTGGAAGCCTTGAAAAAGGCGGTAGAGATACTGCGGAAGCAAGAAACGCAAGGCCCTGTAGCGCAGTTGGTTAGCGCGCCGCCCTGTCACGGCGGAGGTCGCGGGTTCAAGTCCCGTCAGGGTCGCTCTGATTGTTGGAAGCAATTCCGGCTCTCATGGTGACTAGTCACCTAGGCTCTGTAGCTCAGTTGGTAGAGCGTTCGACTGAAAATCGAAAGGTCACCGGATCGACGCCGGTCGGAGCCACCACTGGGAAGCATCAGTTCTTCGGAACTGGTGCTTTTCTGCTTAACGGCTGCCCTTAACGCTTGCCGCGATGTTCCACCCTTGACCTGATGTTCCCGGCCCCGTCCGCGGGCCCCCGCGGGGCCTGCCTTCTGCCGTAAGCCCCGGGCAAGGGATAGGGTTGGGAGCAACAGAAGGGGGAGTGCCTGATGGAATACCAGAACCCACAACCCGAGGCGGCCGTCCAGGGCCGCGCCGTGCCGGTCCCGGCGTCGGCGCTGGGCCGCACCGTGATCTCCGAAACAGCAGTGGCCAAGGTGGCGGGGATCGCCGCCCGTGCCGTCCCCGGGGTCTATTCCCTGGGGTCCGGACCGTCACGCGCACTGGGCGCCATCCGGGACGCCGTCGGCAGTTCGGACCATGCTGCCGGGGTGCATGCGGAAGTCGGCGAAACCCAGGTGGCCGTGGACATCAGCCTGGTGGCAAGCTACGGGACTCCCCTCCACTCCCTCGCAGACCAGGTCCGGGCCGCCGTCTACCGCGCGGTGGAGGAACTGGTGGGACTCCAGGTCATCGAGGTCAACGTGGAGGTCACTGACGTCTACGTGCCGCCGCCCGTAAAGCCAACTACCCCCGGCCCTACCGAAAGGGAGGCACTGCTGTGAACCTCACCGTAGCCGGTATGGCGATGGGCGCGTTCGTCGCCTTCATGTCCCTGCAGTTCGGCCTGTGGGGCTTCCTTATATCCCTGCTCTTCATGGCGGTCGGGGCGCTGCTGGGCCGTGCCGCGGAGGGCAAACTGGACCTGCGCGGCGTGCTGGATGCCATCATCGGCCGGCGCTCATCCTCATGAGTTCGCCCGCGCCGGCCGTGCGGGCGCAGGTGCTCAACGGCCACAACCGGATCAGTACGCAAGCCCTGACAAGCCTCGCGAAGGCGGCCGCCGCCCAGGCCCTGGGCGTCGACGCCCAGGACGTCAGGGCGGACTGGGCTGACGACGACGGCCTGCTGGCACTGTCCCTCGTCGCGCCGATCAGCGCACCGCCGCTGCGGGCGGCAGCCCTCGACCCCAGTCGGGTGGAGGCTTTCGGAGGCTCCATCTGGGACCGTGGCGTCAGCGCCAAAGCCCACATCCTTGCTACCGTGGCCGAGCTCAGCGGCGCACAGCTGAGCCGGGTGGATATCAGGATCAGCGGCGTCAGGATCAGCCAAGGGGGGCGGGTCCAGTGAACCGAACCCGGCAGGGGAGCAGCGCTGAAGCTTCGGACCCGCAGTCACGCGTCCGCAGGGCAAACGGGCCGGACATGGACCGGATTTTGCGGCGGGAAACCCATTCATCACGGGCAGCGATGGCAACTATCGCCGCCGTCGTCGTCATGGTGCTGGCCGCGTACGGACTCCTGGAAGCTGCCGTGCACGTCATCGGCGAGCCTCCGTGGCTCATCGATCCCCAAGCGGCGGCACAGCGCATCGTTGCCCTGCCCGCAGGGATTTCCCCGCTGCTGCTGGGCGCGATCGGTGCCGTGCTGGCGATGGTTGGCCTGGTCTTCTTCCTCAACGGAGTACTGCCCGGACGGCGTGCCAGGCACCTTCTGGTGCCCGGCGGACGTGCCGGGGCCGGACCGGCTGTGGTGGTGGATGATGAGGTCATCGCCTCCTCGTTGGCCCGGCGGGCCCGCCTGGCCGCCAACGTGACACCCGAGCAGGTGATGGTGGTGGTCTCCCGGCGGCAGGTTGTGGTGAATGTCCGGCCAACGTCCGGCGTGCCCGTCCGGGAGGAAAGCGTGCTCGCCGCGGTCCAGGATGAGCTCGATGAAATGGGGCTCGATCCCGCACCCGGAGTCCGCATTAACGTGGCGCCGTCCGGGGTGATCGGGGCATGAACAGCACCCCGAGCCTCCTCAACAGGATCCTGCTCACTGTCCTGGGCCTTAAGTTGCTGTCCATAGGAGTGCTGTTGATGCTGCTGGCAGCGGTGCCGGCGGTCGGGCCGTGGTGGCACTCCTGGTCCGCGGGCCTTTGGGACACAGCCAACAGCGCCTTCAACGCCACCCGTTTCCCTGGCCGTTCGGAGAGCTGGCTGTGGATTGTGGTGGCCTTGGCCCTCCTCCTGCTGATCGGCCTCATGGTTGCCTGGATCGCGCAGCAGGGCAAGGGCCGTTCCAACCTGCTGGCTGCCGAGTACGATCCCGGCGACGTTCCCGGGGACGTCCGGATCAGCGGGGGAGTGGCTGAGCAAGCCCTCAAGCAGGCCCTCGCCGGCCGGCCGGACCTGGCCGGTTCCACTGTGGTCACCTATGACGTCAAGGGGTCCCCGGCCTTGAAAGTGCGGCTCCTGCCCCGGCAGGGCGTGGCACCGCACCTGCTCGCAGCTGAGGTGGCGGAACTGCTGGATTCCCTTGAAGCCGTGGTGGGCAGGAAGATTCCTGTCCTCATCCACATCGGCGCCGGGGCGCGGACGCGCTTCGGCAGGGCCGAGCGCGTCCGCTGAACGACTAGTTCCGGGTGAGGTAGACGGCGCAGTCCACGGGCACCTCATCCATTTGGCCCCATTCCGAGGCTGGCTCCGTGCCGCTGGACAGCTCCACGGAGTAGCCCTCAGGGATGGGCGCGGAGGCAAAGCCCATGTTGGCCAGGACCAGCACATCTCCGTTGTGGAAGCCCAGCAGGCCGCTTTCCGGAGCGTGGACCTCGGCCCATTCAAGGGAACCCTTGCCCAGGTTCCGGGCGGACCGGAACGCCAGTGCAGCCCGGTACAGCTCCAGCGTGGAGCCTTCCTCGATTTCCTGCTGGTCCGCTGCGAGCGGACCGAAGCTTTCGGGCTGCGGAAGCCAGGGCGGGGCCGCTTCGCCCTGGAAGGACTGTGAGAAGCCATAGCCAGGTAGTCCCGCCGCCCAAGGCAGCGGGACCCGGCAGCCGTCGCGGCCGGTTTCTGCCCCCTGCGTCCGGAAAAAGGTAGGGTCCTGGCGGGCCTCCGGGGGAAGCGTGGTGTGCTCAGGGAGCCCCAGTTCCTCGCCCTGGTACAGGTAGGCGGAACCCGGCAGCGCCAGCTCCACCAGGGTGGCCGCCCGGGCCCGGGCCAGTCCAAGGGCGGCATCCGGCTGCTCATCGTCCGCTGCGATGCCCTTGGGAAAGGTGGTGGGATCCTTGAGGCCGAACCGGGTGGAATGGCGGACGGTGTCGTGGTTGCTCAGCACCCAGGTGCACGGTGCCCCCACGGCTGCGGCGGCCTTCAGGGATGCGTCGATCGCCTCTGACATCCGTTCTGCATCCCACCCGGCCATCAGGAAGTCGAAGTTGAAGGCCTGCTGCATTTCGTCCGGCCGGACGTAAAGCGCCAGCCGCTCTGCTGGTTCCACCCAGGCTTCGGCCACCATCATCCGGTCGCTGCCGTACTCCGACAGGACGCGGTGCCAGTCACGGTAAATCGCGTGCACGCCGTCCTGGTCGAAGAAGGGCGACGGCGGATAAACGGGAGATACGGCGCGGTGGGGTTCTTCGGCATTGGTATGTGCGCCGGGCGCATCGCCTGGCAGCGACGGTTCCCTGTGCACCTCCACTTTGCCCTCAGCCGAGGTGCCTTCAACCATTGCCGCCACCCCGTCCCAGTCGGGCAGGCCGGCCTCCTTGACCATGCCGTGCGCAACGTCCACCCGGAAACCGTCCGCTCCGCGGTCCAGCCAGAAGCGGAGTACGGAGCGCATCTCCTCCTGCACTTCCTGGTTGTCCCAGTTCAGGTCCGGCTGCTTCGTGTCGAACAGGTGGAGGTACCACTCGCCCGGGGAGCCGTCCGCTTCGGTGATCCGGGTCCAGGCCGGTCCTCCGAAAATCGATTTCCAGTTGTTCGGTGCCCGGTTGCCGTCGCCGGATCCGGGTACTTCGTCCTTCCCGGGGCGAAAGATGTAACGGTCGCGTTCAGGGGATCCCGGCGGCGCAGCGAGGGCCTCCCGGAACCACGCGTGTTCGTCAGAGGTGTGGTTGGGGACCAGGTCAACGATGACCTTCATGCCCCGCCGGTGAGTTTCATGCAACATCGCATCGAAGTCCGCCAGGGACCCGAACAGGGGGTCAACCTGGCGGTAATCGGCCACGTCATAGCCGCCGTCGGCCTGCGGCGACTTGTAGAAGGGGGACAGCCAGATTGCATCCACGCCCAGCCGTTCCAGGTAGGGCAAGCGGTCCATCACCCCGCGCAAATCGCCCATGCCGTCGCCGTTGCCGTCCGCGAAAGACCGGGGGTAGATCTGGTAGACGACGGCGTCAGTCCACCATTCATGGGAAGCGTCGGAGGCAGGAACGGCCGGGTTGGACATTTGGTTCCTCTCAGATAACTTTTTGATGTAAACGCTTGCATAACCACGAGCAACCTTACTAGTGTGATGGTCACCACATCAACCTCACCTAGCAAGCGCACTGCCGACTTACTTGTCACTCAGCGAGGAGCTTCAAGCCAATGAAAACCCCTAGATTCCTACTGCCGGCTGCAACCGCCGGTGTCCTGGCCCTGTCCCTGACCGCTTGCGGCGGCGGAGGCGGCGGCGGGACCACTGGCGGCGGCGGTACCGACGCCGAAAAGAACCTAGACAGCCGGGGTCCCATTACGTACGTCCAAGGCAAAGACAACAGCAATGTGGTGCGTCCCCTGATCGAAAAGTGGAATGCTGCCCACCCGGACGAGAAGGTCACGTTCAAGGAGCAGACGGACCAGGCCGACCAGCAGCATGACGACCTGGTACAGAACTTCCAGGCCAAGAACGCTGACTACGATGTGGCAAGCGTGGATGTCGTGTGGACCGCCGAGTTCGCAGCCAAGGGGTGGCTGCAGCCCCTCAAGGACAAGATGGCCGTAGAAACCAAGGGAATGCTTGAACCCACGGTCGAAGCCGGTTCGTACAAGGGCACTCTGTACGCAGCCCCGGTGTCTTCCGATGGCGGCATCCTGTACTACCGCAAGGACCTTGTGCCGGAAGCACCCAAGACGTGGGACGAGATGATGGGGATGTGCTCCATCGCAAAGCAGAACAACATGGGCTGCTACTCGGGACAGTTCAAGCAGTATGAAGGCCTCACGGTCAATGCTTCCGAGGCCATCAACTCGGCCGGCGGATCCGTCCTTAATGACCAGGGCAAGCCGAACCTGAACACCCCTGAGGCAGAAAAGGGCCTGAACAACCTGGTTGAGGCCTTCAAGAACGGGAACATCCCGGCCGAGGCCATCACCTACCAGGAAGAGGAAAGCCGCCGCGCTTTCCAGGAAGGCAAGCTGCTCTTCCTCCGCAACTGGCCCTACGTCTACAACCTGGCCACCACTGAAGGTTCCTCCAAGGTGAAGGACGTGCTGGGCATGGCTGCCCTGCCGGGCAAGGACGGCCCCGGTGCCTCCTCCCTCGGCGGCCACAGCGCAGCCATCAGCGTCTACTCGGACCACAAGGCAACTTCCCTGGACTTCGTGAAGTTCCTGATCGCGGAAGAGCAGCAGAAGTTCTTCGCCACGAAGGGTTCGCTGGCTCCGGTCTTCGGTGCACTGTATGAAGACAAGGAACTGGTTGCCAAGCTTCCGTACCTGCCGGTGCTGAAGACCTCCATCGAGAACGCTGTTCCCCGTCCGGTAACCCCGTTCTACCCGGCTGTTACGCAGGCGATCCAGGAAAACGCCTACGCTGCACTGAAGGGTGAGAAGCCGGCCAAGGACGCGCTGTCTGACATGCAGAAGTCCATCGAGTCCGCTGGCGCAGGATCGTAGTTTAGCCATGGCAACCGAATTGGGCCCGACGCCGGTAAAGCCGGCGTCGGGCGCCCCCGATGTACACCACGGTCCCAAAGGTGTAGGCGAAGACAACGCGATCCTCAGCCAGGGCAAATGGGCCTCCTGGCTGTTGGCTCCCACGATCATTGCCCTGGGCATCGTCATTGTTTACCCCATCATCAGCGCCATTGTGATGTCCTTCCAGAAGGATGCGGGGCTGGACCCGGTCACCGGGCTGTTCACGGCCGGGGGCCCAGCGGGTATCCAAAACTACGTCAACTGGCTGGGGCAGCAGTGTGCCGCCCCGAACGGTGGTACCGTCGCTTGCCCGCCGGGCACCCTTGGCGGCCAGTTCTGGACCGCCACCGGAACCACCTTCCTCTTTACGGTCATCACCGTGGCCTTTGAGACAGTGCTTGGCTTCTGGATGGCCATGATCATGGCGCGGACGTTCAAGGGCCGCGGCCTGGTCCGCGCAGCCGTCCTCGTTCCGTGGGCCATCCCCACCGCTGTCACGGCCCAGCTGTGGCTCTTCATGTTCGACTTCAACGGCATCATCAACAAGCTGTTCAACGTTTCCATCCTGTGGACAGGCAGCGAGTGGCCGGCCAAGTGGGCAGTGATCATCGCAGACACCTGGAAAACCACGCCGTTCATGGCGCTGCTGATCCTGGCCGGCCTGCAGATGATCCCGGCAGAGGTCTACGAGGCCGCAAAGGTCGATGGCGCAAGTGCCTGGCAGCGCTTCCGCCTCATCACGCTTCCGCTGGTGAAGCCCGCGCTGATGGTGGCCATCCTGTTCCGCACCCTGGATGCCCTGCGTATGTTCGACCTTCCCTACATCCTGACCGGCGGTGCCAATAACACCACCACACTGTCCATCCTGGTGATCAACCAGATCAGGCAAGGGTTCAACTCGGCAGCTGCCTTGTCCACCATTACGTTCATCATCATTTTCCTGGTCGCATTCATCTTCGTCCGCTTCCTCGGTGCGAACGTCGTGGAACAAAGCGGAGCCACCGGTAAGGGGAAGAAATGACAACCACAACTGCCTCCACGGCATTGCGGGCGCAGCAGGACAAGGGCCGCAAGGCCGCCCAGACCCGGGAAAAGTGGGCGAGCGCCCGTACGTACATCAGCGCCGTCGTGATCCTGATCTGGTGCCTTGCACCGGCTTACTGGATGGTGGTGACGGCGTTCCGCGAGGTCGGCTTCACCTACGACACAACGCCTTGGCCGACGCACGTGACCATGGACAACTTCACCACTGCGTTCGATACGTCCTTCGGCAACCAGTTCGGCCGGGCCCTTGGCAACAGCATCATTATCGGTGTGACGGTCACGGTGATCTCGCTGGTGATCGGCGTCTTCGCCGCCTATGCACTGGCACGCCTGAACTTCCGGTTCAAGTACCTCGTGCTGGGGTTCATCCTGGGCGCCTCCATGTTCCCCGGTGTTGCCCTGATCACCCCGCTGTTCCAGCTTTTCACCAACATCGGCTGGATGGGCACCTACCAGGCCCTGATCATCCCGAACATCTCCTTCGTCCTGCCGCTCACCGTCTACACACTGACCTCCTTCTTCCGCGAGATGCCGTGGGAGCTTGAGGAATCAGCCCGCGTTGACGGCTGCACGCAGGGCCAGGCGTTCCGGAAAGTGATCATGCCGCTGGCCGCCCCGGCCATCTTCACCACGGCGATCCTGGCCTTCATCTCCTCCTGGAATGAATTCCTCATCGCCAGCCAGTTGTCGAATGAGGCAACGAAGCCCGTCACGGTTGCCATCGCCAGCTTCGCCGGCGCGCAGCCCAACCAGATCCCCTACACCGCCATCATGGCCGCGGGCACCATTGTCACCATTCCTCTGGTGATCCTGGTGCTTGTCTTCCAGCGCAAGATCGTTGCCGGCCTGACGGCTGGTGCGGTCAAGTGACACGCGACGCTTCCCGCCCCCGCACCCCGGGGGCGGGGGGTGGCCGCCGGCTCCTGAGGTCCGGCGAGGATTTTGACATCATCATCGGGTTCCTCGGCTTCTGGGCACTGGTCCTTCTTGTGGTCACCGTCTGGATGGAGGTGACTGCGCAGCCCGCCCTTGGCTGGGCACTGGGCCTGCTGGCAACGCTTTTGGCGCTGTACGGAATGGTGCGGCTGCGGCGGCGCCTGCCGGAACGGAGATGATACAGCTGGATCCGCTGCCGGCGTCCACCCGGCGCGGTAACACTGCGATGCACGACTGTGTCCAAAATACGATTGGCACGGCGGTATCGCATTAAGCAGGGCGGACACCTGCAGGGAGTACATGAGGGGACACCGTGGCACGCACAACTGAAAGGTCTCAACGGGGAGGCCACAGCGGGGTCAGCATTGAAGACGTAGCGGCCGCCGCAGGAGTGTCCACCGCCACCGTGTCCCGGGCGGTCCGGGGACTGCCCCGGGTGTCCCCGGCAACGCGGCAAAAGATCCTCGACGTCGCAGGAGACCTGGGCTACGTTGCCTCCTCCTCCGCGTCCGGCCTGGCCACGGGACGCACCAGGACCATCGGGGTGCTTGCCCCGTTCGTGAGCCGCTGGTTCTTTTCCAAGGCCATCGAGGGCGCGGACCGCGAACTGCACGCCCGCAACTACAACCTTTCGCTGTTCAACCTCGGTGGACACGGGAGCAACCGGGAGCGGCTTTTCAGCAAGACCATGGTCTATAAGCAGATCGATGCCCTGCTGGTGTTGTGTATGGCGCTGACCCACGAAGAGCTGGACCATCTGCAGAAGATCGACATTCCGCTGGTGGTGGTGGGCGGCCACGTCGAAGAGTGCGCCTATATCGGCATTGACGACTATGCCGCTGCATCTGCTGCCGTCCGCCACCTGATCGACCTGGGCCACCGGGATATTGCCCTGCTGCACGGGGACGACGAGACAGACCTGAACTTTGATGTTCCCCGGGTCCGTATCCTTGCGTTCAAGGACGTCATGACGGCCGCCGGCCTCCCCACCCGCCGCGAGTGGGATGAATGGGGTGACTTCACGGTCCGCAGCGGCCAGGAAGCCTTGCGCCGGCTCTGGTCCAAGCCGGGGAAAAAGCCGACTGCCATCTTCTGCGCCTCGGACGAGATGGCCATGGGCGTCATTTTTGAAGCGGCCCGCATCGGCGTGCGGGTCCCGGAGGAACTCTCCGTGGTGGGCATCGATAACCACGATTTCGCCGACGCCATGGGACTGACCACCGTTGGCCAGCGGCCCGATGAGCAGGCAGAGCTGGCCACCAAGATGCTGCTGGATGAACTGGACGGGCAGATCGGCTCCGTGCGGTCCGCCGTCGCGCCCCATGAACTGATTGTCCGAAGGACCACGGCGCCGCCCCAGTCCTGAACGACTGGCCCGCGCGGATGGCGTCAGGAAGCGCGCGCCAGCTGGCGGATGGGGATCCAGCGGGACGCCAGGCGCCGGTAGGCTGCAGCGGCGCCGGTCATGTCCCCCTCGGCGAGGCACTCAATGCCCAGCCGGATATCCATGGGCGAATCGTCCGGGTACACCTTGTCGGCAACAGCCCCATAGTCAAGCTCCACCATCGAATTGACGTGGAACAGTTCCAGCCATTCGGTGAGCTGGGCGAGGTCGTCCAGCATGTCCAGGTCCGGTGCGGCCAGGGCAAGGTTCGCCACGGCGTAGCGCGCCCGCTCCAAGGCGTCGGTAATGGGCGCCCACACCCGGACGGTGACGATCCGGCCGCCGGCCTCCACCACGTCCTTGTGGTCCGATTCCATGAACAGGGAGAACCAGCTGAAGGGGATCCCCCAAGTGGATGCACGGGTGTGCACCCGGACGGATCCGTCGCGCGCTTTGACCTGGTCTATCCGTTCCTGATGCTTGTCCCGCTGCTCCTCGGGGATCAGCAGTTCGGCCAGCGGACCGTGGATGCCCTGCATCAGGGCGTTGGCCGCCAGGCCGGCCCTGAGCACCAACTGGCTGGGGCAGTACAGCAGCACCGGCTCCGCGTCAGCATTGTCGTCGTCGGATGTTTCGCCGGGGGTTCCCGCGGATGATGCCGGGGCAGTGGTGACACGGACCAGGTCCGTGCGTCCCGTGGGGAAGGGGTCGCCGCCGGAGCGCGTGATGCGTCCCAGCGAGGCCAGGAGTTCCGCATTTTCGACGGCGGCGCGGGAGGCCGAGCGCGCGCCCTCCGCCTGGATTGCCTGGCGCTGCTCCTCGGGGAAGGCTTCCAGCGGCTCGTAGACACGCAGGGTGGACGAGAATGGCAGGCCGGCCTGGCCCCGGTAGAGGTTTCCGGTCATCTCGGCCTCCCAACGTGGGTCCAGGATGCTGACATCAGTCCGCCAGTTCCACCAGCACGGGGGCGTGGTCCGAGGCGCCCTTGCCCTTGCGCTCCTCGCGGTCGATCGCAGCGCCGGTCACGCGCGCCGCCAGGGCCGGGCTGGCCAGCACGAAGTCGATCCGCATGCCCTCTTTTTTGGGAAAGCGCAGCTGGGTGTAGTCCCAGTACGTGTATACGCCCGGGCCCGGGGTGTAGGGGCGCACTACGTCGGTGAAGCCTGCCGACTCGAAGGCGTGGAAGGCGGCTCGCTCGGGCGGGCTGACGTGGGTGTACCGGTTGTTGACGAAGAGGTCGATGTCCCAGACGTCCTCGTCGAACGGGGCGATGTTCCAATCGCCCATCAGGGCCACCTGGGCTTCGGGGTTCTGCGTGACCAGTTCCTGGGCGTGCGTCTTCAGGCTCTCCAGCCACTTGAGCTTGTACGGCATATGTTCGTCGTCCAGGGAACGGCCATTGGGGACGTAGAGGCTCCAGATGCGGATACCGGCGCAGGTGGCGGCCATGGCCCGGGCCTCCTGCACGGGGTCCTTGCCGGCCTTGCCGAACGAGGGCTGGTCCAGGAAGGTGCGCTCCACGTCGTCCAGCCCCACGCGGGAAGCGATGGCCACCCCGTTCCACTGGTTGACGCCGAAGTGGGCAACCTCGTAGCCCATCCGCTCAAAGAGTTCCCACGGAAAGTTTTCATCCTTGCACTTGGTCTCCTGGATGGCCAGGACATCGCAGTCGCTGCGCTGAAGCCAGGCTTCGACGCGGTCGGCGCGGGCACGGAGGGAGTTCACGTTCCAGGTAGCAATCTTCACAGTTCCTAACCTACCTTGAGCGCCGGAGATGCGGACCGGGGCAGGGCTCCGAAACGGGGCACAACGGCGCGGACACGCCCGCGCGGTGGGTCCAATCCGCCGGAATCGGGGACCACTGTGCCGCACGACGGCGCAGACCGCCACCCTGCCACGGGGCCAGGGCAGCGCGTATGGAAATTAGTAGGAAGTCCGAGTATATTCGCAAACAGGAATGACCTGGATCACATGCGAAGGAGCCTGCAGTCATGGTCCGCGAACTCTCCCATTTTGTCGGCGGCCACCATGCTGCCGGCCTGTCAGGCCGATTTGGCGACGTCTTTGATCCATGCACCGGCGAGGTCCAGGCCCGGGTGCCGCTCGCCGGCCGGGACGAGGTGCAGAACGCAGTAGCTGTCGCGGAAAAGGCGCAGGTGGAGTGGGCGGCCATGAACCCGCAGCGGCGCGGCAGGATCATGCTGCGGTTCGTGGACCTGGTCAACCAGGACATCGATGGGCTCGCCCGGCTGCTCTCCTCCGAACATGGGAAGACCCTCGCCGATTCGAAAGGCGACATCCAGCGCGGCCTGGAAGTGGTGGAGTTCGCTGCCGGCGCGCCGCACTTGCTCAAGGGCGAGTTCTCCACCGATGCGGGCCCGGGGATTGACATCCACTCACTGCGCCAGCCCCTTGGCGTGGTGGCGGGCATCACGCCGTTCAACTTTCCCGCGATGATTCCGCTGTGGAAGTCCGGCCCCGCCCTGGCGGCCGGCAACGCCTTCATCCTGAAACCCTCCGAACGCGATCCCTCCGTGCCCCTCCGCCTGGCCGAGCTGTACGCCGAGGCGGGCGTTCCGGACGGGGTGTTCAATGTGGTGAACGGAGACAAGGAAGCAGTGGACGCCCTGCTCGAGGATCCCCGGGTAAAAGCCGTGGGGTTCGTGGGCTCCACCCCCGTGGCCCAGTACATCTACGCCACGGCTGCGGCCCACGGCAAGCGGGCGCAGTGCTTTGGCGGTGCCAAGAACCACATGGTGGTCATGCCTGATGCGGACCTGGACCAGGCGGCCGACGCCCTCATCGGAGCGGGATACGGCTCAGCCGGCGAGCGCTGCATGGCTGTTTCGGTGGCCGTGCCGGTAGGGGAGGAGACAGCCAACCGGTTGGTGGCCAGGCTCCAGGAACGGATCAAGGCGCTCAGGGTGGGCCCAAGCCTGGACAAGGACACGGACTTTGGCCCGGTGGTCACGGCTGCCGCCAAGGAGCGCATCGAGGGCTACATCCAGGCAGGGGTGGATGAAGGCGCCACGCTGCTGGCCGACGGCCGGGGCTTCAGCGTGCAGGGACATGAAGACGGCTTCTGGATAGGGCCCACCCTTTTCGACCACGTCAGCAAGGACATGGCGATCTACCGCAATGAGATCTTCGGTCCCGTCCTCAGCGTTGTCAGGGCGGCTGATTATGATGAAGCCCTGCGGCTGTGCACTGACAACGAGTTCGGCAACGGCGTCGCGATTTTCACCCGCGACGGTGACGCCGCCAGGGATTTCGCCACCCGGGTGGACGTGGGCATGGTGGGCGTCAATGTGCCCATCCCCGTGCCCATCGCGTATTACACGTTCGGTGGCTGGAAGGCGTCAGGATTCGGCGACCTCAACCAACACGGCGCGGACGCGTTCCGCTTCTACACCAAGACCAAGACGGTGACCACGCGGTGGCCGTCAGGAATACGCAACGGAGCCAGCTTCGTGATGCCGGAAGGAAGCTGATGGCGGCCAGCATGGCAAACAGCGCAGCAGACGGTGCCGGGAGCCCCTCCGGAGCTGCAGGCAGCAACGCCGAGGTGCTGTTCGAGCGCCGCGGCCGGCTGGGGGTGGTGACCCTCAACCGGCCCAAGGCGGTGAATGCGCTTACGGCGGGGATGGTTGGCGCGCTTTTGGAGCAGCTCACCCTGTGGGCGGACGACGACGGCGTTGCCACGGTCCTGGTGCAGGGCGCCGGCAGCCGTGGCCTCTGTGCCGGCGGCGACATCGTGGCAATCTACGAAGACATGCTGGCGGGCGGTGGCAGGACGGCGCATTTCTGGGAGACGGAGTATCAGGTCAATTCCCTCATTGCCCGGTATCCCAAGCCCTATGTGGCATTGATGGACGGGCTGGTGTTGGGCGGGGGCGTTGGCATTTCCGCGCACGGGTCCGTCCGGGTGGTTACCGAGCGCACCCGGACGGGGATGCCGGAAACAACCATCGGCTTTGCCCCCGACGTGGGCGGGACCTTCCTCCTGTCCCGCGCCCCCGGGGAAGCCGGAACCCATGCCGCCCTGACGGGCGCGCATCTGACCGCAGCGGACGCCCTGTTCCTTGGCCTGGCCAGCCACTTTGTCCCGTCCGAAAAGCTGCCTGCCCTGGTGGCGGCGCTGGAGGACGAGACGGCGGACGCCGCCGTCGGGCGTTACCGGGTGGAAGCCCCGCCCTCCGTGCTGGAGGGGCAGCGGGACTGGATCGACAGCTGCTATGCCTCGGACGACGCCGAGGAGATTGTGCGGCGCCTGCGCGGCTACCAAGGGGGCAAGAGCGCCGAAGCCCTGCAGGCCGCCGATACCATCGAGGCGAAGTCGCCCACGTCGGTCAAGGTCACGCTGGCCTCCCTGCGCAGGATTAGGGGCCGGACACTGGATGAGGCGCTGGCCCAGGAATACCGCGTGGGCCTCCGGTTCCTGTCTGCGCCGGACTTCCGGGAGGGCATCCGGGCGCAGGTGGTGGACAAGGACCGGAACCCCCGCTGGAAGCCGCCCACCCTGGCCGAGGTGGAACCGGGCCTGGTGGCCCGCTTTTTCGAGCCGCTGGGCAGCAGGGAATTGGACCTTAACAGCGTGGACCTGCAGCTAAAGGAGCCTGACCATGCCTGAAAAGTACACTGTGGCGTTCCTGGGCCTCGGCCATATGGGCGGCCCCATGGCCGTGAACCTGGTCAGGGCCGGCTACCCCGTGACCGGCTTCGACGTTGTGCCGGCAGCCCTTGAAGCCGCCCAGGCCGCCGGCGTCCCCACTGCGGCGAGCGCGGAGGAAGCAGTATCCGGCGCGGATGTGGTCCTCACGATGTTCCCCAGCGGCCGGCATGTATTGGATGCCTACCGCGGCAACGCCGGAGAACGGGGGCTGCTGGCGGCGGCGAAGCCCGGAACCATGTTCCTGGACTGCTCCACCATCAACGTCGACGAGGCCCGCGAAGCGGCAGCCCTCGCTGTGGGCGCCGGCCACCGGTCAGTGGACGCTCCGGTCTCGGGCGGCGTGGTGGGCGCGGAAGCCGGTACCCTGACCTTCATGGTCGGCGGGGAGGACGAGGGCGTCGAGCACGTCCGTCCGCTGCTCGACGTCATGGGCAAGCGCGCGGTGCACTGCGGGGGGCACGGCGCGGGCCAGGCTGCCAAGATCTGCAACAACCTGATCCTCGGTGTTTCCATGATCGCCGTCAGCGAAGCTTTCGTCCTGGGGGAGAAGCTGGGCCTGAGCCACCAGGCGCTGTTTGATGTGGCGTCTGCAGCGTCCGGGCAGTGCTGGGCGCTCACCACCAACTGCCCGGTCCCCGGCCCCGTTCCCACGAGCCCTGCCAACCGCGACTACCAGCCCGGTTTTGCCGGAGCCCTCATGGCAAAGGACCTCAACCTCGCCCTCAACGCGCTCAAAAGCACCGGGGTGGCGGCGCGGATGGGCCCGCTTGCAGCAGAAATCTACGATACGTTTGCCGCGGGGGAGGGCGCCGGCAGGGACTTCTCGGGCATCATCACGGACATCCGCAACATGTCCGGGCGCCCGGACGGCGCGGAACCAGACAACTCAAGAACCAGTGCACTGCAGGACGCGTC
Organism: Pseudarthrobacter sp. CC4; assembly: GCF_048957775.1. Taxonomy (NCBI): domain Bacteria; kingdom Bacillati; phylum Actinomycetota; class Actinomycetes; order Micrococcales; family Micrococcaceae; genus Pseudarthrobacter; species Pseudarthrobacter sp. CC4. The sequence continues at coordinate 78,316 of NZ_JARCCZ010000014.1, read as the reverse complement.
AGGCGGTGCACCACCAAGCGCAGCACGCAGTGCCGCGCAGGACGACGGGAGCCCGGAGTGACGGAATACACGAACATCCTCGTGGAACAGCGGGGCCGGGTAGGGCTGGTGACGCTGAACCGGCCGCACGCGCTTAATGCCCTCAACAAGGACACCATGGAGGAACTCGTGTCCGCCGTGAGGATCATGGACGCAGATCCGGGCGTGGGAGCCGTGGTCATCACGGGTTCCGGCAAGGCCTTTGCTGCCGGGGCGGACATCAAGGAGATGGCGGACCAAAGCTACATCGATATGTATGCAGCCGACTGGTTCCGCGGCTGGGAGGATTTCACCAGGCTCCGCATTCCCACCATTGCCGCGGTCTCTGGATTCGCACTGGGGGGCGGATGCGAGCTGGCCATGATGTGCGACCTCATCATCGCCGGGGACAACGCCAAGTTCGGCCAGCCGGAGATCAACCTGGGCGTCCTGCCGGGCATGGGCGGTTCGCAGCGGCTGACCCGTGCGGTGGGCAAGGCCAAGGCAATGGACCTGATCCTTACGGGACGGTTCATTGGAGCGGAGGAGGCGGACCGCTGCGGCCTGGTGTCCCGGGTGGTGCCTGCCGAGGATGTCGTGGAGGAGGCCCTCAAGGCCGCTGATGTGATCGCGTCAAAGTCCAAGCCCGCGGCCATGGTGGCGAAGGAAGCCGTGAACGCCGCCTTCGAAACCGGGCTGGCCCAGGGTGTCCTGTTCGAGCGCAGGCTGTTCCACTCCCTCTTCGCCACAGAGGACCAGAAGGAAGGCATGGCGGCATTCAGCGAGAAGCGCCAGCCGGAGTTCAGGCACCGGTAAGGATAGGTCCCAGCCTGTTCACAGGTGCGTAAGGTAAACAAGGCAGGGCAACCTTGAACCGGATGGGGGAGTGGCATGTGGGCATTGGCGGGGGATGCAGGCGGCTCGACGGATAACCTCACCGGCCTGGTAGGCGTCGCCGCCCGCGCCATAGAGCAGCTTGGCGAGTGGGGCGTAGGTGCTTTTACCCTCGCCGAAACTGTGGTGCCGCCCATCCCCAGTGAGGTGATCCTGCCTCTGGCCGGCTACCTTGCCAAGCAGGGGTCCCTGAACCTGGTAATGGTGTTCGTGGCAAGCACGCTTGGGGCCTACCTCGGTGCCTTGTTCCTCTATTGGCTTGGCGCCAGGCTGGGCCTGGAGCGCTCCATCCGGGGGTTGTCCAGGCTTCCGTTGGTGGACCGGGAGGATTTTGAACACGCGGCAGGCTGGTTCCGCCGCCACGGCAGGTCATCGATCTTTTTCGGCAGGCTGCTCCCCGGCATCCGCAGCCTGATCTCGCTCCCGGCAGGGGCATCGCGCATGCCCATGGGCACCTTCAGCCTGTTCACCCTGGCCGGCAGCGGTCTGTGGAACGGGGCACTGATTGGCCTGGGGTACCTCCTGGGCACCCAGTACCAGCTCATCGAGCAGTACTCCAAGTTCCTGAACTACGCGGTCTACGCTGCCCTGGCGATTGCCGTGGCCGCCCTCGTGGTCCGGCGGTTCAAGCGGGAAAAGTATCGACGCTGACCAGAATTTCCCCTAGACCCGCATGATCCTCAATCCTCAAAATCGCCGGCGTTCCGGCGGAAGGCCCGGAGGATCCGGATCAAGTGCTCCACGTCGCCGGGATCAAAGCCGGGGGCGCTGAACACCTCGGCGTTGAGGGCCGCCGTCGAACGCTTGGCCAGGGTGCGCCCCTCGGTGGTGAGTTCGATCAGCGTGGTCCGGCCGTCCGTGGGGTGCGGGAAGCGGGCCACCAGGCCGGCGCGTTCCAGCCTGTCCACTGCATTCGTGATGGACGTGGGATGGACCTGCAACAGGGCGCTCGCCTTGTTCATGGGAAGCGAACCCTTCCTGGCGAAGCTCAGCAGCGCCAGGAGTTCATAGCGGGCAAACGTGAGGCCGAACGGTTTGAGGATGGACTCGATCCTGGCCAGCAGGATCTGCTGGGTGCGCATGATGGCCGTTATGGCCGCCATCGGAGCGGCCACATCCCCCCAGCCGTGTTCTTCCCAGTTTCGCTGGGCTTCGGCAATGGGATCGCGGGAGAGCGGGGCAGGCATGGAACACCTTTCCTCGGGGTGATGCGGCTCACTTTTTCCTGGCCTTGTGAATATACTAGGACATCCAACGGTTACGTGAGCGGAGGGGACTTATGCCAGTGCAGCCGCAAGGTCCCGCCGGCGCACTGCCCTTTCCTGACGCGGACCTGATGTACGTGGCGGATCTCCTGCCGCACCACGAACGCGAGAGGTTCCTCAGCGTCCGCGAATTCCTGCAGGCACGGGTGCGCCAACAGTCCATCCAGTATTGGAACCGGGAAGAGTTCCCCTTCGGCCTGCTGGCGGAACTGGGCAGGCATGGCCTTGGCGCGCTTCAGGTGGACGGCAGTTCGGTTCTTTTCAAGGGCCTCATGTACGTGGAAATGGCCCGGGCGGATGTGTCCCTCTCGGCGCTGGCCGGGATCCACAACGAACTGATCGTGGGCACCCTCAACGAGTTGGGCTCCCAGGAGCAGAAGCACCGCTGGCTGCCGGGACTGGAAGCCTTTACCAGCCTGGGGGCCTTTGCCCTGACGGAACCTGGCCATGGTTCCGACATCTCCGGAGGGCTGGAGACGTCCGCCAGGCTGGACGGCGATGGATGGATCCTGAACGGCGCCAAGCGCTGGATCGGTGCAGGAACCATCGCCGACTTTGCCCTGGTGTGGGCCCGGGACATGGCAGACCAGCAGGTCAAGGCCTTCATTGTGGAGACGGACCGGCCTGGCTATGCAGCCACCAAGATCTGCAACAAGATAGGCCTGCGGATCATGCAGAACGCAGACATCACCCTGCGCGACGTCCGCATCCCGGCTTCCAACCTGCTGCCCGGGGCCACCGACTTCGCCAAGGCGAACGACCTGCTCCGGGACTCCCGCGCCTGGGTGGGCTGGCAGGCCGCCGGCATCCAGCTTGCCGCGTTCGACGTTGCGCGGGCCTACTCGCTGAGCCGCCGGCAGTTCGGCCGGGAACTGGCGCGGTTCCAGCTGGTCCAGCAACAGCTCGCTGACATCCTGGGCAATGCCACCGCCTCGCTGGCACTCATGGTGCAGTTGGCCCGCGTCCAGGAGGAGGGGAAGCTGGAGATGGCGCAGGCCGCCATGGCGAAGGCCACCACCACCAGGCTTGCCCGGGCATCGGTGGCCATGGGACGGTCCTTGCTGGGCGGCAACGGAATCAGTGCCGACTATGAGATGGGCAAGCTCTTCGGTGACGCTGAAATCCTCTACACCTACGAGGGCAGCTACGAGATCAATTCCCTCATTGTGGGGCGTGCCGTCACCGGGAAGTCGGCCTTCGTCTAGCGGGGCCCTCCTGTTGGCGGGGCCGGGTCCTGGAGGTTCCTGTCGGCGTACACCAGCAGTGCGTCACGAACAAACGCCGCCCCTTCTTCACCCCCGTAATTGGCGGCGAACCTGGCATCGGCCACGTACATTTCCGCCAGTCCGCTCACGTACCCCTTGAGGTCCCCGCCTTGCCCGGCTGCGGGTGTCCCGGGAATGGCTGACAGCCATTCGACCTGCCGCCGGGCCAAGTCCTGGGCCTCAGCGCCATCCGGGGCGGCCCCTGAACCAGCCGCGGCGATCCAGTCCCTGCCGAGCTTTTCAGCAGCGGACTTCCACTCCTGTTTCCCTGCTGCATCCATGCCCCGCCACCAGGCATCGCTCTTTGCGTAGGCATCCTTGCCCCAGCGCTCCTCCACCTCGTCCTTGTACTGTGTGTGGTCAAAGCCGTCGAACATCTTTTCCGCCACCATCCCGCCTCCTCTTTTCATTGTTTCGATTGTTTGCCGGACGGACGCCATCTGCCGCGAAAGCCGATCCTGTTCCTGGCCCAGCCACTCCAGGTGGTGGCTGAGCGCTTCGACCGCGTCTGTCTGCCGGCGGAAGACTTCGGCAATGGCCGGCAGGCCCAGCCCAAGCTCCCGCAGGAGGAGGATCCGCTGCAGTTGCAGGAGGGCGGCGGCGTCGTAGTACCGGTAGCCGTTGCTGCCCACGCGGCTGGGCTTCAGCAGCCCAATGTCGCCGTAATGGCGCAGCGTACGGCTGGTGGTTCCGGCCATCCTGGCGATGTCCTGGATGGCCCAGTCCGGGCCGGCCTTACCTTCCGCTGCATCCATGCTTCGAGCGTAGGGGTTGACGCTGCGTCAAGGTCAAGCAGGTTGTTCGGGAAAACCATGGCCGCGCGGACGGTGCCGGGCTGACCGGTTCCGGGCCTGCGCCACAAGCCTCCTGAACGCGAAAATGAAGACTGCCTCGATGGCGAGCATCAGTCCCACGAGCAGCCATTGCCCGCGGGCGGCGAAAAAGATGCATCCGGTCAGGGCCAGGATGGTCCCCAGCGCGAGGGTGTAGACGGCAAATCCGATGGCGACGCGTGCGCTGCGCACGCCGGTACGGAAACCGAAGCCGAGGGGTTCCCCGCCGGGGTGCCCGGGAACGCGGTCAGGCACCGCCGGCCCCAGCCTGTCGAACTCCTCCCAGGGATCCTGGCCCTGGTCCTGTCCCATCACCCTCCAATTGTCCCAAACCCCAACCGGAATCGGGGGAGAAGCGACGGGGCTGACGTGGGGGAGCAAAACAGCGGCCCCTCCAGCATGATGCTGAAGGGGCCGCTGCCTGGTACAGGGTTTCCCCGGCAGAGCCGGAGGTCACCTAAGCCTTAGAGCGGGCGGATGTTCTCTGCCTGCGGGCCCTTGGGGCCCTGGGTCACATCGAATTCAACCTTCTGGTTCTCATCGAGTGAACGGTATCCGCTGCTGGCGATTGCCGAGTAGTGGGCGAAAACGTCAGCGGACCCGTCATCGGGGGCAATGAAGCCAAAACCCTTTTCGGCGTTGAACCATTTAACTGTGCCTGTTGCCATGGCTGCATTCCTTCGTGTGACTCTGATTCTCTCCCCGGGCAATAAGCCCGAAGTGCGCGGAGAACGTCCCCCGCAGTCCCCAACGTACGGGGCGGAAGCCGCGCTTGCAAGGGTTGGGCAACATTTGGCGAGGTCAACGCATGCCTTCGCGTCGGATGGCGGTGGCAATTGCGGCCGCTCTGGTGTCCACCCCGAGCTTGGCGTAGATGTGGGCCAGGTGCGTCTTCACCGTGGCTTCCGAGATAAAAAGGCGCCGGCCGAGTTCGCGGTTGCTCAGTCCCTCCGTGAGGAGGCTCAGCAGTTCGGCCTCCCGGGGAGTGAGGATTTCCTCCGGATTGCGCAGTTGCTGGAACAGCCGCGACGCCACGGGCGGGCTCATGACGCTCTTGCCCTGGACCGCTCCCCGGATGGCAGCGAAGATTTCCTCCGGAGCTGCATCCTTCAGCAGGTATCCCATGGCGCCGGCATCGACTGCCCGCACAATATCCGCGTCGGAGTCGTACGTGGTGAACACGAGGATCGCCTGGCCACTGTTGCGTTTGCGGATCTTCCTGATGGCCTCGATCCCGTCCATGCCGGAACCCATGGCGAGGTCCATGACCACCACGGCCGGGGAGTGCTGCTGCACCCGCTCCACCGCTTCTTCCCCGGATGCTGCCTCTCCGATCACCTGCAGGTCGGGCTGCGTCCCCAGGAGGGCCCGCAGCCCGCTCCTCACCACCAGGTGGTCGTCCACCAGCAGGACGGTGATCGCGCTCATGCCGGTGCCCCTGCAGTGTCCGCAGTGCCCTGTCCGGCGGGGGGCAAAGGCAACTGGGCGGCCACGATGGTCACTTCCCCGGGCGCGCTTTGCACCGAAAGAACGCCGCCCAGCTGCTCCACCCGTTGCCGCATGGCCCGCAGCCCATAACCGCCGGCGTCCGACGGCGGTGCTGCCGCCGCCGGGTCGAAGCCTGCGCCGTCGTCGTAAATGTCCAGGGTGACCGCCTCCGGAAGGAAGCCGAGGGTCACGGCGGCTGCGCCCGCGGAGGCGTGCAGCCGGATGTTGGAGGCGGCGCTCTGCACTACCCGCAGCAGCGCGTGGCGGACCTCCGGGGACACAGGACGTGGCTCCCCGGTGACGAGGAGCCTGGCCTCCGGAACATATTGCCGTGCCGCGAGGAGCAGGGCTTCGGGCAGCGGGGACGCGTCCAGGCCCGGGGACGCGAGCTCGTGCACCAGGCTGCGGGTCTCGGACAGGTTGCCCCGCAGCAGCACAGTGGCTTCGCGGAGATCCCGCCGCGCCGCGTCACTTGGCCAGGCCCGCCCTGCGGCCTCGAGCAGGAGCAGGCTGCTGGCCAACCCCTGGGTAACGGTGTCGTGGATTTCCCGGGAGACCCGTTCCCGCTCGGCAATGGTGCCCGCGCGCCGCTCGCTCGCCGCCAGCTGTTCCTGGGCCAGTGAAACCTCGGCGTGCAGGCGGCGCTGCTCTTCGGCGTCGTGCTGGATCCGGTCATAGATGAGCGTCAGCATGGCGCCCACGGCCAGCGGGCCGAGGAGCATGGCCAGGTCCGTGCCGCCGCTCATCCGGAACAGGCCGGCAGCGGTGGCAGCGGCCGTGATTCCAGCCGCGGCGTACGCCGCGGCGCCGGCCAGGGCGTAGCGGCTAAGGAAGAAGAGCGCAAACGAGCACCAGGCAAAGCTCGGAGCTGCAACCACCAGGACTGCCCAGACTGCCACCAGGGCGAACATCCATGGAGCCCCGGGGTGCCCGCGCCGGGCCAGCACGGCCACGACGGCGTACAACAGGCAGGCGACGGCGGCCAGTCCGAGGACCATCAGGTTGTCCGCCGGGCTGTGCCGCATCACGTAGCGGACCAGCGACGCCACCAGCAGCAGCGCGAAGCCAAGATGAACGGCCAAGCCGATGCCGGCCAGGGACGCCCGGCCCGGCAGGCCGCCTGCGGACGGTACAGCGGACGGGGTGCTGGACCGGACCAGGGAGGGTGGTTGGCTCTCTGCGGAGGCCTCGGCCGGGGATGGAACGGACGCTCGGGTGGGCATGGGGATTCCGGTTCGGGATGGAAGGAACGGTATCCACCATGTTATTGCCCGGGTCCCTGCGGCGTCTCTCCGCCTTTTGGCTGATACGGCTGGCTTTATGGAGCAGCGGTAAGCAGCCGAAGGCCCGATGGCAGGAGGCATCCGGGGCGGAAGGATGGAAAACGTACCCGCTTCAAGCGATGGCCGACCAAAGGAAACACCATGAAAAAGTCCACAAAAGTAGTCGCCGCGGCAGCCGCCGGCGCCCTTGCCCTGACCGCCGGGGTGACGGCTGCCGCGAATGCGGGCGCCGGGCCTGCCCCGTCGGCCGTCCCCGCCGTTGACATCCAGCCTGTGCCCGCCAACGTGGTGCAGCAGAACCGCATTTCGGTGGGCGCCTCGGCCAAGGCTGTCCAGGCCGCGCTGGCTAAGTGCCAGGCGGACAACCTGCCGTTCGTGACTGTGGCGGTGGTGGACCGCTTCGGGACCGTACAGGCACTCCTGCGGGGCGACAATGCGGCCGAACACACGATTGAGGCCGCCCGGGAGAAGGCCTACACGGCGGCAGCCTTCGGGACCCCCACCAGCGAGCTCGCCAAGCGGATCAACGGAACGGGCCCCAGCATCGCGGACCTTCCGGGCACGCTGTTCCTGGCCGGCGGCCTCCCGCTGAAGGTCAATGGTGTTTCGGTGGCCGGCATCGGCGTCGGCGGCGCTCCGGACGGTGCCCTGGATGAAGCCTGTGCTGCAGCCGGCGCTGATGCCATCGCTGCCGCTGCTGCCGGCCAGTAGGCTGGGCGGCGCGGAATGATGCCGGTTTTGAGGTCCGGGGCGCTTGGCCTGGTCCTTTCCCTGGCCTTGTCCATGACGGCGTGCCAGGCGGGGCCGAAGGAGGCCCGCCCGCCGCAGGCTGCTCCGCCGTCGTCCCCTGGAAGCACGAAAGGGGGGCCTCCTGCAACGGCGCCTGCCGCGCCTCCCCCGCCGGCCCTGTCCGCCGGGGAACAGGCGCAACTCGACCAGGACCTCGTCACTGCTGCCAAGGCCAACGACGTCCCGTTGGTCAGGGAGCTGATTCGCCGCGGCGGGAACGTCAACGCCAAGGACGCACTCCAGGACTCGGCTTTCCTGTACGCGGGCGCCGAAGGATTCAACGAGGTGCTCGGATTGACGCTGGCGGCCGGAGCCGACGTCGCCAGCACCAACCGTTACGGCGGCACCGCACTGATCCCGGCCAGCGAGCACGGCCACGTGGACACTGTCCGGATCCTGATCGACGCCGGCGTGCCTGTCAACCACGTCAACAACCTGGGCTGGACCGCCATGCAGGAGGCCATCCTGCTGAACAGCGGCGGTCCCCGCCAGCAGGAGGTGGTCAGGCTTCTCCTTGCAGCCGGCGCCGACCCGGAAATCCGCGATCCGGAGGGCAGGACCGCCCTCCAGAATGCCGAACGCCTGGGCTTTACGGAGATCGCCAACCTGCTCCGTCACCGCGGCTAGGAGTTCAGGCGGCCTCGAGCACGCTGACGTAGTTGGCGATGCCCACGCCGCCCATGTTCTGGACGGCAGCCCGGCGGGGGGCGGCGAGCTGCATGTCGCCCGCGGTCCCCGTGAGCTGCATGGCGGCGATGACGTGCTGGGAGACTCCGGTTGCGCCCACGGGGTGGCCCTTCGCCTTGAGGCCGCCAGAGACGTTGACGGGCAGCTTGCCGTCCCTGTACACCCAGCCTTCTTCGATGGCCCGGGCGCCCTGGCCGGGCTCCGTCAGGCCCATGGCCTCGTACATCAGCAGTTCGGCGATGGTGAAGCAGTCATGGACTTCGGCGAAGTCCAGGTCCGCCAGCCCGACGCCGGCCATCGCCAGCGCGCGCTGCCACGAGGCGCGGGTGGCCTCGAAGGCCACGGGGTCACGGCGGGCCGCGGGGAAGAAATCGTTCGCGTGGCCAAAGCCTGCGAGCCGCACGGGCGCAGTGGCACCGCCGGTTGCGGAGGTTGACAGCACGACGGCGGCGGCACCGTCCGAGACGGGGGAACAGTCCGTGCGGCGCAGGGGATCGGCCACCATGGGGTTCTTGTCCGAGACGGTGCGGCAGAAGTCCTCGCCGAGGTCCTTGCGGAGCTGGGCATAGGGATTGTCCACGCCGTTGCGGTGGTTCTTGGCGGCGATACTGCCCAGGACGTCGCCCAGTTTCCCGTCGCCGTACCGCTTCCCGTAGTGCTTGGCCACCTCGGCGAAGAGCCCGGTGAATCCAGTGGTGGACGCCTTGCCGGCCATGTCATAGTCGGCGCCCAGCAGACCCGCCCCCACAACTTCGGCGCCCGCGTGGGTCATCTTCTCCGCGCCGATCACCAGCACGGTCTTGGCCGTGCCCGCCAGCAGCGACTTGGTGCCCTGCTGGAAGGCAGCGGAACCAGAGGCGCAGGCGTTCTCCACGCGCGTGGCGGGGACGTTCGCCAGGTCGGGGGAGACCTGCAGCGCCAGCGACGACGGGAACGCCAGCGGCATCATGCCGGAGTTGAACTGCCCGAGGTAAATCTCGTCGATCTGGCCGGGCTCGATGCCGGCATTGCTGATGGCTTCGGCGGACACCTGGACGATCAGGGATTCCAGGGTCTCGTCCGTCAGTTTGCCGAATCGGCTGTGGCCCCAGCCCGTGAGCAGGACATCCTTGCCGAACTGTTCCTTGAGGCTCATGCTGAAGCTCCTTCCAGGGCTGTTTCTTCCAATGCGACAGCGAACTCCGCTTCCGTCTTTTCGCGGATCTCCTCCACGGTGACCCCCGGCGCGAGGCGGGTCAGCGTGAGCTGCCGGCCGCCTCCTGGTGCCTGCCCGTTCTTCACAAGGTCAAACACTGCGAGGTCGCTGATGATCCGGTCCACCACGCCGAGGCCGGTCAGTGGAAGCGTGCACTCCCGCACGATCTTGGCCGAACCGTCTTTGGCGTTGTGTTCGGTGAGGACCACCACCCGCGGCGTACCGGCCACCAGGTCCATGGCCCCGCCCATGCCCTTGACCATCTTGCCGGGGATGGTCCAGTTGGCGAGGTCGCCGCTGCCGGAAACCTGCATGGCGCCGAGGATGGCGACCTTCACGTGGCCGCCGCGGATCATGCCGAAGGAGGTGGCGGAATCGAAAATGCTTCCGCCCGGCAATACGGTGACAGTCTGCTTGCCCGCATTGATGAGGTCGGCGTCCTCTTCGCCCTCGTACGGGAACGGTCCCATGCCCAGCAGCCCGTTTTCGCTCTGCAGCACCACCCGCACGCCCTCGGGCAGGTTGTTGGCCACCAGCGTGGGGATGCCGATGCCCAGGTTGACGTAGTCGCCGTCGTTCAGTTCTTCGGCTGCGATGGCAGCCATTTCATCCCTGGTCCAAGCCATGATGATGTACTCCTCGGTGGGTTCGGTTTTCAGACGGCCAGTGGTTCGGCAGCTACGGACATGACGCGCGGCCGGACGGTCCGCTGCTCGATGTCCTTGATCCTGCTGCTGGCCTGGACAAGCCGCTGGACGTACACGCCGGGCGTGACGATGTGGTTGGGGTCCAGTGCCCCTGGTTCGACGATGACTTCCGCCTCCGCGATGGTCAGCAGCCCTGCCGTTGCAATGACGGGGTTGAAGTTGCGGGCAGTGTAGCGGTACGTGAGGTTACCGTCCGTGTCCGCGGTGTGCGCGTGGACAAGCGCGACGTCGGCCCGGATGGCCCGCTCCTGGACGTACGTTTCGCCGTCGAACACCTCGTGCGGCTTGCCTTCGGCAACCAGGGTTCCCACGCCGGTCCTGGTGTAGAAAGCAGGGATGCCGGCGCCGCCTGCCCGCAGGCGCTCGGCCAGGGTTCCCTGCGGCGTGAACTCAACCTCAAGCCGTCCGGCCAGGTACTGCTCCGCAAAGAGCTTGTTTTCGCCCACATAGCTTGCGATGACCTTGCGGACCTGGCCGGCCTCGATCAGGATGCCCAGGCCCTTGCCGTCCACACCCATGTTGTTCGAGACCACCGTCAGGTCCTTCACCCCGGAATCGCGCACCGCTTCAATCAGGTCTGCGGGTATGCCGCTGAGGCCGAATCCGCCCACAGCCAGGGTTATGCCGTCCCGCAGGCCCCCTTCCAGTGCGGCGGCGGCAGTTGGCTGGAGTTTGGTCATGGCGTCTCCTCATTGAGTGTCCTGCAGTCATCCACTTTGTGGACAGTAGGTCTGGAAAGGGACAGTACGGGGAGTCTTTGGGGGTGTCAAGGTGGTCGCAGGATGCCGAAACTAGCCCGTTCTACAGTGTGGACGGTACGCTAATCACAATCCACATTATGGACATCGAAGGAGTGAAATGAGCCAAATTCCCGTGCAGGGAGCCCAAGTGGTAAGCCGCATCGCCGGATTGCTGCGGCTGGTCGGTCGCAGCGCGGAGGGGATGTCCCTGGCCGCGCTGGTGCAGGAATCAGGCCTCACGAGGCCCACGGTCCACCGGCTCCTCTCCTCCCTGGCTTCCGAGGGGCTGCTCGACCACGATGCCGGAAGCGGCAACTGGGTCTTAGGGCCCGAGATCCTCCTGATGGGATCAGTGGCGTCGGCTAGGTTTCCGCTGGAGGACATCGCCAGGCCCAGCCTCCGCCGGCTTGCCGAAGCCACCGGCGAGAGTGCGTTCTTCTCCATCCGGCGTGGTTCCGAAACGGTGTGCCTGCTGCGTGAGGAAGGCAGCTTTCCGGTCCGGTCCTTCGTGCTGCACGAGGGCGTGCGGTTCCCCCTCGGCGTGGCCTCCGCGGGCACAGCAATCATGGCCTTCCTGCCCGAGGCCGAGCAGGAGGAGCTGTTCAGCCACTGGGTGGAACACGCCGGCAGTTTCGCCGCCGCCCACACGGAGGAACTGGTCCGGGCCAACCTTGCCCGGACCCGGCTGGAGGGCTACTCGGTGAATCCCGGGCTGGTCCTGGAAGGCAGCTGGGGCATGGGCGCGGCGGTGTTCGATCAGGCCGGCCGGCCCGCCTGGGCCCTCTCACTCACCGGAATCGAGCCGCGGTTCAAGCCCGACCGGCAGGAAGAACTGGGCGGCCTGCTGATGGCGGAGGCCCACCGGATCACGCAGCAGTTGGGCGGCGAGAAGGCCCGCCTGCCCCGCTGAGTCTCTCCTGCCTTCCAGGGCAAAGCACGACGCCGCACCGACCCTCTCGGTGCGGCGCGCCGTCGTGCCTCCCCTGATGGTGGGGGAGGCTGCGGCGGGCTACAGCCCGGCCCGCGGCTCCTCCGGACCCTCGCTCTTCCACCAGGTGTCAAAGATGGTCACGGGGACCGTGCGCTTGTGCCGGGTGCGCAGGTACTTTTCTTCAATCGACTTGGCCACGGACTCGGGAACATCCCGGCCTTCCAGGTAGTCGTCGATCTGGTCATAGCTCAGGCCCAGCTCGTCCTCATCGGTGCGGCCCGGCCTGTCGTCCAGCAGGTCCGCGGTGGGCACCTTTTCCCATACTCGGGCCGGGGCGCCGAGCTCGGCCAGCAGGGCACGGTTCTGCCGCTTGTTCAGGCCGAACAGCGGCAGGATGTCCGCGCCGCCGTCGCCGTACTTGGTGAAGAAGCCCGTTACGGACTCGGCGCCGTGGTCCGTGCCAATGACCAGGTAATTGTGTTCTCCGGCCAGGGCGTACTGGGCGATCATGCGGGTCCGCGCCTTGGTGTTGCCCTTGTGGAAGTCGGAAATTTCCGTTCCAACGGTTTTTTCGAACTCATCCTCGAAACCGTCAACCGCCGCGGAGATGTTGAACGTCCACTCCGTCTTGGGCTTGATGAAGTCGAGGGCAGCCTGGGCGTCTTCCTCGTCATGCTGGACGCCGTAGGGCAGGCGAACCGCCACGAAGTTGGCTTCCACCCCCTCGGCCTCTAGCTCCTCGACTGCCAGCTGGGCCAGCTTGCCCGCCAGGGAAGAGTCCAGCCCCCCGGAAATGCCCAGAACGAAGCCCTTGGTATGGGTGGCCTTCAGGTAATGCTTCAGGAACGTGACGCGCTTGCGTACCTCCCCGGCAGGATCGATCCGGGGCTGTACGCCCATTTCTTTGATGATGCTGGCCTGGAGTTCGCGCATGGGGACCAGCCTAGCCAGCAGTGTCAACAACGCTCAAGCATCCACACCGGGCCGCCCCCACTAAACTGGAGTCCATGACTTCCCCCAGTGACACTGCAGTGGATACTGCAGCCGCCCGCGCCCGACTGCTGGAACTGATCAAGGAACTCGCCGTGGTCCGCGGCAAGGTGATCCTCTCCAGCGGAGCCGAGGCTGACTACTACATCGACCTGCGCCGCATCACGCTGCACCACGAGGCCTCCAAGCTGGTTGGCCAGGTGATGCTGGCCCTGGCGGACGACGCCGGGATCGACTTTGAGTGCGCCGGCGGACTCACCATGGGCGCGGACCCGGTGGGTACCGCGGTCATGCACGCTGCAGCGGACGCAGGTCGGACCGTCGACGCGTTTGTGGTCCGCAAGGCGCAGAAGTCCTATGGCATGGGCCGGCAGGTGGAGGGCCCGTCGGTTGAAGGGCGGAAAGTGCTGGTCCTGGAGGACACATCCACTACCGGCGGCTCGGCCCTGACGGCCGTGGAGGGCGTCCGGAAGGCTGGCGGCAACGTGGTGGCTGTGGCCGTCATCGTGGACCGTGATACGGGCGCCAAGGAAAAGATCGAAGCGGAAACCGGTGTGCCTTACCTGTTCGCCTTCGGCAAGGATGAGCTGGGGCTTTCCTAGCCTTTCCCGTTACGTTCGCCTCGCGGGCCGGCCTTGGGCCGCCCGCGGTGTGGACCGGGCCGTGGGGCTGCTCTATCATTTGCGGTAACCCTCTATCCCGTACGGAGAACGTGCACCATGCTCCCCCCTGAACAGCCTTTGAGCACCACCGACCAGGTCCAGAACCTGATCCTGGAGAGTGCCGACTTCGAGGACTTCCTCAACGAGCTCGCCCGCTTTTCCGCGCACCAAATGGCCGGCGACGGCGACGACGCGCTCTGCGGCATCACGCTGCTCCGCGACCGCAAGGCTGCCACCATCGGCTGGAGCAGCGATTCGGCCCGGGAAGTGGACCAGATCCAGTATTCGCTCTCGCAGGGACCGTGCCTCACCGCCGCCCAGGAGGAGCGCGAAGTCCACGTTCCGGACCTGTTCGAGGAGAACCGCTGGGGCCCTGACTACGCAACAGCCGTGGCCTCCCACGGCCTCCGGTCCGTGCTGTCCCTGCCTTTCAACCTGCAGGGGGAAGCGAAGGCGGCCCTGAACCTGTACTCCGATGCCCCGCACAAGTTCGATGAGCGTGCCACTGCCAGGGCGCGTGAATTCACCCGGGAGATCTCCCAGGCGCTGCGGCTGGCCGTACGCTTCTCGCTTCACACCGACAGCGCGGCAAACCTCCGGGCCACCCTGGAGTCCCGCACCATCATCGACATCGCGATCGGCATTGTGATGGCCCAGAACAGGTGCAGCCAGGAGGCTGCAGTCGCCATCCTGACAGAGGCGTCCAGCAACACGAACACCAAGCTGAGGGACATTGCCAGGTCCTTGGTTGATTCGATTGGCGGTGCTGGCACCCGGACCCACTTCCAGGAACCGGGGAAAGTCCAGGCGGACCAGAGCGCATAGCAGGCTCCCTTCCTTGTTACTGACGGGTTGTGCGGGGCTTCGGGGGAGGTTACGCTTACCGAGGTTGAGCCGTCGGCCATAGACACCTCTTTTGGAGTACCTATGGACCGCGCCCTAAATGCCTTTATTAACCTCGATGTCCCCGGCGACATTGTCCGGATCGGTGTCCGGGGAAGCCTGAATCAAGGCTCCCGGCCCGAACTTGCCCACATTATTCGACGGATCAGGCGGATGGGCATCCGCTCCCACATCCACGTTGACCTTTCCGGGGCTGAGCTGGTGGAGTCCGCCGCCCTCGCCGGCCTGCGGAGCGACCTGAATGCCATTGACACCGGTACGCTGCCTGGAATCTATGGCGACGGCGTTTCCCTGGATGTCTCCCGTGGCAGCGGGGATCGGGCCGGGTGCAACGATCCAGATGGACCCGAGCTTGCACTCATCGAAGGGCTGGCCGACGGGTGCGGGGACGCCGAGGACCTTGCCGAGGAGTTTCCGCTGGTGCCCGTCGGCCGCCTGGAAGAGTTGTGCGGCCGGCCCTTGGAAGAGTATTCGGAAGCGGAACTGCTGACCGCGAGTGACTCCATCTTTGCCCTGCTGGACAGCCCGAAAGCGTTCCCGGGTTCGGACCTGCTGGGCCGCTACAACGACATTGGAGAAGAGCTGCGGCGACGCCAGGAGGATTCCGGCGCAGCACTTCCAGCCTCGGAGGGGCAGGCGGCCAGCTGAGCGCCGCTGGCTGCATGGCGTCACTCAATGGTTACGGGCGCCGTCTTGCGGCGGTAACTTCAGGTGTGCCTACGGTAGAGGCGTGCCGTATGAGGGGGAGGTAAGTCCGCAGGACCGGCCCGGGGTTCCGGGGGCCCGGCTGCTGGCGGAAGGTGCTGCCCTCAAACAGTTTTCCCGGCGCGGGTTCCTGTCGGGAGCCGGTGCGTCGGGACTGCTCGCTGCGGACATGCTGCTGACCCGCCAGGTGCAGTCACAGCGCCGGACCAATAGGATCCTGCCCGTTGATGACGGCTTCGGCGATCTCTACTACCGCGATGCCAGTTGGTTCCTTTTTCCCGGCTATAAGACGAGCTGGGAAGAAGCCCAGTGGATCCTCAACTCCCTCCGCGGCGCGCTGAACAAGCGCGCACGGCTTGCCGCCGTCGGGTATTCCAACCAGGGCCTGGACATTGACGAGATCGTGATTGCGGTCATCGAACATGTCCGGGCGCAGAAGCTCACCAAGTTGTTCTTCTACGGCCACAGCTTCGGCGGGATGGTGGCCACCCAGGTGGCCGCGCGCCTGCGGGAGATCCATGGCGTGGAGGTGCAGTTCATCGTTCTCGATTCCAGCCCCTACAGCAAGCATGACGTCCTGGACCAGAGCTGGTTCGACGGCGTCGTGTTCCTTTATGAGCGCGGTTTCCGGTTCCCGTCCACCCTCCGCGGCGGCTACGAGCTGGGGGAGCGGGTCATCCATAAGGACGAACGGAGCTGGCGCCAGATCCTTGACCAGACCCTGGAGCAGCTGTCGCCGATCGCCCCGTCCAGCGTGCTCATCCAGTCCGAGTCGGCGTACATCTACCACTTCGAGGGCAGCCGGTTCGCGGACAAACTGGGCGGCGCCAAGATGGCCTACATCGGCAACCCCAGCGACCGCACCGTCCGGTACCAGACGGCCGTGGAGGCCTGGGCCGTAGCTTTCAAGGCGAACATGGTGTCAAGCTCCCTGCAGACAGAGGGCGCCAGGCCGGCCCATGCGAGCCCGGGCTGGAACCCCGGCGTCTACCGGCCCATCCTGGAAGAACTGCTGGATGAGCACTTCCCGCTGCCGCGCGGCGGCTCCCGGGTGACGGTGTTCTAGATCTGGTTCTTCAGGTCCGCCACGGAGTTCAGGATCTGGTTCGGCCGGAAGGGGTAGGCAGCGATGTCGTCCTTGTGGGTGATGCCGCTGAGGACCAGGACGGTGTGGAGCCCCGCCTCCATGCCCGCGATGATGTCCGTGTCCATCCGGTCCCCGATCATGGCGGTGGTCTCGGAGTGGGCGTCGATCTGGTTCATCGCCGAACGGAACATCATGGGGTTCGGCTTGCCCACGATGTACGGCTCACGTCCGGTGGCCTTGGTGATCAGGGCCGCGATGGCTCCGGTGGCAGGCATGGGTCCGTCTTTGGAAGGGCCGGTTGCGTCCGGGTTGGTGGCGATGAACCGGGCGCCCGCGAGGATCAGGCGGATGGCCATGGTGATGGCTTCAAAAGAGTACGTGCGCGTCTCGCCGAGCACCACGAAGTCCGGGTTCTGGTCCGTGAGGATAAAGCCTGCCTCGTGCAGCGCCGTCGTCAGTCCTGCCTCGCCGATGGTGTAGGCGCGGTTTCCGGATTCCGAGCCCCGCACCTGGTCCTTGAGGAACTGCGCGGTGGCCAGGGCGGAGGTCCAGATGTTCTCCTCGGGGATTTCGAGGCCGGAGGAGCGCAGGCGCGCAGCAAGGTCGCGCGGGGTGAAGATGGAGTTATTGGTCAGCACCAGGAAGCGCTTGGAGGTGTCCACCCAGCGCTGGATAAGCTCAGCGGCGCCGGGGATCGGCTGGTTCTCGTGGACCAGCACGCCGTCCATGTCCGTCAGCCAGCATTCAATCTCCTGGCCGCTGCGGTATACCGCCGGTGATCCCTTGACCTTGTCCTCGTCTGCCATGCCTACCTCCGCGTGTGATGCCTGTGATGAAAGCCCGAAAGGTCCAGTCTAGTGTTGAGGGGTGAACCAAACGCCCGGCATGACGTCCGACCCCCAGCAGCCCGAACCTGAGGAGGCTGCCCCTGAAAAGGCGGAGGTCGGCGTCGGGCCCTGGGAAGGCGAACTGCCCGAAGGCGACCACTGGGACCCCGATCTCCTCGCCGACGGCGACCGCCGCAACGTCCTGGACAAGTACCGCTACTGGAAGCACGAGGCGATTGTGGCGGAGTTGGACTCCAGGCGCCACAACTTCCACGTCGCCATCGAGAACTGGCAGCACGACCTCAACATCGGCACCGTGGTGCGGACGGCCAACGCGTTCCTCGCCAAGGAAGTGCACATCATCGGACGACGCCGGTGGAACCGGCGGGGCGCCATGGTCACCGACCGCTACCAGCACGTCCGGCACCACCCCACTGTGGCGGACTTCGTGGCCTGGGCGCAGGGGGAGGGGCTGGCGATTATCGGGATCGACATTTTCCCGGACTCCGTGCCGCTGGAGACGTATGAATTGCCCAGGGACTGCGTCCTGGTGTTCGGCCAGGAAGGACCCGGGCTGACGCCGGAGGTCCACGAGGCTGCCGTGGCCACCCTGTCCATCGAGCAGTTCGGCTCCACCCGGTCCATCAACGCAGCCTCTGCCGCGGCCATCGCCATGCACGCCTGGGTGCGCCGGCACGTGTTCAACCAGCACGTGTAGCTTGCGCCGGGCTTGCGGGTTTGGGATGCGGGCGTAACCGGGAGCACAGGCCGCACGGAAATGACTAGGATGGTGCTAGCCGTAAGCGGTACTCCAGGGTTACCAACCCAAAGACGAACCTCAGCATAGGAGTCAGCATGCCCATTGCAACCCCAGAGATCTACTCCGAGATGATCGACCGCGCAAAGGCGGGCGGCTTCGCATTCCCGGCCGTGAACGTGACGTCCTCGCAGACGCTGAACGCCGCCCTCCGCGGCTTCGCCGAAGCTGAGTCCGACGGCATCGTCCAGGTTTCCACCGGCGGTGCGGCTTACTGGTCCGGCGCGTCCACCAAGGACATGGTTGCCGGTTCGCTGGGCTTCGCGGCGTTCGCCCGCGAAGTGGCGAAGAACTACGGCGTGAACATCGCGCTGCACACCGACCACTGCCCGAAGGACAAGCTGGACGGCTTTGTCCTGCCCCTGCTGGCCGCTTCCGAGGCTGAGGTCAAGGCCGGCCGTAACCCGCTGTTCAACTCGCACATGTGGGACGGCTCCGCCGAGACCCTGCAGGAGAACCTGCGCATCGCACGGGAACTGCTGGAGCGCACTGCTGCCGCCAAGATGATCCTCGAGGTGGAGATCGGCACCGTGGGCGGCGAAGAGGACGGTGTTGAGAACGAGATCAACGAAAAGCTCTACACCACCGTCGAGGACGCCCTGGCCACCGTTGAGGCATTGGGCGCCGGCGAGAACGGCCGCTACATCACCGCACTGACCTTCGGCAACGTCCACGGCGTCTACAAGCCCGGCGGCGTCAAGCTCCGCCCGGAGATCCTCAAGGACATCCAGGCCCAGGTGGGCGCCAAGATCGGCAAGGACAACCCGTTCGACCTCGTCTTCCACGGCGGTTCCGGCTCCTCGGACCAGGAAATCGCGGACGCCGTCTCCTACGGCACCATCAAGATGAACATCGACACCGACACCCAGTACGCCTACACGCGTCCCGTGGCACACCACATGTTCAAGAACTACGACGGCGTCCTGAAGGTTGACGGCGAAGTGGGCAACAAGAAGACCTACGATCCCCGCGTCTGGGGCGCAGCCGCCGAAGCAGGACTGGCGGCCCGCGTTGTGGAAGCCACCAAGCAGCTCGGTTCCGCCGGAAAGACCTTCTAGGAATGTCCGATGAGTTCCGTAGGAACCTGATGGGCCCCGAGCCCACGCTCCTGCCTGCCGAGACTGAGGTCTACCAGCAGCTCGAAGCGGGCCAGGAAGCCCTGGACCTGGTGGCCAAGCACCCCACATCCTCGCTGTTGTGGGCAGTGCTGGCGGAAGAGGCCTGGGCAGAAGGACGGACCATCGATTCCTACGCCTACTCGCGCGTGGGCTACCACCGCGGCCTGGACTCGCTGCGCCGCAACGGCTGGCGGGGCGTCGGTCCCATTCCCTGGGAGCACGAACCCAACCGGGGTT
The DNA here is from genome assembly GCF_048957775.1 of Pseudarthrobacter sp. CC4. NCBI lineage: Bacteria > Bacillati > Actinomycetota > Actinomycetes > Micrococcales > Micrococcaceae > Pseudarthrobacter > Pseudarthrobacter sp. CC4. The sequence continues at coordinate 58,875 of NZ_JARCCZ010000014.1, read as the reverse complement.
TCCTGCGGGCACTGTACTCGCTCGGCCGCGCCTCGGCTGCGATTGGCGAAGCGGAGGAGCCGGAACGGATCGAGAAGTTCCTCAACGATTCCGACCCGGAGGCCAAGGCGGCCATCGAAGGCAAGTAACCCGCGTTTATTAAAGCGCGACGGCGGGCGGTCACCTTTTCGAGAAAAGTGGCCGCCCGCCGTCGTTCGGCTTAAGGGTCCGGAGCCGGATTAGCTTGCCTTTTGCAGCCCTGTCCGCGCCATCGCGTCCGCGTAGGCGACCCGCATGTCCTCGAGGTACTCCTCCTGGCGGGCAGGTGAACCGGCGAAGGCGCGGCCGCTGAGGGAGCGCACCTTGTACGTCTTCAGGCCGCGGCGCCAGAGCAGTGGGACTTCGGTTTTCAGGAGCAGGTTGGCCAGGCGGTTGGCTTCCGTGCCGTGGGCAACGATGACCGACGCGCGGGGAACCACCGCCAGGAACTTCAGCAGCGGCTTAAGGCCTGCCGAGATCTGGTCCGGGGTGAATTTGCCGTTTGCCTCGCCCGGGATGTGCCACGGGTGGACGTTCCACGGCATCACGAACTCGGGACGCAGGCCCAGCTTCCACTGGATACCCAGCATCCGGGTGGCGGCGTCCTCGTCCCCGGGGGTGATGAAACCGGACTTGTCTGCCTCGCCGATGTTCGAGTACAGGCTGATGATGCGGCACTCGTCCACATCGTGCATGGGATCGACGTAGGGCACCACGGTGCCGGGCTTGGCATCCTGCAGGGAATCGCACAGTTCGTTGACGGCAGCAACGTTGGGTTCGTAGCGGCGGCTCAGGAGTTGCTCATGGAAGGATTCGGGTGCCAGGGCTGTCATGAAGTGCTTGATCTCCTGCGGGGATTGATGGTGCTTCCGCCGGCGAAAATGGGCGCACGGTGGCACAGCTCATCAACGGCGGTTAATTGGGGTGGGCCGATTCCTGGTCGGCCTTTACCAGTTTAGCAAGCCCAGGCAAACGAAACGCCGGTCGCTTCGAGCCAATACTCATTGGCAGTTGGCCAAAGCCGCCCGGGATGGCTCCGGACGCCGTTCTTTTCGGAACGTAATAACTGCCTGCAGGATCCAGTCACATCCATTGACAGGATTCATCCAGGTTGGTTGTCTTTTGTCACAGCCCGTGATGGGGGACATGGCGGGCTGGTCGCACTCCACCTGCACCGGAAGAGGTACCGCACCGTGAGAAATACCCTGGCAACTTTCAGGACCCTGGCAGTATCGGGAGCCCTGGCCCTGGCGGCACTAGCTGCGCCCGCACCCGCGCTCGCCGTCGGAGAGGGCCCCAACTATGACGGCAACGGCCAGATCACCACATCGAAGCTTGCCACCTACGACCAGATGGTCTCGTTCCTCAAAGACCAGGATGCCCGCCAGTCCGCCATGGAGCTGGAAGTCATCGGCCAAACGGTGAAAGGCCGGGACATCCACCTGGTCAAGTACATTTCGGACCCGGCCAAGCCCACCATCCTCTACCTGACGCAGCAGCACGGCAACGAGCAGCTCACCACCGAAGGTGCGCTGGAGTTCGTCAAGCACCTTGGCACCGGCAAATCGCAGGATGTCCTGGACGGAGTGAACATCCTCATCGTGCCCATGCTGAACGCGGACGGCGCCATGGGCGATGTGAACTTCCCGCTGGACGACTACCTGGCCAAGGGCGACCGGAACATGACCCGTTACAACGCGGAGGAGGTTGACCTCAACCGGGACCACGTGGCCAAGGTCCAGCCTGAGACCCAGGCGCTGCACAACAACGTGATGCGCAAGTACAACGTGGACTACATGATCGACCTGCACCACCAGGGCACCCGCAGCCAGCGGGACGGTGAACTGGTGTCGGGGTCCATCCTGTACCCCACCACCCCCAACGCTGATCCGGCCGTGGTGGAAAAGTCCAAGCAGCTGGGCGCCGTGGTGTTCCACAACGTTGATTCCACCGGCTGGGGCCACCTGGGCAAGTACGTGGGCGGCAGCGCTGAAACCATCAGCCGCAACGGCATCGCAGTGGAATACGGGATCGCAACGCTCCTGTTCGAGATGCGCGGCATGTCCGACCACTACCTGGACGGCTACGCCCTGGGGCTCCGGAGCAACGGCTACCTGATCAAGCAGACCGTGACCACGCTGACCGCCACCGCCGCCGCCATTGCTGACGGTTCAATTGCCGACGCCGACACCTCCTTCTGGGACAGCCTCGCCACTCAGGCCTCCCGCCCGGGAGAGGAAGCAGACGACGAGTAGCAGCCCACGCTGACAGTCCGCCGCGGTCCTTACGCAGGAGCCTTTGACCCTGCAGGAAGGACCGCGGCGGCCAACGAGTGGACAAAGTCCCTCATCGGCTAAACTTGGGTGGTAAGAGCCCCGGAACTCTTGCGTCGCTGCACCGCCCCGCGGACCAGCGAAGGCCGGTACGTTCGGGGCATTCTCATGAACGGCGCTGCGCAGGACCGCCACTCAGTGGCCAACCGGGCAGCCCGAACGAATGGGGGAGGATCCCATGCCAGCAATTGTGATCGTAGGAGCCCAGTGGGGCGACGAAGGAAAAGGCAAGGCCACCGATCTCCTGGGCGGCCGTGTTGACTACGTCGTCAAGCCAAACGGCGGCAACAACGCCGGGCACACCGTCGTCGTAGGCGGTGAAAAGTACGAACTCAAGCTGCTGCCGGCAGGCATTCTCAGCCCCAACGCTGTCCCCATTATCGGTAATGGCTGCGTGGTCAACCTCGAGGCCCTCTTCCAGGAAATTGACGGCCTGCAGGCCCGCGGGGCCGATACCTCCAAGCTCCGCGTCTCGGCCAACGCCCACCTGGTGGCCCCGTACCACCAGGTGCTGGACAAGGTCACCGAACGCTTCCTCGGCAGCCGTGCCATCGGCACCACCGGCCGCGGCATTGGCCCGGCCTACATGGACAAGGTGGCCCGCCTGGGCATCCGCGTGCAGGACGTCTTCGACGAGTCCATCCTCCGCCAGAAGGTGGAAGGGTCGCTGCGCCAAAAGAATGAACTCCTGGTCAAGGTCTACAACCGCCGCGGCGTGGTGGTGGACGAGATCGTGGAGTACTTCCTGTCCTTCGCCGAACGGCTCCGCCCGCTGGTCATCGACAGCACGCTGGTCCTGAACTCGGCGTTGGACGAGGGCAAGGTTGTCCTGATGGAAGGCGGCCAGGCGACGTTCCTGGACGTGGACCACGGGACGTACCCGTTCGTCACCTCCTCCAACCCCACGGCAGGAGGCGCCTCCGTTGGCTCGGGCATCGGGCCCACCCGCATCTCCCGCTCCATCGGCATCATCAAGGCGTACACCACCCGCGTTGGCGCCGGCCCGTTCCCCACGGAACTCTTTGACGAGATGGGCATGTACCTGCAGAAGACAGGCGGCGAGTTCGGCGTCAACACCGGCCGTCCCCGCCGCTGCGGCTGGTACGACGCCGTCCTGGCCCGCCACGCCTCCCGCGTCAACGGCTTCACGGACTACTTTGTCACCAAGCTGGACGTGCTCACGGGCATCGAGCAGATCCCTGTGTGCGTGGCCTACGACGTGGACGGCGTCCGGCACGATGAAATGCCCATGACGCAGACCGAATTCCACCACGCCAAGCCCATCTTCGAGTACTTCGAGGGCTGGACCGAGGACATCACCGGCGCCCGTACGTTGGCTGACCTGCCGGAAAACGCGCGCAACTACGTGCTCGCCCTTGAGAAGCTGTCCGGCACGCGCTTCTCCGCAATCGGCGTGGGACCGGACCGGGACCAGACCATCGTGGTGAACGACCTCATCAACGACTGACCGGGGCAGGAATTACGACGGCGGCGGGCCACCCACACGGGTGCCCGCCGCTTTTGTTTTTCCAAAAGTCCGGCAATTTACACAGGGTTTACGCGGTAGCTCTTGTGGGGCGGGGCACCTGGACGACAGACTTATCAGCACCACGTGATGCGATCACCAATTCGTTCGACCAAACCCGCGGGCACAGGCGCAGCGATGTGCATGGACCGGTTCGTGACAAAGACGTCGCTGGACAGGATCCCGCAAACCGGGAGGATTTATCATGGCCGGAAAGTTCGAAGCTTTTGTTGACTCAGAGTTGTTTTTCAGGTTCAGGCTTCTGGCCCCGGATGGAACGGTGATGGCCGTATCCGGGCCCTTTGAGGACAAGTCCGCCCTCGCGGCCGGAATCTCCGCCGTCCGCGAATGCGCGGGCACCGGACTGGTCACCGATCTTTGCCCTGCCGGGGCGGTCACCAGGCCCGCCCCCGCCGCGGCGCCGGCACCGGTCCCCGCAAAGCCGCAGCCCGACTGCGAAGACCAGCGTGTCCCGGCCAGGACGCACCCTTTTGCCATCGTTCAGGGGTCCCGCCGGCAGGCAAACCCGCCGCGCTGGACCACGGCAGCAGCCCGCTGAACCTCCAGCCGGGCCGCCGTCAAAAAAGTTCCAAAAGTTTTTTCGGAAACGCGTAACCCTTCCGCCCTTCCGGGCGATTACCCCTATGTAGCGCCGGTCTGGAACTTGTCCCCCATCACGTTCCAGGCCGGCTCTTTCACTTTCCGAGGGCAGGGGCAGCTGCCGTGTGGGACCGGCGGAGTACGCGTGGCGGTCCGGGACGGTGATTACTGAGGGGTAAAGTTGTGCGGGGAACCGAGCCTTATGCAGGCCGGACAGCTTCTCCGCTCACACGAACCCCTTTTTGACTGAAAGCACTACGTCCGTGACTGATGCCCTGACAGACGAGGACCTGCGGGACGGGCCCGCCGGGGCAGCCGTCTTCAGCCTTGTCTACCGGACGTATGCATCACAGGTCCTGGGCTACCTGACAGCCCGGGGAGTCGAAGATCCGGAGGCGGCCATGCAGGAAGTGTTCCTTTCCATCCTGCCGCGCCTCGACTCTGTGCACGGGGGAGCCGCAGGACTCCGCACATTCATTTTTTCGGTGGCCCACGCCAGGATGGTGGACGACCACCGGCGCCAAAGCCGGATGCCCGCCAAACTGCCGTTTGAGCCGGAGCTGGACCAGCGGGAAGATTCGTCGGCTGAATCAGAAGCCCTTGAGCGTATTTCGCCGCAGGAAGTCCTCGGACTGCTTGATTCCTTGCCGCAGGACCAGCGCGACGTACTGTCCCTCCGCCTTGTGGCCGGACTTACCGTCGAGCAGGCAGCGGACGCCATGGGCAAGAGCGAGGGGTCCGTGAAGCAGCTCCAGCGCCGGGCGCTCCTCAAACTGCGGGACCTTGCGGAAGTGAAGGAGTACCTGAAGCCATGAAACCACAAGCGCGTCACCTCGCCGCCGTTGCGGAGGAGATGCTCCTCGACGCAGGGCTGGCACAGGACGCGGAACTTCGCCGCGCGCTCCTCGCCATAGGCCAGTTGGCGGACCTGCCTGTGCCGGTTCCATCGGGACGGCTGGCAGCGCTGCTGGGCGCCCCCGTTCATGCGGCACTGGATGATGCCCCCGGCCGGCGCCGCCATGACACAGCGGACGGCCCGGGTGACGAGCTCGGCAGGCGCCGCCGGCTCCGTTCACACCGTCCGACGATCGTCGGGTTGGCGCTCGTGGCTGGAATGGGCATGGGTGTGGGTACTGTTGCGGCCAGCCCGGCCGGCTCCGCCCCTGCCGGCAGCCTCTCGATACAGCAGATGCTCAAGGACTGGGCGCCGTCCTGGACCATCCGCACGCCCCAGGCCACCACCTCAGGGTTCCTGCAGAAGGGCAATCACGATGACGGCACCGACGTCCCTGCGCAGCGTGACGCCGGGCTGGCCGGCAACGAAGCCCCGCCAGCCGAGGATTCTCCGCTGGCCCTGGAGTCACAGCGATCCGGGCAGCTTTCCTCGCCTCAATCGCCCGGGCAGGTCCGGAACGGTTCGGGGGTACCTTCCGGCGTCAACGGACCGGGCCTGGCGAAGAAGGAATCGGGGAAGAACGGCGGCGAGGCCGCTCAAAACGGCGGGTCAAATGCTGCTTCGCCGGACAGGGCGGACCCGGGCACCGGCCCTGGCAACGCACCGGATGCAGGCGAAGAAGAATCCGGGCGCGGGGTTGGCCCTGCATCCGGAATTCTTGCCGAATCCGGGCAGCTGGCAGCAGCACAGCGAGGCGCTGATTCCACTGTCGCAAAGGTCCTGCCGGGGGCCAAGTGGCTGGAAAAGTTCATTCGCTAGGCGGTCCCTGGTTGGCGGGGTGTTGGCCTTACCGCCTGCTTCTCCGCGTAGGCTGGGCCCATGGGCCACACTAACGATCCCGCAGTCATTGAACGCCTGATGCGCACCAAAGGGCGCTGGGCCATCGTTGGCCTCAGCACCAACGAGTGGCGGGCCGCCTTCGATACCGCGCTGTTCATCAGGGACCGCCTGGGCATGGAAATCATCCCGGTCAACCTCCCCGGAGACGCCGTCCACGGCGAAACCGGGTACCGCAGCCTCCTGGACATTCCGGCGTCAAAGCAGCCCATCGACGTCGTCGACTGCTTTGTTAACTCCCAAAAGGTGGGGGCCGTGGTGGACCAGGCGATCGCGGTGGGAGCAAAAGCAGTGTGGATGCAGCTGGGAGTCATTGATGAGGCTGCGGCGGAGCGGGCCAAGGCGGCGGGGCTGGACGTCGTGATGGACAGCTGCCCGGCCCAGCAGGCCTGGAAGTTCAACCTCTGACAGGGGAAAATTTCAGCCCTTCATGAACTCCGGATAGTGCCGCTCGGTGACGTCCGGGTGTGCGCGCATCCTGCCCTTGAGCATATTGAGGCCGAATGACGACAGCAGGGGATTGGCCGGATCATCGGTGATTCCCCTCGCGGCCGCCTTCAGCTCTGGTGGCAGCGGGACAGGATCGATCACGGCATCAAGCCGCGGCGACCAGAAAAAGGGCACGGAATAGCGGTCCACCCCTGGCGGGGGAGCCTGCACGCGATGGATGGTGGCCGCCAGATACCCTTCCGTAGCCACTTCCAGCATCTCGCCAAGGTTCACCACCAACGCTCCGGGTACCGGCTCCACAGGAACCCATTCGGTGGCTCCGGGAGGCAGGACCTCCAACCCGCCCACGCCGTCCTGGAGCAGCAGGGTGACGAACCCGTAGTCCGCGTGCGAGCCCACGCCCTGGTCGCCGGCGGCCTCCACCACTCCTCCCACGTAGTGCACCAGCTTGCCCATCCAGGCCGGCGACCCCTGGAACGGCTCGTCGAAGTAGTCCTCCGGAAGCTGCAGGGAAACGGCGATCGCCCTGAGCAGTTCCATCCCCACCCGGGACATCAATTCCGCCCACGCCATGGCGGCGGGCCGGAGTTCGGGAAAGGATTCGTCAGGCCAGAGGTTGGGGCCCTGCAGCAGCCAGTACGGCTGGTCCTCCGGATACTCAGCTACCGGCGTCCGTTCGGGCGAGTAGTCGATCTGCTCCCGGGCGTCAGCCCTTCCCTGGGTCACTTCGGTGCCCATCCGCGTGTAGCCGCGAAAATGTGGCGAAAGCCGGTTGTCCAGCTTCATGCGTTCTTCCAGCGGCAAGTCGAAGAACCGCCTGATGACGTCCAGGAGGTGTTCAGCCTGCCCGCTGGCCGCACCGTAGCCGGTGATCTGGAAGAAGCCCACGTTATGGGTGGCATAACGCAGCTGCTCGATGAAGTCCGGGTGGAATGACCCGTCGGCCTGCCGCGCCGTCGCCAGGTCCAGAACAGGTATGGCCCCCTGATCGTGTGACATCTTCGCAGACTAGCACCGGACGCGATGGCTTTATAGGCTTCCTCCATGGACCCGGACGCTCTGAGGAAAATCTGCCTCTCCTTCCCCGGCGCGTACGAGGATTATCCTTTCGGGCCTGAGACCGCCGTCTTCAAAGTCCGCGCCGATGTTGCCGGCAGCGGCCGGAACGGGGGCAAGGTTTTCGCGCTCTCCTCAATGGACACGAAGGACGGGTACGTGAACCTCAAGTGCGAGCCGGGCCTGGCGGTTCAGCTCCGCGCCGCGCACCCTGAAATTAACGGGGCCTGGCACATGAACAAGACCCACTGGAACGGGGTGCAGCTGGACGGGGCATTGCCGGACGGCATGATCAGGGACATGGTGGAGGACTCCTATGACCTGGTGGTGGCAGGCCTCACCAGGAAGCAGCAGGAGCAGCTGGGCTGGGCCCGCCTGGACGGCGCGGATGGGCAGTAAGGGCGGGGCGGCCGGAGCGCTCAACTATCCCGGCATCGGAAGCACGGAGCAGGGCACCGCGCCTGCGGGCTACCCCACCGTGCTGAAGGAGGTCAGGGTGGGCACGGGCCTTGCCGTGTACCGGCGCATTGCGGACGGCATCCTGGGCTGGGAGCTGCAGCGGAGGGCAGGGCTCCGCGTCCGTGCCGATTCCCCCGTGGCGGTGCCGGGGGCGCGGGTGGTGAGCGGCTTCGGCGCCGGGCCCTTCCGGCTGGACGCGCCATGCCAGGTGGTGTGGGTCCGGGCACCGGCCGGGGAGGACATGCCGCAGTCCGCCGGATTCGGGTACGGAACGCTGCCCGGGCATCCGGCAAAGGGCGAGGAATCCTTCGAGGTGGAAATCAGCGCCCGCGGGGAGGTGTTTCTGCGGATCCGGGCGTTCAGCAAACCTGCCAACTGGTTCTACGCGGCCGGCGGCATCGTCACGCGCGCGGCGCAGCGCTATGTCACGTCCCGGTACATTGAAGGGGCACGCACTCTCGCCGCGGAAGGAACACCAACGTGATCTTCATTGTCGTTAAGTTCAAGGTCAAGCCTGAATGGTCCGGGCGGTGGCTCGACCTGGTTGCCGACTTTACCCAAGCCACCAGGGAGGAGCCGGGCAACCTGTGGTTCGACTGGTCCCGCAGCGTGGACGACCCCAACGAGTTCGTCCTGGTGGAAGCCTTCAAGGACGACGCCGCCGGAGACCACGTCAACAGCCCGCACTTCAAGCAGGCCATGGCGGACATGCCCCAGGCGCTTGCCGAAACACCCCGGATCATCAGCCGCCAGCTAGACGGCGAGGGCTGGGACCAGATGGGCGAGCTCGCCATCTAACCTCCATCGATTGCTCCGTACCTGCCGTTCTGGCCCTCCTAAACGGCAGTTACGGAGCACTCGATAGCATGAAGGCATGTGGATCGGCTGGATCGAATTCGACATCCTCCTGGGCGACGTCCAAAGCCTTAAGGAAAAGCGCTCCGTGATCAGGCCGCTGCTTGCCGAGATCAGGAGGCGTTTCGACGTCTCGGTTGCCGAGGTGGGTGATCACGACCAGTACCGGCGCTCCCAGGTGGGCGTCGGCCTGGTGGCAGCAGACCGCGCCCACCTCATTGAGGTGCTGGACGCCGTCGAACGCTTCGTGGCAGCCCGGCCCGAGTTGGAATTGCTCAGTGCCCGGCAGCGTGACCACCACAGCGAAGACTAACCTCATCGACTGCTGAGTACTTGTCGTTTTCACGCGCGAAAACGACAAGTACTCAGCAGTCGATGAGGGGTGTGGATAACTTCTGCGGCCTTTCCCCGATTCTGGTCTCATGGACCGATGAAGACGCCCCGCCCGTTGCCGGACGAACTCCGGACCGGCCCCTTCACCCTTGCAGAGGCGGCGCTCGCAGGAGTATCCCCGCGGCGCTGGCGTCACGGGTCGTTGGTGCGCCATGGCAGGGGCATCCGCATGGAACGCACGACGGCGGCGCTCCCCTTGAGTGCCAGGGTGCGGCCCTTCCTTGAGGTCAATGTGCGATGTGCCGCCTCGCACCTCACTGCGGCGGAGATCCTGGTCCTGCCGCGACGCCGGCAGAAAGGGAATCCGGAAATGTTTCACGTCATCAGGCCGGAGGGTGCGGCCCACCTCAACAGGCCGCATGTCATCGTGCACAGAATGAAGCTTTACAGCGACGAGGTGACGGTAATCGATGGAATTCCCGTGACCACTCCGGAGCGCACCTGGCTGGACATGGCGGAGATGCTGACGGTGGACGAACTCGTGGTCATGGGGGACAGCTGTGTGCGGGTGCCCAGGCCGGAGCTCGAGGGCCGGGACATGCCGTTGTGTTCCATCGGCGATCTTCAGCGGATGATCAACCGGCACAAAGGCAAGCGGGGACTCCGCAAGGCCAAAGAAGCCATAGAGCTCATCCGGGTGGGCTCGGATTCGCCCCAGGAAACCGTGCTTCGGCTGGCCGTGGCACGGGCCGGGCTGCCCGAACCCGAGCTGAACGTTCCCGTCATCTCGGAGGACGGCATGAGGCACCACGAGCCGGATCTCTCCTACCGGAAGTACCGGATCGGGATCGAATACGAGGGCGAACACCACGGCGAAGAGGGACAGATTGTGCGGGACATCGACCGGTCCGAGCGCTACGCAGCCCTGGGCTGGACCGAGGTAAGGATCTCGAAGCGCCACATGTTCAACGATGCGAAACCTGCGGTCGCCAAGATCCGGACGGCGTTGATCCAGGCTGGCTGGCGTCGAGGCGATTAAAAACGACTGCTCCGTATTTGTCGTTCTGAGGGTTCAAAACGACAAATACGGAGCAATCGATCGGAGGGGAGGGTCAGCCGAAGTACTTCGGCAGGGTCCCCTCGTGGGCTTCACGGAGGGCGTCCAGGGACAGGGACTCCACGCCGTTGATCTCCAGCTTGCCGCTGGCCGCGTCCACCACGCCGATACGCGTGTGGGCGAAGCCGCGGGCGGTGCACATGTCCGTGAAGCGGACTTCCTCGGAGCGCGGGACGCCCACAACGGCGCGGCCCTGGGACTCGGAGAAGAGCGCCGTGAACAGGTCCACGCCGTCCCGGTCCAGGACATCCTGCAGCGCGATCCGGGCACCCACGCCGTAGCGCAGTGAGGACTCCACCAGGGCAGCTGCGAGGCCGCCCTCGGAGAGGTCGTGCGCGGAGTCGATCATGCCGTCGCGGGACGCGTTGATCAGGATCTCGCCCAGGGCGCGTTCGGCCTCGAGGTCCACCTTGGGCGGCTGGCCGCCCAGGTGTCCGCGCATGTTGGCCCACTCGGAACCGTCAAGTTCCGCGCCGGTGGTGCCCAGCAGGTAGATCGCCTGGCCATCCTCACGCCAGCCCGACGGCGTGCGGCGGGCGACGTCGTCGAGCTTGCCCAGCACTGCCACCACCGGGGAGGGATGGATGGGCGTGGTGCCCGTCTGGTTGTACAGGGAGACGTTGCCGCCGGTCACCGGGATGCCCAGCACCATGCAGGCGTCGGACAGGCCGCGGATTGCCTCGGCGAGCTGCCACATGACATCCGGGTCCTCGGGGGAACCGAAGTTCAGGCAGTCACTGACGGCCATGGGGACGGCACCCGCGGTGGCAACGTTGCGGTAGGCCTCAGCCAGCGCCAGCTGCGCGCCGTGGTACGGATCGAGGTAGGTGTAGCGGCCGTTGGCGTCGGTGGCCAGGGCAACGCCCAGGCCGGTCTCCTCGTCCACGCGCACCACGCCGGCGTCGTCGGGGAATGCCATGGCGGTGTTGCCGCCCACGTAGCGGTCGTACTGGTTGGTGATCCAGGACTTGGAGCACATGTTCGGGGACGCCACCAGTTCGGTGACGGCCGCGGCCAGCTCAGCGGGGGCAGCGGGCCGTCCGGCGTCCTGAACGGAACCGGTGAAGGTGTCCGCCTGCACGGCGTCCTGCCACTCGGGGCGGGCGAACGGGCGGTCGTAGACCGGGCCGTCGTGCGCCACGGTGCGGGGATCGACGTCGACGATCACCTCGCCTTCCCAGGTGATGATCAGGCGGCCGGTGTCGGTCACCTCGCCCAGCCAGGAGTACTCCACGGCCCACTTGTCCATCACGGCCTCGAACGCCTTCACGTTCTCGGGCGTGACCACGGCCATCATGCGTTCCTGCGACTCGGACATCAGGATCTCGCCCGGGGTCAGCGTGGGGTCGCGCAGTAGAACGGAGGTCAGCTCAACCTGCATGCCGCCGTCGCCGTTGGAGGCCAGCTCGGACGTGGCGCAGGAGATGCCCGCGGCGCCAAGGTCCTGGATGCCCTCCACCAGCGAGCCCTTGAAGAGCTCCAGGCAGCATTCGATGAGGACCTTCTCGGCGAACGGGTCGCCCACCTGCACCGCGGGGCGCTTGGAGGGCTTGGTGTCGTCGAAGGACTCGGAGGCCAGCACCGAGGCGCCGCCGATGCCGTCGCCGCCGGTGCGCGCACCGAACAGGACCACTTTGTTGCCCTTGCCGGAGGCGTTGGCCAGGCGGATGTCCTCGTGCCGCATGACGCCGACGGCCAGGGCGTTGACCAGCGGGTTGCCCTGGTAGACGGAGTCGAACACCATTTCGCCGCCGATGTTGGGCAGGCCCAGGGAGTTGCCGTAGCCGCCGATGCCGGCCACTGCACCATGCATGACGCGGGCGGTGTCCGGGTGGTCGATGGCGCCGAAGCGCAGCGGGTCCATGACGGCCACGGGGCGGGCACCCATGGAGATGATGTCGCGGACAATGCCGCCAATGCCGGTGGCTGCGCCCTGGTAGGGCTCAACGAACGACGGCGAGTTGTGCGATTCGATCTTGAAGGTCACGGCCCAGCCGTCCCCAAGGTTGGTCACGCCGGCGTTTTCGCCGATGCCCACCAGCATGTCCTTCTTCATTTCCTCGGTGACCTTCTGGCCGAACTGGCGCAGGTGGTTCTTGGAGGACTTGTAGGAGCAGTGCTCGCTCCACATGACGGAGTACATGGCCAGTTCCGCGCCGGTGGGGCGGCGGCCCAGGACCTTGACGATCTCGTCGAACTCGTTCTGCTTCAGGCCCAGCTCGGCCCAGGGCAGCTCCGTGTCCGGCGTCTTCGCGGCGTGCTCGACCGTGTCGATATTGAACTTCTTGGTGGTTTCCGTGGTCACTTGTCGCCTCCCACAATCTTGTTCAGGACGGAGGTGAAGAAACCGAGGCCGTCGGTGTCGGACCCGGCGATACCCGTCTCACGGGACACAACAGTCTCGGGGCCGAAGCCGACCTCAACGGCGTGCTCGGGGTGCGGCATGAGGCCCACCACGTTGCCGGCGGCGTTGGAGATGCCGGCGATGTCGCGGCGTGAGCCGTTCGGGTTGAAGCCCACATAGCGGAACACCACGCGGCCCTCAGCCTCAAGGGCGTCCAGGGTCTTTTCGTCCGCGATGTACTGGCCATCCTGGTTCTTGAGCGGGATGGTGATTTCCTGGCCCGCCTGGTAGTCCAGGGTCCACGCCGTGTTGCTGTTCTCGACGCGCAGCACCTGGTCGCGGCAGAGGAACTTCAGGTGGTCGTTCTTGATCATCGAGCCGGGCAGCAGGTGCGACTCGGTGAGGATCTGGAAGCCGTTGCAGATGCCGAGGACCGGCAGCTTGGCGTCGGAGTTGGCGGCGTCGATGATTTTGGACATCAGCGGCGCGAAGCGGGCAATGGCGCCGGCGCGGAGGTAGTCGCCGTAAGAGAAACCGCCGGGAATCACCACGGCGTCCACGTCACCAAGCTGGGAGTCGCCATGCCAGAGTTCGACGGCGGTGCCGCCGGCCAGGCGGATTGCGCGGGCAGCGTCGCGGTCATCGAGCGTTCCCGGGAAGGTGACGACGCCGATCTTCGCGTCCGCGAGGCGCGCATCTGCGGCGACGGCGGTTGCGCCGCCGATCAGGGGAAGTTCAGTCATGTCAGGCCTCGACGACCTCGACGTTGACGACGTCCTCGATGACGGGGTTGGACAGGAGGGTCTCTGCGGCATTGCGTGCCTGGGCCAGGATTTCCTCGGTCACCTCGCCGTCGACGGTCAGTTCGAACCGCTTGCCCTGGCGGACAGCGCTGAAGCTGGTGAAGCCCAGACGGGGGAGAGCGCCGACGATCGCCTTCCCCTGCGGGTCCAGAATCTCGGGCTTGGGCATGACGTCAACAACGATCCGGGGCATCCGGTAACTCCTGTGCGTGAGCTTGGGTAAGGGCGCAGCGGAGTGGTGCCGTCTCACGCCGTACCGGGGTGTCTGGGACATGCTGTGCCAGGCACTGTTTCCTAGACCTTGTGGACGGGCGCTCCGCGAGCTTGCTAGCCCATTCTACCGGCCGCAGCGCCCCACCCTGTATTCGGGCGATTGACGGTGGTTCCGGGGTTGATTTCGGCGTGACTACAGGTATCGGCGGGAGTTCTGGAGTTGTGCGTCCTGCGTCACTAGGATTGCTGGATGGCTGAGAATTCGAAATCCCTGCTGTTGCCAGTGGTTGCCGCAGCAGTGTTCGCCGGGCTGGGCCGGATGGTGCTCCAGAAGATCAAGGCTGACCGGTTCGCCCGGGAGAACCGGGTGGCAGGTCCCGTGGATGAAAAGACCAGGCAGTGGATCAGCGAGGTGGTCCGCACCCCGCGCCAGTAGCGGGAGGCGTTTGCCATCTGAGAACTTGTAAGGGCGTCTTCGCGGCGCCCTTTTTGATGCTCCGCCGCAGTCTCCCGTCTCCCGTGTGACTGGCCAAAATATTGGTTTTGTGTCCTATGTCATATTCAGCTATCACTCTGTACTCTTTGAATCGACTGGTCTCATGGAATGACAAGATCTGTAATTCCATGTGCCAAGTCAGTCGTTTCGGGCCCCCAACCGTGGCTGGGCCGGTACATCGTGAAAGGTTTGCACGTGAGATCTACTGGAAAGAGCCCCATCCGGGGCGGGGGATTCCGGAAGGCAGCGGCGCTTGCCGTGGGCTTGCCGCTTCTCCTCACCTCGATGGCCATCAGTCCCGCCACCGCGGCGCCTGCCGGGCTGGATCAGGCAGTCGCTGCCAAGGAAACTGCACCTGCCGAATTCAAGGACGGCCGCTACATTGTGGTCCTGGCGGAAGCAGCGGCCGCCGCGTACGAGGGCGGCACCCCCGGGCTGGGCGCAACTAAGCCCGATAACGGGCGGAAGCTGGACTCCGGCAGCGCCAGCTACAGGGCCTACGACGCACACCTGCGCAAGCAGCAGCGGGAGGTGGCGGCAAGCCAGGGGGTGACCCCGGGAAAGCAGTACACGGCCGCCCTGAACGGCTTCACCGCCGAGCTTACTGCCGCCCAGGCCATGGAACTTTCCAAGGATGAGCGCGTGATGGTGGTTGCGCCCGACGTGGAAAACGCTCCTGACTACACCACCACCGACTTCCTCAAGCTGACGGGCCCCGACGGCGTCTGGGCCAAGCAGTTCGGCGGCGAAGCCAACGCCGGCAAGGGCGTGGTGGTTGGCGTCATCGACTCGGGCTATGCACCGGACAACCCGTTCCTCCAGGGCGAACCGGTCCAGCCCCTGAGCGGCCCGGCCCAGGTGGGCGTACCGTACCGCACCGCGGAAGGCCGGATCGCCATGCTCAAGGCTGACGGCACCACCTTCGAGGGTGAATGCCAAAAGGGCCAGGGCACCGGAGCGTCGTTCGACGGCTCCCTGTGCAACTCCAAGGTCGTTGGCGCGAGGTACTTCGCCGATTCGTTCCTGCAATACGTAGCCCCGCAGAACCGGGCCCCGGAGGAACTCATCTCCCCGGTCGACGTCGGAAGCCACGGAACCCACACGGCCACCACCGCTGCGGGTAACGCGAATGTGGAGCAGGTGATTGACGGCGCAAACTTCGGCAGGAGCTCCGGCGTTGCCCCCGCCGCGAAGGTCTCGGTATACAAAGTCTGCTGGGAGGACACCAACCCGGACACCGGCGGCTGCTATTCCTCCGCTTCCGTGGAGGCGGTGGAGGCCGCAATCAAGGACGGCGTGGATGTCCTGAACTACTCCATTTCCGGCAACAACAACAACACCACCGATCCCGTCGCGTTGGCGTTCCTCAATGCTGCCGCTGCAGGCGTCTTCGTGTCCGCATCAGCCGGCAACTCCGGGCCCACGGTGTCCACGGTCAACCACGCCTCACCCTGGCTGACCACGGTTGCCGCATCCACATTCCCCAGTGACCTGCTGGGCACCGTCAAGGTCTCGGACGGCTCGCTCTACCGCGGAGCTTCGATCATGAAATCCGAGGTTGCGGACAAAGCGGTTATCGTCGCCTCGGCCGCGGCAGCAGCCGGAGCCACCAACGCCAACCTGTGCGCCCCGGGCTCCCTCGACGCGGCCAAGGTTGCAGGCAAAGTGGTGGTCTGCGACCGCGGCGTGGTGGACCGGACGGCCAAGAGCCAGGAAGTCCAGGACAAGGGCGGCGTCGGCATGATCCTGGTGAACCTCACCAGTAGCTCCGAGGATGCGGACAACCATGTGCTCCCCACCGTTCATGTCAACGCACCCAAGAGCCTGGAACTGAAAGCCAAACTGGAGTCCAACCCCGCCTTGACAGTCAGCCTCGTCAAGGGCGACCTCACGGGCCTGCCGGCGGCGCCTGCGCCCCAGATCGCCGGGTTCTCCTCCCGTGGACCTACCCTCGCCGCCGGCGGTGACCTGCTGAAGCCGGACATTGCGGCTCCCGGCGTGAACGTCCTTGCCGGCGTCTCCACTATCGGCAACAACGGTGACCAGTTCGGCTTTATGTCCGGAACCTCCATGGCTGCGCCGCACATCGCCGGATTCGGCGCCCTGGTGCTCAGCAAGCAGCCCAAATGGACGCCCGCGATGGTCAAATCGGCCATGATGACCACCGCTTACCCGCTGGTGAAAGCCGACGGTACGCCCAATACGGATCCGTTCCAGGGCGGCGCCGGCCACATCGACTCCACCCGGGTCCTGGATCCGGGCCTGGTCTACAACTCAGGCATCAAGGACTGGCTTGGCTTCCTCAACGGCCAGGGCGTGGACACCGGTGCTCCGCAGGCCGGCTCCATTGCGGCCCGCGACCTGAACGTTCCGTCGATCGCGCTCGGCAGCCTGGTTGGGGAAGTACAGGTCAAGCGACAGCTCACTGCCCTGGTTCCAGGAATCTACCGCCCGGAAGTCAACATGCCGGGATTCAACGTCCAGGTTGAGCCGAACGCACTGAACTTCGCCAAGGCCGGCCAGACCCGCGATGTCACGCTGACCATCCGGAACGTCAGCGCTCCGGTGGGCAAGTTCAGCAGCGGCACCCTGACCTGGAAGGGCCCGCGTACCGTGAGCTCTCCCATCGCAATCCGACCTGTTGATGCGCAGATCGCCCCGTCCTTCTCTTTCAGCTCCGCTTCAGGCAGCGGGACCGGCACGATGGAACTGGTGTCCGGTTCGGACAGCCCGATCAACGTCGGGGTGGAAGGGCTTGCTCCGCTGAGCCAAACGGCCATTTCCAAGACTCCCGGCGCGTACGCCCCCCGGAACGACGCCCACAACGCGCTGCTTCAGGTGGCAGTCCCGGAGGGAGCCTCTTTCGCCCGCCTGGGCGTCCAGGCGCAATCGGACGACGTCGACTGGGACATGGTGGTCTACGCACCGAATGCTTCGGGCGGCCTGACGGCCACCCAGGTGGCGACAGCTTCGGCCAGCGAGTTTTTGGACCTTGAATCGCCCCGGGCAGGCACGTACTACGTGGTGGCCAACCTGTACTCCACGCCGGACAATGGACCGGCCACCGCTTCCGTCCAGGCAGTGACCTTCGCGGGCGATGCCGGCAACCTCGCGGTGGACCCGAATCCGATCGTGGCCCCGAACGGCACCGCCACCTCCGCCACGCTTTCCTGGACCGGCCTGTCCGCAGGTGCCTACGTTTCGCGGCTCAGCCTGGGCGGGAACGGCATCAGGACGTGGGTCAACGTCCAGGTGGGCGCCGCGCCCACTGCCCCGGCAGGGGCTCCGCAGGTCGCGGTCGCGGACGCAGTACCAGCGTCATAGGAACCTCCCCTTCTTGTAAGGAAAAACAGGATCCCCGGGCGGTCGAACCGTCCGGGGATCCTGCTTTGTGTGAAGGGCCGTGCCGCATCGGGGTCCTAGGTGTTGCCCCATGCCCCGCCGGCACTGCCCAGCAGCGGTGCCATTGCGTTCCAGCGCGCGATTTCGCAGCCGTCCGTCCGCCTGAAAATGGAATTGACAGGGCGGCCATGGAAGATTCCAGTCACCACGGCCACCTGCGGCCCGCCATACTGCTGCGTGCACAGGCGTGGTGGTCCGGGCTTGGGAAAAAAGATGTCCTCGCCGTACTTCTCCACGGCTGCGAGGGCAGCTTCGGGGTCCGGCAGCGTGCTCCCGGGCTGGTTACGTCCGTCGTCGGCTATGAGCCGAAATACGTGCTCGACGGCGGCCGGATCCTCCTTGAGCCTGACAGTGAGATCGATCATGCGGTCACGCCGGGAACGGTCGGGGACAGTGCGTCCAGCGCAACGGCCAGCCTCTCGCGTAGGGCTGCTGCCTCGGTGGCGAAGGAGCGCTGGTGCTCCACGTAGGCTGCCTTCCCCTGGGGCGTCTCGATGGGAATGGCCGGATAGCCCCACTCCGCCAGGTCGTAGGGAGAAGCCTGCATGTCCATGGCGCGGATCCGCCAGGACAGCTCGAAGCATTCCATCACCAGTTCGCTGGACAGGGCCGGCAGCAGCTTGTAGGCCCACTTGTACAGGTCCATGTTGGCGTGGAGGCAGCCCGGCTGTTCCTGGTGGCGCTGGCTGTCCCGGCTCGGCGCAAACTCATTCAGCGGAACGGCGTCCGGCGTATAAAAGCGGAAGGCATCGAAGTGCGTGCAGCGGATCCTGTTGTCCTCCACCACCTTGTCAGTGCCTGCCGAACCCAGCCGCAGCTGGAGGTATTCATGGCGCAGGTCGAACTTGTCCTGGCGGTAGACCATCGCCCATTCGTGCAGGCCAAAGCAGCCGAACTGGGCCGGGCGTGCGGCGGTCCCCCGCACGATGATGCCGGCAAAGGCAACAGCCTCGCTGCGTTCGGCAAGAAAGGCGTCCAGGTCAAAGGTGACCGCGGTGCTTCCTTCCGGCAGCCCCAGGAAGGCAAGCTCGCCGTCGTCGAGCGTCCTGTAGTGCTTCCAGGCCGTACGTGCGGCCGCTGCCCTGCCCGCCAGGACGTACCCGGCGCCGGGGTGCCAGCGCCGCAGCTGGCCCGGTTTCTGGGTGTAGTAGGTGAACAGGAAGTCTTCCACCGGGTGCTTCTTGCCCGCAGACCTGCGGGCAAGGTAGGGGTCGGCGTAGCGGCTGACGCGCTGGTGGTGGGCCTCCTCCAGCGGCCGCCAAACATCCGCCGCCAGAAGCTTAAGCTCCACCGGCGGCACCCAGGACATCCTTCGCAGCGTCCCAGGCGCTGATTTCGCATCCGTTGGTGCGGGAGAAGGCAGCGTCTACCGGCACGCCGTCCACAACACCAGTCACGGTGGCTTTCTGCGGGCCGCCGTACTGTTCAGTGCAGGCCTGGTCCGTTGCCGGAGCGGAGGGGCTTAACAGCCCGGCGTTTTCCTTCAGCGCAGCGCAGGCCGCATCAGCGGCCGGGTGGACGCTTTCAGCAGCAGGGACACCGTCGGCGCAGACCAGGGTGTAGCTGATCTCCGGTTGCCCCTCGGCTGGAACGACGATGATGGCAAGTTCGGCGTTACCCTTGCCCGGTCCTGACGGCGCCGGCGAAGGCTCGGGAGCCGGGGCAGGGACGGAGGTCTCGGCGTCGGCAGACGGGCTGCCGGACGGCTGCGGGGAACTGGTGGCGGAGGAAGAGGGAGATGCGGAAGGTCCGCCGGTCGGGGTGCTGCCGCCCTGGCCCGGGGAACAGGCCGGGAGCAGCGCCGCTGCCAAGAGCAAGGCAAGCGACTGGACCTGAATTCTGCGGGTGGAGAACATTCCTGCGGGCCTCGCCCCTGTGGAGATCATCGTGCTGGACATCATGCTCGTGGGCGTCCTGCCCGGGGATCGCGGCCTTCCCTTCATGCCGCTATTCTACTGCCGGTCCTGCATCTGGCCGGTGTTGGAGGTGGCCGCAATGAGCCCCATCATGGCCGCATGCAGTTCGCCGACCTGGTGCCTGCTCAACCCCAGCCGTTCCATCATGGTCCCGGGAACATTAAGCGCCTCCTGCCGGAGCGCGGCGCCTTCGGGGGTCAACTCGACGGCAAGGGCGCGCTCATTTCCGTCTGCCCGCCGTCGCGTAATCAGGCCCGCGGCCTCAAGCCTGCGGAGGAGCGGGGAGATGGTGGCCGGTTCCTGGGCGAGGGCCTCGCTGATATTGCGGACAGTCCGGGGGCTCGCTTCCCACAGGCACAGCATCACCAGGTACTGGGGGTGGGTAAGGTTCAGCTTCTCCAGCACCGGCCGGTAGGCGCCTACAACGCTTCGCGCCGCCACCGTCAGGGCGAAACACAACTGGTGTTCCAGAAGCAGGTCCTCGTCCTGCCCCTGGTCACTGCCCGTTGCCGTTGTCATGGCTCCTCCGATTGTTAGTGCACTAATCATTAGCGTACACTTTCAGCGGTAGGCATGTCAGGTAAGGAGCCAGTTTCATGGGTAAGGGCAACTCAGCAGGCAAGGGAAACGCTTCGCAGCGCTTCATGCGGGCCACCGGCAGGCTCCGGGCCATCTTCGGCCCCGCGAACCGCTCATCCCTGGGCCACGCCATGACGGATGAAAACCGCAGGCTGCTGGCCCAGCGGGAGGCTGAGACCCAGCAGTGGGAGACCGTGAAGCGGCCGGACGGCAGCACCTACGTGGTCCCCAGGAATCCAGAGGACAAATCCCTTCGCTGACCCCGGCAAAGCTGTCCTGGCCGGGAGCCTTTTCCGGCCCGCAGGCATAAAATAAGGGCACTGGCTCCTGCCGGCAGGAGCGCTTTCCCCGATGTCCGGGAAGGGGGTGGAAACAGTGGCACATGTACTCAGTGGTTTCATGAATCTCACCGAGAGGCTGCGGTTCGTCTTTGGCCCGGCCACGCGGCTGGACCCGGATACGCCTGTGGTCCACAAGCATGACGCTTTCGAACAAGCCTCGGAGGAGGACCTCTCGCACTTCGTCGTGGAAACCGATTCGACCGGCCATCACTACGCTGTGCGCCGGGAAGACCTCGAGAAGGAAAGCTGAACCGCCGGCTCAGGCCGGGGCATCCCAAACGCAGGAAAGCCGGGCTTCCTCCGAATATCGGAAGGAGCCCGGCTTTCCCGCGCCTGCGGCGGCCCGGCTTGGGGCCCTGGCTTGCCGGCCGTACTAGCGGCCGGTGCCGCCGTAGACCGTCGCTTCGTTTTCGCTGTCCAGGTCAAAGGCTTTGTGGATGACGCGCACAGCCTCGTCCAGGAGATCCGCGTGGGTCACAACGGAGATGCGGATCTCGGAAGTGGAGATCATGTTGATGTTGATACCGGCGTCGGAGAGCGCTTTGAAGAACGTTGCCGAGACGCCGGGGTGCGAGCGCATGCCTGCACCGATGAGCGACAGCTTGCCGATCTGCTCGTTGTACTCGATGCTCTCGAAGCCGATCTGGTCCTGCGCCGCATGGAGGGCCGCCAGCGCGTCGGCGCCTTCCACGATGGGGAGCGTGAACGAGATATCCGTCCGGCCCGTGCCGTGGGTGGAGACGTTCTGCACGATCATGTCGATGTTCGAGTGGGCGTCGGCGATGACCTGGAAGATCGCTGCCGCCTTGCCCGGAATGTCCGGAACGCCAACAACCGTGACCTTGGCTTCGGAACGGTCGTGCGCGACGCCGGAGATGATTGGCTGCTCCAAGGCAACTCCCTCTTGTGTGGTGATCTTGTCTTCGGCGCTGGGGATGACCCAGGTGCCTTCGTGCTGGCTGAATGAGGAACGGACGTGCAGGGGAACGCCGAACCTGCGGGCATACTCCACGCAGCGCAGGTGGAGGATCTTGGCGCCGGACGCTGCGAGCTCCAGCATTTCCTCACTGGAGATCCGCTCGATTTTCTGGGCGGAGGGAACTACGCGGGGATCTGCGGTGTAGATGCCGTCCACGTCCGTGTAGATCTCGCACACGTCCGCCTCGAGGGCCGCCGCCAGCGCCACGGCGGTGGTGTCTGACCCGCCCCGGCCGAGGGTGGTGATCTCGTTGGTGGCCCGGCTCATGCCCTGGAATCCGGCCACAATGGCAATGTTGCCCTTGTCCAGCGCCGTCCGGATCCGGTGGGGATCCACATCGATGATCCGGGCCTTGCCGTGGATGCCGTCAGTGATCATGCCGGCCTGGGAACCGGTGAAGGACTGGGCGGAGGCGCCCAGTTTATTGATGGCCATGGCCAGCAGCGCCATGGAGATGCGCTCGCCGGCGGACAGCAGCATGTCCATTTCGCGGGCCGGGGCGGAGTCTGTCACCTGGGCGGCAAGGTCCAGGAGTTCGTCCGTGGTGTCACCCATGGCGGAGACGACGACAACCACCTCGTTGCCGGCGGCCTGGGCGTCCACCACGCGTTTGGCAACCCGCTTGATTCCGTCCGCGTCTGCCACGGAGGATCCGCCGAACTTCTGCACGATGAGCTGCTTTGTCACCGCACGGCCGGTGGGCAGCCCCTGCGGCTGCGTTGCGTTGTGCACTTCGGTAGTGGGCGTACTCATGCGCGTACCTTCACTGGATCGGTAGGAGTTTGGAGGCCAGGCAGCCTGACGCCTGGTCGGCGCGACTTCTCCCCACAGTTTATCGCCGCCCGCTGCCGGGGGTTGAATTGTGACCATTTCCGGCCGGCTAAGCAGCCCCGGGAGGGCAGGGACGGCGTAGGCTCAGAGCGTCAGAATGCAATGACTGTGGGGGCAGGTGCAGATAGATGGCAATGATTTCTGAGGTACCGGGAGATTCGGGCGGGCCGGTGTCCGACGACGGAATATCGGCACGGGGTGTCAGCCGAAGCTTCGGCGCGGTGCGCGCCGTCGAGCACATGGACTTCAATGCTCCGGCAGGGAAGGTGACCGCCCTGATCGGCCCCAACGGCGCCGGCAAAACGACGCTCCTGCTGATGCTTGCATCGCTGCTGGCGCCGGATGAGGGGACCATCAGCGTGGCAGGCCTGGATCCACTCCGCCACCGCGCGCAGGTCAGAAGGCGCCTGGGCTGGATGCCCGATACGTTGGGCGTGTGGGAGTCTTTGACCGCCCGGGAGATCCTGACCCAGATGGCCCGTTTCTACCGGCTGCCGGCCGAAGGCCTCGGGCAACGGGTGGCCACCATGCTGGAAAGGGTGCGGCTGGACGATCTCGCGGACCAGCCGGCACGGGTGTTGTCCCGCGGGCAGCAGCAGCGGCTGAGCCTCGCCAGGGCACTGATCCACGACCCTTCCGTCCTGCTCCTTGACGAGCCCGCCTCGGGCCTGGACCCGGGCTCGCGAGTGGAGCTTCGCACTATGCTGCGGCAGCTGGCGGCGGAGGGCAAGGCCGTGGTGGTCTCATCCCACGTCCTCGCTGAACTTGACGAGATCGCCGACGGCGCAGTGTTCGTCAACAAGGGCCGCACAGTCCGCCAGCAGACCACGGCGGAAGCAGCCGCCGCGGGCCGGCGGTACGCGATTTCCGGATCGGATCCGGCAGCACTGGCCGCAGGGCTAACGGGGCTGGGAATGGCGTTCCGCGTCGAGGATGGCCGCCGTCCGGGCGTGAGCCTGGTGCTGAATAACGACGGCGATGCGGAGCGCCTCCTGCGGGACCTGGTGCTGGCCGGCGTCGGAATCATTTCCTTTGCCCCCGCCAGCGGGGCCCTTGAAGAGACCTACATGAACCTCGAGGGGGAGCGGCAGTGAGCCAGGCAACCGACAACAGGCAGGACACCTCCGGAAGCGGCGCATCAGCCGCCTATCTTGCGGGAATCAGGAATGTGGTGGTCCTGGAACTGAAGCAGCGCCTGCGTTCGCGCGGCTGGTACATCATGCTGGCCATCTGGTTTGTCCTGACCGGTGTGGTCACGCTGCTGACGTGGGCCAGTTGGAACGCTTCCCAGGCTGCCCAGCGGGCGTATGGAGGCTATGTTCCGCCGGAGCAAGCCGGCCCGGGTTCCATGATCTTTGAAGTGGTACTGGCATTTGTCTTGTTGTTCGCATTGCTGGTGGCGCCCGCCTTGTCCGCCAATGCCATCACCGGGGACCGGGCGGGCGGCACCCTGGCGATCCTGCAGGTCACCCTGCTCGAACCCGGCCAGATCCTGTGGGGGAAGTTTTTTGCCGCCTGGCTGGCAGCCCTTGCCTTCCTGGTGGCCAGCGCGCCGTTCCTGATCATCGGTGTGGCTCTTGGGGGAATGACGCCGGGTCACGTGCTGGTGGCACTGCTGATGCTGGCCGTTGAAGTGGGTATCGTATGCGCCCTGGGCGTAGGGATTTCAGCTCTGGCCGGGCGGCCCTTGTTCTCCATCGTGGTGACTTACCTGGCGGTGGCCGGGCTGGTTTTCGGCACGCTGATTTCCTTCGGGCTTGGCACAGGCCTGGCCCAGGGCACCGTCATGGCCAACAACCCGCAGTACCGCCAGTACGCACCCCTGGAGTCCGGGCCGTTTGGGCCGGAGTACACCTGCTCGGGCCCGCTCCGGGAACAGCCTGCCCTCCGTACCGAGCGGGTTGCCTGGCTGCTGGGCATGAACCCCTTTGTGGTGGTGGCCGATGCCATCCCCTACCGCGACCGCACAGCGCAGACGGGTTTCGCCTCCGTCGGGACCATCGAAGGAATCAGCCAGGGCGCCCGGCAGGCCATGGCCGGCCCGGACGGCACCGTCCCGTGCGCCAACGGACTGGTCCAGCCGCCATACCTGGGGCAGAAGACACCGCTGTGGCCGCTTGGGCTGGGGCTTCAGCTGGTGCTGTCCACCCTGCTGATGTGGCTGGGCTGGCGGGCGCTCCGGACGCCAGCGCACAAGCTGGCCAGGGGCGTGCGCATCGCCTAGTCCGGCTCTGGACAGCGCTGGCGTGTTGGGCAACGATAGGACCCAGCCGGCACGTTCGCCGGTCTGAGCCGGGGCTGGGGCCTGTCCGTGGAAAGGCGGGGCTTCCCCATGACCGACGACGACCAGCCTGCTGTGCATCCAGCCCCCGAACCCTTTTACGAACCGATAGGCGCGAACCCCGGCGGTACGGGCAGCCCCAGCTGGGAGGATGACGACGACGGCGGCCGGGAACAGGTGCGCGGCGGCCGGCCGGGCATGCAGCCGGCGTTGGCTGATGTGGTCCGCAGCATCCGTACCGCCAGGTTCTGGGCGCAGGCGGGCGGCGCTGTCTTAGGAACCTGGGCTGCTGCCGCCGCCGCCGTAGTGATGTTTGCGTCGCTGGGACAGGGGAGTGGCGGGTACAACGCCCCGATGCTGGTGTACGCGCTCGCCGCAACCCTCGTGCCGTCCGTCGCGGCCTTTCTCGCGGTGGCCTGGGGCATGCAGTGCCATGGACAAGCTGCCGCAGCCCGGGAGCCGGCCGTGGGCGGCAGGATCCTCCCGGCGTTGCTGGCCACCACATTCCGTGGGCTCGTCCTGGCTGCCCTAACGTTCTGCGTACTGATGCTGCAGTCGCTGGCGGCCGGCGGATCAGGCGCTGTGGCGGCAGCTGCTGCCGGGGTCACCGCTGTTGAGGGCGCCGTTTTCGGCGCCGTTGGAGTGGGGGTGGCGGCTGCGGTTCGGAAATCGGGACCGGCCCGTGTGGCGGGCTGGGTATTAGCGGGAATCCTGGTGGCTGGCTCGGCCGGTGCTGCTGCCGCCCTGGTGCCGTTGGTCCGGGCGGTGGAACCAGTAACCGTCGCTATGAATGTGCAGTGGGGGCCCGCCGGCACACGCCAGGCCTACGAGTGCTCGGGAGTCCCGGCCGGCGCAGCCGAGGTCTACCATACCGAGCGCATCATGTGGCTGGCTGCCATCAGCCCGTCGGTAGTTTTCCTGGCGCTGGGCGCTGACGCCGATCCGGCCGGGGCTGTCCTGGGATGGGTGCCGGCAGCCATTCAAGAAGCAGGGGACGGCACCCAGGTCCCCTGTGTGAACGGGGAACCGCTGACCAGGGATTCGGCCCGGATGCCCTTGCCTGTGGTGGGAATTGCCGGCCAGGCCATAGTGGCTGGAGCGCTGCTGGCCGCCGGAAACAGGGCGGCTGTTTCGCGCCGGCGTCCGCGGCCCTGACGCAGGCCGCGCGTGTGCCTCGTGCCGCGCTTACCCGGGCCAGGGTCAGGGCCAGGTCAGGTGAGGGCGTTCCGGCGGCCCTCGAACGCCCTGCCAAGGGTGACCTCATCCGCGTATTCCAGGTCGCCGCCCACCGGCAGCCCGGAGGCCAGCCGGGTCACGGTGATGCCGATTGTCTTGAGCATACGGGCCAGGTAGGTGGCAGTGGCCTCGCCCTCAAGGTTGGGGTCGGTGGCGATAATGACTTCCTGGATGGCGCCGTCATTGAGCCGGGTCAGGAGCTCGCGGATGCGGAGCTGCTCGGGTCCGATGCCCGCAATGGGGTTAATTGCGCCGCCCAGCACGTGGTAGCGGCCCCGGAACGACCGCGTGCGTTCCACGGCCAGGACATCCTTTGATTCTTCTACAACGCAGATCACCGCCGGATCCCGGCGCGGGTCACGGCAGATGTTGCACAGTTCCTGCTCTGTGACGTTGCCGCAGACGGTGCAGAACTTGACCCGTTCCTTGACAGTCGTGATCGCTTCAAC
This sequence comes from Pseudarthrobacter sp. CC4, assembly GCF_048957775.1. Classification (NCBI taxonomy): domain Bacteria; kingdom Bacillati; phylum Actinomycetota; class Actinomycetes; order Micrococcales; family Micrococcaceae; genus Pseudarthrobacter; species Pseudarthrobacter sp. CC4. The sequence continues at coordinate 32,467 of NZ_JARCCZ010000014.1, read as the reverse complement.
CAGGCGCTTCATGTCCTGGGGGTCAGCTTCGAGGATGTGGAACGCAAGCCGCTGGGCGGATTTGGGGCCCACCCCCGGAAGGCGTCCGAGCTCATCAATCAGCTCCTGGACAGCACCTTCGTACACGTTTTCCCCTTAGTTTGGGATGGATTGCGGGCAGGGCAAAGACTTGGAGCGGGGCCCCGTTTTACCGGGAACCGTCAATATCGCGGTGTGATGGGACTTCCGTCGGGGGAGCGCTCCTCAATCAGCTTCCCGCCCAGAATACGCTCCACCGCGGCACGGCCGAACACGCCGGACTCTTCGATCGTCTCATCATCTGCGCTCGGGATGTCCTGGACATAGGTGGCAGCAGCTGCCACGGCACGGGCCGGGGCCTTGGCGCGGCCGGCTTCCGCTTCAGGGCTGTTGGAGAGTCGCTGGTAAAGGCTTTGCCGTGCCTGGGCTGCGGCAGCCGAGGACGGCTGAGGAGCCTTGGCCGGGACAGCCTGGGTTGGAGCGGCTGCGGGAGCCGGGGAAGCTGACGCCATGGCGTACTCCGGCGCCCGCGCGGTGTCCGGTGAGGAATTGCCCCCGCCCGGTTCCTCCGTTCCAAACCGTCCGGCGCCTGGAGATGGTGAAGACGGAGCCAGGCCCCAGTCCGGCTCCGGGCTGGCGCCGGCCCTCGTGACAGGGATTGAGGGTGGCACCTGGGCGGTGGCGGGCTCGTAGCGCGGTGTGGCAACCGGCCCGGTTGGTGCCTCGTCCGGCGCCGCCGGGGAGGCTGCCCTGCCCACGTTGCTTTCTTCGCCGACCACCCAGACCCCGGGGGCCTGTTCCACGGCGCGGGTCCAAGGATCATGCGGTGATGCAGCCGTGCTGGCGGCAGCATCAGGCCCGTGAGGCTGGACGCCCGGGACGTCAACGGGGCCGGAGGTGGCCGGCGACGGCCCCTTTACACCGGAACCGGTGCCCGGGGTGCCCGACGGGCCTGAAGCGGCCGGCACTCCCGAGGGCCGGGACCGGTTGGACGGGGCCCAGTCCAGGGGAGGTTCTTCGTCCAGAGGCGGAGCGTCCTCGTCCCTGGCCGGACCCCAGTCGTCGTCGGAATATGAATAGTCTTCCTCCACGGCGGCGCGGGGCACCGAAACCGGGGCGGAGCCTTCGCCGGCCGCGACCTGCGCAGCGGGTTGTCCGGATGCGGGCCGCACGGCGCCGCTTCCGGGAAGCGGGGCCGAAAGTGCCGCGGCTGCTGCCTGGGCCGCCACGCCTTCCGGCGCAACGCCGTCGGCCTGGCCCGGATCAGCCGGCCCCTGCCCAGGACGTGCCTTTTGCTGGTATTTTGCGTCCGGCACAGACTGCTGCGGGCTCGCGGAAACGGGCCCGCCTGCGGGGCCCGGCTGCCGTGCGGCATCGCTGCCCGTCGGGGCAGAAGCCGGTGCCAGCCCCCAAGCGACGTCAGCCGAAGTTGCCGACGCCACCCGGCTGGCGGGCACTTTTGGGTTTGGGTCAGAGCTCGCCTGCGTGCCGCCACCGGCCGACGCAGTGATTTGGCAGTCGATGCCTACGGTCTTGTGGATGGCCTGGCGCAGATTCTCCGAATGGTCCGCCCGGCCGAAGGCTCCGGCAAGTCCGGACGTGGTGAATGCAAGGGTGAGGCTGTGGCCGTCGAAGGCAGCAACCTGGGCATTGGGTTCAACGAGCGCCCAGGTGCTGCGCTTGATTTTGGACAGGGTCTGCAGGACGTCGGGCCAGGCGCGGCGCAAGACCTCCACGTCCCCCATGGGTCCGGGCGCAGCAGCGGGCGCCGGCGGCGCGGACGACGTCTCCGCCTGGCCGGTAGACGGGGATTCTTTGGGCTCGGAGGCGGGCGTCTTGCCGGAAGAATGCGCCGGGCCGGAACCCGGAGTCTGCATGGCACCTTGCGCCGGGCCGGACGCAGCGTCCGGCCCCACCTGGGGCTGCGGCGAGGCAAAGCCCGGGTCGCGTCCGGCTGGACGATCCGAAGAGGCGGGCGACGGGCGGTTCCCGGCCGAATCTTCTACCGGCCAGTCGCTGGTGCTGACCCGCGGGGCGGTCAAGGGAGAGCGTGGTCCGCCGACCGCAGGGGAAGCCTCCCCGACGGAGCCCGCTCCGGCAGCTGCCGGCGTGGCCGGGGCGCTGGGCGCCGGGCCCGCAACGGCCGGAGCTGCGGGCGCCGCTTTCGCGGCATCCCGAGCCGGACCATTGGCACCGGCGGCGCCAGTTGAAGATTCAGGAGCAGAGGGCCTTGTTTCAGGGGCAGGGGCATTGGACGCCGGGAGACGGGGTGCCGGGGGAGCGGCAGGGGCGGCGGCCGGTGTGGAGCCGTCCGCACTTGACCCGGCGGGAGCACCGACGTCGTTCCCGGCGTAGTTCAGCCTGCGCTCCACGCGGTCTATCCGGGCGGCCATGCCGCGCTCGTTTTGCTCCGAGCTGGGCAAAAGGATCCGGGCGCACAGCAGCTCAAGGTGCAGCCGCGGGGAGGTGGCGCCGGTCATCTCGGTCAACGCGGTGTTGGTGACGTCCGCGGCGCGAGACAGCTCGGCCGCCCCCAGGTTGTGGGCCTGGTTCTTCAGGCGGGCAATCTGGTCCGCGGGCATGCCGCGGAGAATGGTCTGGGCGCTTTCAGGCATCGCCTGGACGATGATGAGGTCGCGGAACCGCTCCAACAGGTCCTCAACGAAGCGGCGGGGATCATGGCCGGTTTGGATCACCCGGTCCACGGCACGGAAAACGGTAGCGGAATCAGAAGCGGCAACGGCCTCGACCACGTCGTCGAGCAGTGAAGCGTGGGTGTATCCGAGCAGCGCCACGGCAAGTTCGTAGTCCAGGCCGTTCGGCCCGGCGCCCGCCATCAGCTGGTCCAGGACGGAGAGCGAATCACGGACGGAGCCGCCGCCGGCACGGATCACCAGGGACAGGACGCCGGGGGCCACCGGGACGTTCTCCTGGCTGCACAGGAGCTCCAAGTAGGCCATCAGCGGTTCCGGCGGCACCAGCCGGAACGGGTAGTGGTGGGTGCGGGAGCGGATGGTGCCGATGACCTTGTCCGGTTCCGTGGTGGCGAAGATGAACTTGATGTGTTCGGGTGGTTCTTCCACGATCTTCAGCAGGGCGTTGAAGCCTGCGGACGTGACCATGTGGGCCTCGTCAATGATGAAGATCTTGTAGCGGTCCCGTACAGGTGCATAGGTGGCCCGCTCACGGAGGTCCCGGGCATCGTCGACGCCGCCGTGGCTGGCGGCGTCAATCTCTATGACATCCAGCGAACCGGAGCCGCCGCGGGCCAGCTCAACGCAGCTGGGGCACGTGCCGCAGGGGGTGTCAGTGGGGCCCTGGGCGCAGTTGAGGCAGCGCGCCAGGATCCGGGCCGAGGTGGTCTTGCCGCAGCCCCTGGGGCCGGAGAAGAGGTAGGCGTGGTTGACCCGGTTTTTCCTCAAAGCCGTCATCAGCGGCTCGGTGACATGCTCCTGCCCGATAACGTCAGCAAACGAATCCGGACGGTATCTGCGGTAGAGGGCGGTAGTAACTGTCACAGAGAAAACCCTACCAATCCGGGCCGACATCCTGCCGCCCTGTGGGGGAATAGTAAAGACCCCCCATGCACCCGCCAGAGCCCATTTACCCTTGCTACCTTCCGGTCCTGGGGGAGTTCAACAGGATGACGCCACATGAGGGGCCGTCAGACACTTTACCTGAACTTCCGGCCCGACTCGAATCGGCCTTCGATCAGCGCCAGCCCCCCACCGGCCAGCTCATAAAGGCTGGTTCCTCATAGGGATGCGCAGCCCGCAGCGCTGCAACGACAGCGCCCAGCAATGCCTGGTCAACCACGCATTCAATCTTGTCCTCGGCCGCCTCCTCCGGTTTCCCCACCTGCCCAAGGTACGGTTTGGAGCCTTCCAGGGGAGTAAAGCGGCCCGTCCCGGACATGACGAACGAACAGTGCGAGTAATTGCCGATCCTGCCGGCTCCGGCGTCACCGATCGCCGCAAGGACCCGTTCCGTGTGGGAACGGGGGACGTAGACCACCAGCGCATGCAGCTTATTCATGGTTTCCATCGTGCCCGAATGCAGCCGGCAAACGGACAACACCCGTTGCTTATCCCGGCAACTCCCCTGAATATGGGTACATACACCGATTGGGGCAATCTCCAGATTGTGAGGTGCGTGGCCTGGCTGAACGGGCCGGACCCGGCAGCTCAACGGTGTCCGGGGAATGGGCGCGTTGGGGGCGTCCATTTCGTGGTTAAGGAGCAGGGCCGCTGTCCTTAGGGCCGGTGGAGGACCAGCCGGTTTCGGCCAATTGGGCGATGCGGAAAACATCAGGTAACCTAGTATCTGCTTTTGATTCAGAAGCAGCTGGAGAATTCGCCTAGCGGCCTATGGCGCACGCCTGGAACGCGTGTTGGGTTAACGCCCTCGGGGGTTCAAATCCCCCATTCTCCGCCGGTGAGGACCTTGCCCCCGTTCAATCGGGGGCAGGGTCCTTTCTTTTGTTGCAGCGATCATCCCGCCTCCGCGGACGGCACGCCAAGCCGGCGAAGCCGTTCCCTGGCGGCCAGCTCGCTTGGACCCCTGCGTCCCAAGGCCAGGCGTACGACGCCGAGAACCAGCTTTGTCGCGAGCCTCACCGGCAGCGGCAGGGGACCCAGCCGGGGAACGTCCAGCCCGAGCATCCGGCGGTACCTTGGCTCCAGGCTGTACACGGCGCCCGCGAACAGGATCCGGTAACCCGGCCGGAGCACCCGGTTCAAGGGCGGGTTGCGGACGAATTCCACTGTCTCTGCCACGCGGGCGTCAACGCGGAGATCACCGCTTTCGTACCAGCGGTCCAGTTGCCTGTGCAATTCCGCCTCGGTGAGCGGCGGGTCTTCCACTCCCATCAGCCGGCCGGCCTGGGCCCACTCCCGGACGTACGCGTCCGGTCCGCCGGGAATCGTGCCTCCCCACAGCTTGTGGGCGGTGAGGAAGGCGTCAGTGAAGGCCAGATGGATCCAGCTGGCCAGTTCCGGATCGTTGGCGCTGTAGGTGCGCTGCGCCCCCTGGCTGTCGCGGTAGCTGCCCTGGACGGCCTCGTGCAGCCGGCGCACCCTCCGTGAGGCGTTCTCGGCGGCCTCCTTGGAGCCATAGGTCACTGTGAAGATCCAGCGGATGGTGTTGGCCAGCCTGCCCAGCGGGTCCTCGCGGAAGTTTGAATGTTCGTGGACGCCGGCAAGGGCGCCGGGGTGCAGGGACTGCATCAACAGAGTGCGGATTCCGGCGACAATGGGCGACATTGAACCGTGCACTGCCCATACCGCGGAACCGGGCAGGTGGTACCCCGGGTCATCGCCCTCCGCAAGATCCAATTGCCACTGCTGAACGCCTTCGGAACCGTTGCTGAAGGTTCGGACCAGGCGCTTCTTGATGGGACTGAGAATGTTCCTGATGGTGCACGCCCTCCTGTGGAGAACTCGGCTGTAGAGCTTATCGTAAGCACCTTTTAGTGCAGCCGCAGCGACTGGTCCTGTACCACCTGGCGGCGCTGGAAACGGCAGTCTCCACAAAAAACCCCGCAGTGTCCCCGCTCCGGGGTTCACAGGGCTGCGGCCATATGCTCTCATGGTAGGTACCGTCAAGACGCGTGCGGGTGGCCAAGTCCTGGAGTCAGTCTTGTGGGCAATCACGCGGTATCCGGGAAGGACGATAAGAACGCCAAGGGCTTTTGCCTGCCTGTAGCGCGGGCACTGGCCGCCACGGGGGCGCTCGCCATTTCCGTCTGCGCCTTCAACCTCTCCGGCAGCGCTCCTGAAACGGGAACCGCAGCGGCATCCGTTGCCCGTCCGGGCGCCGGTGCTGCGGGGAATTCGACTGGTCTCAGTGCCGGCACCGTCGCTGGTACTGAGGCCACTGGATTTGCCGCCGCGGGACCGCCGTCGGACAGCCTTGTGGCGGCTCCCCGTACAGCCGCGGTCCTGGCCGCTCCCCAAGCCGAAATTGCCTTTCCACGCCCGCTCGTAGGAAGTCTCGGTGAGGATGCTCCGGCGCCGGTCACGGTAGGGCTCTCAGGGGTGGGAAGGCCGCCGGCAGGCTATCTCATGGCGCCCCTCAAACTGCTTATTCCCTCGTCGCCCTTCGGATTCCGCGTAAGCCCGTTGTCCGGGCTGGCAGGGGACTTCCATCTGGGCCAGGACTATTCGGCCCCCTGCGGGACCCCGGTCTACGCGGCGGATTCAGGCGTGGTCCGTGCCGCCGGATGGCATCCATGGGGCGGCGGCAACCGGGTTGAGATCGATCACGGCAACGGACTCGTCACCACCTACAACCATCTCGAGTCCATTGCCGTCCGCAGCGGTGACTTCGTCAATGTTGGGCAAGCCATTGCCCGGGTAGGCACTACCGGGTGGTCGACGGGATGCCACCTGCATTTCGAAACAATCCTCAACGGACGCCACACGAATCCGCTGAAATGGCGCCTCATGGCGGTACGCCCGCTTGGCGCCGGGCCCGCTGAGCTGCTGACCTACCTGCCAGTCCCCGGTGTTGCCTCCACGGGGCCCATACGCTGGACCATTCCGGTGGGGCTGGGCAGCGAGGCTCCCTCGGCCGCCCCCTGGGCAAATGTCCCGACGACGGCGGCTGGCTCCTCTGCGTGGCCAGCATCCTCGTCGCTGTTGGTGGCGACGGTCGACACCGGCACGCCGTCCCCCACGCCGACGGAAACTGGCACGCCGTCGCCGTCGCCGTCGCCGACGGAAACTGGAACGCCGTCGCTCACTGAGATTGGGACGCCGTCGCCGACTGAGACTGGGACGCCTACCCCGACCGAGCCGGCCCCGGTTGAGCCCGCCCCGGTTGAGCCCGCCCCGACCGAGCCCGCCCCGGTTGAGCCGGCCCCGACCGAGCCGGCCCCGGTTGAGCCGGCCCCGACCGAGCCTGCGCCGATTGAGCCTGCCCCGGTTGAGCCGGCCCCGGTTGAGCCTGCCCCGGTTGAGCCTGCCCCGGTTGAGCCTGCCCCGGTTGAGCCTGCCCCGGTTGAGCCGGCCCCGGTTGAGCCTGCGCCGGTTGAGCCGGCCCCGGTTGAGCCTGCGCCGGTTGAGCCGGCCCCGACCGAGCCTGCGCCGGTTGAGCCGGCCCCGACCGAGCCTGCGCCGACCGAGCCGGCCCCGGTTGAGCCTGCCCCGACCGAGCCGGCCCCCATCTAACCGGCGCCATCGGCAACCAGCTCCTCATCGGCGCCCTGAAGTGCGCCGGAAATCCGTGCTGGAAACGCCAAGCCCGGACCAATACCGTGATCCATTGGCAACGAATTCCATGCATGGACAACTTCTTGGGGAAGCCGCCCGTAACTGACCTGTACCGGGTTCCGCTGACCCTGAACGACGGTTCCCCGACCGATTTTGGCAGGTTCAAGGGCAAAGTGGTGATGGTGGTCAACGTTGCCTCCAACTGCGGGTTCACGCCCCAGTACACGGGGCTGGAGACGCTGTATCAAAAGTTCCGGGACCGGGGGTTTGAAGTACTCGGCGTCCCGTGCAACCAGTTCGCAGGGCAGGAACCGGGCAGCGACAGCGAAATCGCCGAATTCTGCCAGCGCAACTTCGGGGTCACCTTCCCCCTCACCCTCAAGGCGGACGTCCGCGGCAGGAACCAGCACCCCCTTTACGCGGAGCTCACCAAGTTCAAAAGCGGGCTTCTGCCCGGATTGGTGAAATGGAACTTTGAGAAGTTCCTGGTCAACAGGGACGGCCAGGTGGTGAACCGCTTCGCGCCAACCGTGGAGCCCGATTCGGCGGAGGTTATCGACGCCGTCGAGGAGGCCCTCTGTTGAAAAAGGGGCGCTTCGCCGAACCGGACGGCCGAAAAGCGCAGTTCTTTCATTTTTTTTCACATCAACTACGGCGATTCACCCAAAGTTTGCCAAATGTCTGATTGGATAAACATTACTGAAGGGTACAAGGGAAGCGCCGTTTCCCACCGACCACAGAGGCAGCAATGGAGCACATCGAGGCCGAACATCCCCGGCCACGCCACTTCCTACTCCACCTGAGCGATCCCCACTTGATGGGAGGTCCGGATCCCCTTTACGGCGTCGTTGACAGCGAAGCACGCCTTATCCAGCTCTTCGAAGAGGTGAAGGCGTCCGGGGCGCGTCCGGAGGCCGTGATCTTCACCGGCGACCTCGCCGACAAGGGCGATCCGGGAGCCTACGTGAAACTGCGGGCAATCGTTGAGCCCGCCTGCGAGGAACTCGGCGCCGAGGTGATCTGGGCGATGGGGAACCACGACAACCGCGAAAACTTCCGGGCGGGACTGTTGGACGAAGCCCCCAATGACGCGCCGGTGGACAAGAGCTACTTCGTCAACGGGCTGCGCGTCATCACCATGGACACCTCAGTTCCCGGTTATCACCACGGCGAGCTGAGCCCGGCGCAGCTGGACTGGCTGACGCGGGAGCTGGACACGCCCGCTCCTGACGGCACCATCCTGGCGCTGCACCACCCGCCCATACCCTCCGTCCTGGATCTCTCGGTCCTGGTGGAGCTGCGTGACCAGGCATCGCTGGAGGCAGTAGTCCGGAACTCTGATGTCCGCACCATCCTCGCGGGCCACCTGCATTATTCGACGACGGCGAGCTTCGCCGGCATCCCTGTATCGGTGGCGTCGGCCAGTTGTTACACCCAGGACCTCAATGTTCCCGTTGGCGGCACCCGGGGCCAGGACGGCGGGCAATCCTTCAACCTGGTGCATGTGTACGAGCACACCATCGTCCACTCGGTGGTTCCGCTGGGAAGGTCCACGACAGTGGGGGAGTACGTCTCGCCGGAAGAGACCGAGTTCCGGCTGGCCTCAGCCGGGATCCGGATTCCGGAAACCGCCAAGCAGCGGAACAGCGCGAAGCTCAAGCAGCCGAACAGCGCGAAGCTCGGGCTCCCCACAAGCCGGTAGGCCGCCCGCCTACTTTTCCCAGGGCGCCTTGATGGGGAAGTACTTCTCCAGGAAGTCCGTCACCAGTGCGGCGCGCTCGTCGGCATCCACCTCGGGGAAGCTGCCATCGTTCAGGCAGAAGAAATCCATGTTCCGCTTGGCCAGCAGCTTGGGCAGGTAGTTCAGTCCCGTCCGCATGGTGGTGTCCACGTAACGGACCTTCGCCGCCGTCTGGGTTACCGCCCGGCCCGTGAGCAGGGCGTAGTAGTGGTAGAAGGAGTTGGTCACGGAGATGTTGTCCGCCGCCCTGAAGCGGCTGGCCGCCGTCTTCCGGAATTCCTCCGGGAACTCGCGCTCCATCTTCGCCACCACGCTGCGCCGCAGCGGCGCTGCGGTGTGCTCCAGGTGCCGGGTGGTGATGCGGCCGAACCTGTTCCACAACAGCTTGCGGTTGACGCGGGCCGCGTTCTCGAACCCGCTGCGCTCTGCAGCGTTCTCGCCCAGGCCGATCCGGGTTTCGGCCTCGATGAACTTGGTGATGCCTCCCGGGGTGAAGAACAGGTCCGGGCTGACCGGCCGGCCGAAAAACATGTCGTCATTGGAGTACAGGAAGTGCTCGGACAGGCCTTCGATGTTGTGGAGCTGGCACTCCACCGCCTGGGAGTTGTGCGTGGGCAGCACGGAGGGATCCGAGAAGAACTCCTCACTGCGGACGATGGTCACGGACGGGTGTTCCGCCAGCCACGCGGGTGCCGGTGAATCCGTGGCAATGAAAATGCGGCGGATCCAGGGCGCAAACATGTAGACGGACCGCAGCGCGTACTTGAGCTCGTTGATCTGCCGGAAGCGGGCCTCGTGGTCATCGCCCTCGCCCAGGACAACGTCCTTCTGTTGGGCCCGCCGGGCGGCTATGTACTCAGGGGAGCTGCCGTCCACCCAGGAGAACACCAGGTCGATGTCGAAGCTGATGTCGCTCGCGTGGTCCGCGAACATGTTCTCGATGGTGGGCCAGGTGTGGCCGTAGCGTTCAACGGTGCCTCGGACGGCGTCCTGCCGGAGCAGGGTCCTGCGTGTGAGGGAGTTCTCGATCGGCAGGATGATCTCGTCGCCCTTGAAGGACCAAAGCTCAATCTGGACACCCGCGGAGGCACCGAACTCGAAGCCGCCGGCCGGCTCCACCCGCGGCCGGTACAGGCGGAAGATGCGCGCCTGCCGGTTGGAGGAGAGTTCACCGTCCGCAACCAGGAGGGAGGTTTTCTTCTTGGCGTCCACGGTCATGGAGTAGAAGGGTTCGTCCTGGCAGGCTTCCACCAGGGCGGCCCGGAGCTTCTTCCTGTCTTTCCAGTCCAAGGCAATGACAGGGCGGTCGTTGTTGCCCCTGACCAGCAGGTATGCCAGCCCGGCGTTGGCCAGCACATTCCTGACGAACAGCAGGTCCTCCACCATGGCCTGGTAGGGAGTCCTGTTGTAGTTGATCAGGGCGATGCGGCCCTTGTGCGTAATGACGTCAGGGCGCGGGTTGAGTCGCTGCTCAGCTTCTGCGGAGGTGATCTCTGCGTGAAATTGTTCCTCTACGGATGCCTGGCCGCCGTAGTAGACCTCGTCTTGAACCGGTGCTTCTGTAATGGTGGTCTCCGTGCTGCGTATTAGTTAGCGTTCCTATGTGCATGATAGCCCCGCCGGTAAAACGGCAGGGGTTCGGGCAGCCGATGCCCGGAAGGGGCTCAGTCGCCCAGCGCCTCCCGCCAGCTGCGCAGGAAAGCACCGCCGGCGTCGTCATGGATTACGGACGCCGGAAGCCCCAGGTCCTCGGCGGTCAGGACTGCGTAAGGTTTTTCCGGGATGCCGTCCGCGGGCCGGACATCCACGTGCTTGACCGGGTGGTCGTTGTGGTGAAGCCAGTCAGCCATGGCATAGTCCGTGCGCGAATCGCCAACGGTCCGCCAGGCCTCCGGGGTGATGCCCTGTGCCGCGAGCAGCTCCACTGCCCGGCTGGCTCCCAGGTCCTTCCCAAGCCGCACCGATTCAATGTCCGTGGAAATGATGGTGGGGTCCACCCGGTAGTCCACCTCGTCGTCGGAATTGGGGGCGTGGTGGTCCAGCCGCACAACTCCCAGCCCGTGGCGGGCCATCAGGTCCATGGCGTCGGCGTCGAAGAGTTTTTGCTCCGCCAGGTACTCGGCGCTGGGCACCTCGATGTGCTGCTCCACGGACACCATGGCCCGCTTGGTTTCGTCAAAGAACATGTGCGCTGCATAATCCTCTGCCACCATCCGCCGGATGTCGTCCCCGTAGGCTGCCGGCACGGCGAGTTCGCGGTCCACGTGGATGGGGCCGGGCCCGGCCGCGGTGTAGCTGAACCAGACGGCGCCCTTCTCGCAGACGGCGTGGATGATGGTGCCTGACGGAATCCCGGCGGCGATCATGGGTTCCATGACCTGTTCCCTGATGAACGCGTCAGAGCGCCCGGTGTTGAAAACAACGGGGATGCCGGCGGCGGCGAGGGCCACCAGGTCATCGATGATCTCCCGCTTCACATCGCGGGTGACCGGACTTGCCACCGGCCCGTCCACGTCGAGCAGGAGTGCCAGAGGCGGTGTGGCTCGTGCATGGGCTCCTGGTGCGGGCACGGCGGGGGACTCGGATACTGTCATACATCTATTCTCTCAGCAGTGCCGGGGGCGGGCTGTTCTGGCGGGCCTTGGGCACCGCATGTGACACATGGTCACTGTTTGGCCACAACCTGCAACAGGCACGCCCGGGCACTTTCGCTGGACGGGCAGGATGCCTAGTGTGGCAAGGTGATATTCAAAGCTGTGGGCGAGGGCCGCCCTTACCCCGACCATGGTTACATGACGCCGAAGGACTGGGCCTCGCTCCCGCCGCGGCCCGTCCGGCTGGATGAGCTGGTGACCACCAAACGCACCCTTGACCTGGAAGCGCTGCTGGCCGAGGACTCCACCTTTTTCGGTGACCTTTTCCCGCACGTGGTGCAGTACCAGGGAACCCTGTACCTGGAGGACGGGCTGCACCGCGCCGTCCGCACCGCCCTGCACCAGCGCACCGCAATCCACGCTCGCGTCCTGGTGATAGATGGCTAGGAAAAAGCAGCAGGACGTCAGTGTCCTCCACGGCCACCACGTTGTCACCGGCCCCGAACTGCGGGCCACCTTTGAAGCGGCCCGCGACGCCGACGATACAGCGCGCGTGCGCCGCCGGGCGCTGCACGGGGTTGTCCTGGTCCTCCTGATCGGCCTGATCGTTGCGGCCATCATCACCGCGCTGGCCATCATCGATGAACGGCTGAAGTTTCCTGCCGCAGCGCCGGCCGAGGAGGCCGTTTCCACCTGCCCGGCCGCCACCTTTGACTACACCCCCCACGAGCAGATCAACCTCAACGTCTATAACTCCACCAGCAGGCCCGGGCTGGCCCGCTCGGTGGCGGATGAGTTCCTGGCCAGGAAGTTCGTAGTGGGCGCGGTGTCCAACATCGACGCAGGCTACCGTGGCATTGCCGCCGTGGTTTCCGGGGCGGCCGGGCAGGCCGCTGCGTTCAGTGTCCAGCGCAACCTGCCGGGTTCGGACTACTTCCAGGACAGCAGGACAGACGGAAGCGTGGACGTGATCCTCTCCCAGGACTACAAGGCGCTGGCCCCGCCCGAGCTCGTTGACCAGACGCCCGGAAAGCTGGGTTGTCCGCGGGAAAGCCGCCGGGTTGCCGACGACGACAAATGGCCAGTCATCCCCTCTGCAGCGCCCACTCCGTGACGCGGGGTTGGCCGCCCGCCCACTGTGGTGCTGCTTAGCCAGCCACCGCGGGAAGCGGGGCCAGCCGGACGGGGCGGCCGTCGTCGTCGAACCTTGCCCCGGCCCCGAGCTGGATGAAGCGGACCGTCCTGGCCACCCGGGCTTCCAGTTCGGCGGGCTCATCGCTGCCCCTGGCCGCGCTGGAGGACAGCGTGCCCAGGATCAGCTGTGCCTGCTGGTTGACGTCCGCCACAGGAAGGTAGCCCTGCTCCATTCCGTCCCGCAGGATCCCCTGCAGCAGGACGCTTAGCTCGCCCACGTGGTTGGCGAGTTTGGCAAAGGACGACGGCGAGAGCACCGCTCCCATGGCAGGCCCCGGCGGGAGGTGGCGGCGGCTGAGGTCCACCACCTGCGCGCGGACGTACAGCGCGAGCCTGTCCACGGGGTTGTCCAGTCGTCCCAGGGAGTCCCGCAGTTCGGAGAGGAACTTCTCAGTCTCATCCAGGGCGTAGGAAATCAGCAGCTCTTCGATGTCCGCGTAGTAGTTGTAGACGGCGGTCCGGCCCACCCCGGCGTGCCGTGCCACGTCCGTCATGGTCAGCCCGGGCAGGCCATGGGAGAAAAGGAGTTCGCCGAAGGCCGTAAGGATGCGGCGCTGGGTGTCCGCTCGCTGCTCGGCATTACTGGCCGCTGAAATCCTGGGCATACAGACACTTTACCGCCATGTGTCAGTAAACGCCCCGCCCTTTCCTGCCGTACTTTCCTACGCCGGGCAGCCGTCCGGTCCGCAGGCCTCCCCCTCGCCGGAGTTGACCATGACAAGGGGATTGGCTTCCTGCCATGCCTGGTTCAAGGCGGCAGTGAAGGTCCCAACGGGTTGTGCCCCGGAGAGTCCGTACTTCCGGTCGATCACGAAGAACGGGACGCCGCTGATGCCCAGGGACCGGCCCTCCTCGAAATCGAAGCGGACTGCGTCCGCGTACTTGTCCGTGGTGAAGAGCTCATCCACTGCGCCGGGGTCGATGCCGAGTTCGACGCCGAGCGACGCAAGGTACTGCCGGCTGCCGATGTCCTTGCCATGCTCGAAGTGGTCGCTGAGCAGGCGTTCCTTTGCAGCATCCTGCTTGCCGTGGGCAGCGGCAAGGTGGATCAGGCGGTGCGCGGTGAAGCTGTTGGCCACCACCACCGAGTCGAACCGGTAATTCAGGCCCTCGGCCTTCGCCTGGCCGGCAACGTGGCCGAACATCGCCGAGACCTGCTCTGCGGGGATGCCCTTGCGGGAACTCAGGTACTCGAGTTCCGTGCCGTCATAGTGCTCGGGAAGGGTGGGGTCCAGCTGGTAGCTGCGCCAGGTCACGTCCACGTAATCACGGTGCGGGAAGGCGGCCAGGGCAGCTTCGAAGCGCCGCTTGCCAATAAAGCACCACGGGCAGGCAACATCGGACCAGATCTCTATCTTCATGTTGGACGTAACCGCGGATTTCGGGCCGCCATTCCGGAGCCCGGTGTTAGTTGCCGCACAGTGGGTCTTGTCTGCCGCCAATCCTGCGCCATAGTCTGAGTTGAAGGCTAAGCAGATGCCACCGGATGATTCTGAATTAGACCGCGGGACATATCAGGTTCCGCGGACAGTATTGCCCGGCCCGGCTGGGGAGCCAGGCCCGTTCTAGGCGAGGCCAGGAATGCGGATAGGACTGGTTGCAGGACCTTGGATTCCTGTTCCACCGGTAACGTACGGTGGCATTGAAAGAGTAGTGGACAGCCTCGCCAGAGGCTTTGCGGCGGCCGGGCATGACGTCGTGTTGGCAGCTCCCTCGGACAGCACATGCGCTGTCCCCCGGGCTCCGGGCATGCGGCCTGCCCACAGTGACGGACTCGGTTTAGCCATCTCTGAGCTGAGCCACGTAGTCCGGGCGTACGCAGCCATGGGGGACGTGGATATCATCCATGACCACACCCTCACCGGCCCCCTGTACGTGGAGCGGCCTGACCAGGTCCCGGTGGCAACGACAATCCACGGCCCGCTCAGTGCGGACGCAGTGGATATCTACCGTGCCATCGGCCGGAGGGCGGCTGTGATCGCTATCTCCCGGGACCAGTGCTCGCGCGCACCGGAGGTGCCGGTGACGCGGGTCATCCACCACGGGATGGACGTTTCCTCCGTTCCGATGGGGTCGGGGACCGGCGGCTACCTGTGCTTCGTCGGGCGGGCCTGCGCCGATAAGGGACTGCTGGAGGCCATTATGATCGCCAGGGAGGCGGGACTGCCGCTGCGGATAGCGGTCAAGATGCGCGACCCCGACGAAATCCGGTATTTCCGTGAGGTCATCGAGCCCATGCTGGGGCCCAATGAGGACTTCGTCGGCGAAGTGGACGACGCCATCAAGTATCGGCTGATGGGCGAGGCGCTGGCCTTCCTCAACCCGATTCAGTGGTCTGAACCTTTCGGGCTGGTCATGATCGAGGCGCTTGCCACAGGCACCCCTGTAATAGGCACCCGGATAGGTTCCGCACCCGAAATTATCGACCATGGCCGGACCGGGTACCTGGGAAGCACGGAGCAGCTGGCGGGCTTTGTGCATGAGGCGGAGAGCCTCAGCCGTGCAGCTTGCCGAAAGGCCGCCGCGGAACGGTTCAGCGAGGAACGCATGGTGAACGAGCACCTCCGGCTCTTCGAGAAGCTGGTCGCAGGGGAGGCTCCCCCAGGGGTTCCGGATGCGATCGGTTTGCACCAGAATCTTTAAGGGACGGTCTTCCGAACCGCGGTAAGTCCGCCTCCTAGCGAAGGAGCCCTTTCCCTTGACTGCATGGAACGCCGACACCGAGGCCGCCGCATCCGAATCAGGTTCGGTGACGGTGCTGGAAGGATCCTCGTTCTGCATCTCATCCGGCACCGGGGACATCAGTTCAGACACCGGCACGAACGGTGCTTTCTACCAGGACACGCGCATCATTTCCCACTGGATCCTCCGAGTTAATGGCTCCTTGCGTGAACCGTTGGCGGCGCAACGGCCCAAGCCCTTCGAAGCCACCTTCGTTGGGAGGGCCCAGTGGCCGGACGGCCGGTTCGACAGCCCGCTGGTGGTCCGTCAAACCCGCCACATCGGCCCCGGCCTGCAGGACGACATCACGCTGGAGAACTACTCGGCTGAGCCTGTGGAATGCGACATCGAACTCCTCGTTGGTGCAGACCAGGACGATCTTTTCGACGTCAAGGTGGGCCGCACGTCAAAGCATGCCGAGGCCGTCCGCACGGTCCGCGACGGCCAGCTCGTGATTGAAAGCGCCCGCAACGGCCAACGGCGGGGAACGGCCGTCCGGGCCCGCGGCGCCGCCGTCAGCACAGACGGGCTCCGCTTCCGCGCCACCATTCCACCCCGCGGCAAGTGGGCTACCAGCATCATTGTGGTCCCCCTGATCAACGGGCAGGCCCCCGCCGACGCCTTCAGCGAGGACGGGCTGCCGCACCACCGGGAGGGCGCCCGCCGGCACCGGCACTGGGAGCAGAACGTCCCGCTGATCACCGTGTCGGACGCCAACCTGCAGGATCTGCTGAACCGCAGCCAAAGCGACCTGGGATCCCTGCGGATCTTCGACCCGCACCATCCGGAACGGGTAGCCGTCGCCGCCGGCGCCCCCTGGTTCATGGCGCTCTTCGGCCGCGACTCCATCCTCTCCTCCTACATGAGCCTGATGGTGGACCCCAAACTGGCGGCCGGGACGTTGCAGACCTTGGCCGGCCTCCAGGGGACGAAGGTGGACACGGACTCCGAGGAAGAACCGGGGCGCATCCCGCACGAGGTGAGGTTGGGCGTCACCGCGGGGCTGGCGCTGGGGGGCAGCGCCTACTACGGCACCGCTGACGCCACGCCGCTGTTTGCGGCCCTGGTTGGCGAGCTGAGCAGGTGGGGGCAGTCAAAGGACATTGTGGAGCCGTTGGTGCCCCACGTGGACAGGGCTTTGGAGTGGATCGAGAAGTACGGGGACCGCGACGGCGACGGGTTCGTGGAGTACATCCGGCCCAACGACCATGGACTCGTCAACCAGGGGTGGAAGGATTCCTGGGACGGCATCAACTTCGCGGACGGGACCATGGCGGAGGCGCCCATTGCCCTCTGCGAAGTCCAGGCCTACGTTTACTCCGCCTATGTGGGCCGGTCACTGCTGGCCCGCTGGAGCGGCGACCGCGCCCTGGAACAGCACTGGGCTGAACGCGCCGCGGATTTGAAGGCCGCCTTCAACGAGAAGTTCTGGCTGCCGGACAAGGGTTACTTCGCCGTGGCGCTGGATAAGGACAAGCGGCCGGTGGACGCGTGTACTTCAAACATGGGGCACTGCCTCTGGATGGGCATCGTGGATGAGGACAAGGCGGCTTCCGTGGTGGAGCACCTGATGTCCCCGCAGATGTTCACCGGCTGGGGAATCCGCACCCTCAGCTCGGACATGGGCGCCTACAACCCGGTGAGCTACCACAACGGCTCGGTGTGGCCGCATGACACGGCCCTGGTGGCAACCGGGCTGATGCGCTACGGATTCGTGGAAGAGGCGCGCCGGGTGGCCACCGGCATCTTCGAGGCAGCTGAGCATTTTGACGGCAGGCTGCCCGAACTGTTCTGCGGTTTCGACCGCGGCGAGTTCTCCGGACCGGTGGCATACCCCACCGCCTGCTCGCCGCAGGCATGGGCGGCGGCGGCGCCCATACAACTGGTCCGGGCCCTGCTCCGCTTCGACCCCGTCTTCACGCACGGGGTAGTGCACCTGGCGCCGATCCTTCCGGAGGAGGTGGGCGAGTTCCGGGCTGAAAACGTGCTGCTGGACACCGCCCGCATCAACATCAGGGCGTCCGGGACCCACGGCACCGTGGAGGGGTTGCCGCCGGGCCTCAAGCTCCTGGCGGAACCGCGCCCGCCACTGGCTTACCCGGCTGAGTACGTGTAAGAGGGTAGTGGGGGGCCGGTCACGGGAGGGCGCGCTCCAGCACGAAATCGTGCTCCACGGTATTTCCCAGCCGGAAAGACTTGGTTCCCACCCTGCGGAACCCTGACTTCTCGTAGAAGCGGATGGCCCGCGCGTTTTGGCTGTTGACCCCGAGCCACACACCGGCTGCGCCTGATCCGGCCGCCGCCTGGAGGCTGGCGTGCATCAGCTCCGCAGCGGCGCCCAGGCCGTGGTGCCCGGGATGCACGTAGCACTTGCTGAGCTCCACGGACGGCGTGATTGTGAGCGCCGAGGAGACATCCGGGTCCGCCGCGGGACGGTTCACCAGGAGGCTGTACCCGCGGAGGGAACCCTCCGCGTCTATCACCAGGACGGTGACGTCCGGGTCACCGAGGTACGTCCGGAAGTGCCGTTCGCTGAGGGTGTTCGCCAGGTGCGCGGCTATGTCTTCAGGCGACGTCGACGGAGGGCAGGCCAGCGGAAAGGTGACGGTTGCCAGGGCTGCCAGCGCCCCGGCGTCGTCCGTTGTTGCCGGGCGGATGGTGTGGGTCATGCAGGGATTCTACGTGCGTGCCCCCGGGAGCTACTGCTTGAAGGCGGCGTCGAAGGACGTGCTCGATGGCGGGAAGTCGAACTTCTTGAGGGCCGCGAGGGCTTCGGGGGCGCCGTGCAGGCGGTCCATGCCGGCGTCTTCCCATTCGACGGAGATAGGCCCGTCATAGCCGATCGCGGACAGGGCGCGGAACGAGGCTTCCCAGGGGACGTCGCCGCGGCCGGCGGAGACGAAGTCCCACCCGCGGCGCGGATCGCCCCAGGGCAGGTGGGAGCCCAGGACCGTGTTGCGGCCGGTCTGGCGGATCTTGGTGTCTTTGCAGTCCACGTGGTAGATCCGGTCCTTGAAGTCCCAGATGAAGGAAACGGGGTCCATTCCCTGCCACATCATGTGGGAGGGGTCCCAGTTCAGGCCGAACGCTTCGCGGTGTCCGATCGCCTCGAGGGTGCGGACGGTGGTCCAGTAGTCGTAGGCGATCTCGGACGGGTGGACTTCGTGGGCGAACCGGACGCCGCATTCGTCGAAGACATCCAGGATGGGGTTCCAGCGGTCGGCGAAGTCCTGGTAGCCGGCGTCGATGACCTTTTCCGGGACGGGCGGGAACATGGCCACGTACTGCCAGATGGAGGAGCCGGTGAAGCCGACGACGGTGTCCACCCCGAGTGCCTTGGCGAGCCGGGCGGTGTGCTTCATTTCCTCGGCGGCCCTCTGGCGGACGCCTTCGGGGTCGCCGTCGCCCCAGACCTTGGCGCCCACGATGTCCTGGTGGCGGAAGTCGATGGGGTCATCGCACACGGCCTGGCCCTTGAGGTGGTTGGAAATGGCCCAAACCTTCAGGTTGTACTTTTCCAGTACGGCGAGCTTGGACTCCACGTAGCCGGGTTCGTCCCAGCGCCAGGCGTCCAGATGGTCCCCGGAGACGGCGATTTCCAGGCCGTCGTAGCCCCAGCCGGAGGCCAGTTTGGCCACCTCTTCGAAGGGCAGGTCGGCCCACTGGCCGGTGAACAGGGTAAACGGGCGGGGCATGTCAGTCTCCTTGCGGGTGGGTGGCGGTGGCGGCCGGGTTGGCGGGGGCCAGTTGGATGAGGGCGCTCTTCGCGGCGGCGGATTCCTCCACGGCGTCCAGGATGCGCTGGACGGCCAGCCCGTCCTCGAACGACGGCGACGGCGCGGTTCCGGAGCTGACGGCAAGCAGGAAGTCGCGGACTTCGTGGGTGAAGGTGTGCTCCCAGCCGATGATGTGGCCCTGCGGCCACCACGCCTTAAGGTACGGGTGCTCGGGCTCGTTGACCAGGATCCGGCGGAAGCCCTGCTCCCGGGCGGGTGCGGTGGCATCCAGGAACGCAAGCTCATTGAGGTTTTCCAGGTCGAACCGGAGGGCGCCCTTGTCGCCGTAGACCTCAAGCTGGAGGGAGTTCTTCCGTCCGGTGGCCACCCTGGAGGCCTCCACTGAGGCGACTGCTCCCGAGGCGAGGGACAATGTTGCCCAGGCGGCGTCGTCGACCGTTACATCCTCAAGGCCGCCTGCGGGACCGCTCGTGCCGGGGCGCCGGTTCACGAAGGTGTGCAGGCGGCCGGTGACCTCGGTGACCCGGTCCCCCAGGAGGAACAGCACCTGGTCGATGGCGTGGGAGGCGATGTCACCCAGGGCGCCGGAGCCGGCTGTTTCCTTCTTCAGCCGCCAGGTCATGGGCGCCTGGTCGTCAGCCAGCCAGTCCTGCAGGTAGGCGGCACGGACGTGCCGTACCGTGCCGATCCTGCCCTCGGCGATCAGCTCCTTGGCAAGGGCAAGGGCAGGCACCCTGCGGTAGTTGAACCCGACCATCGACTGGACGCCCCTGGCCCGTGCGGCCTGCGCCGCAGCGGTCATTGCCTCGGCCTCCGCCACGGTGTTGGCGAGGGGCTTCTCCAGCAGCACATGCTTGCCCGCCTCAAAGGCGGCGATGGCGATTTCGGCGTGCATCCAGCCCGGGGCGCAGACGTCGATGATGTGGATGTCGTCCCGCTCCAGGACAGTGCGCCAGTCGGTGGCCGTTTCCGCCCACCCGTACCTGCCGGCAGCCTCCGAGACGGCGGCGGCATCGCGGCCAACCAGGACCTTTTGTTCAAACGCCGGGACGTCGAAGAAGCTGGCCACGTTCCGCCACGCGTTGGAATGTGCCTTGCCCATGAAGGCGTAGCCGATCATCGCCACACCCAGTGGCGCCGTGGTTCCCGGTTCCCGGCTCATGCGGAGCCTCCGAGGGTCAGCGTCTCCGGTGCCCAGTCCTCGGGGAGCGGAGCAGAGGTCGGGGCGGAGCTTTCCACGTCCACAAAGGTGCCCGAGTCCATGGATTCCGAGATGGAGACCATGGCGTCCAGCACATGGTAGGCCAGGCTGCCGGGGGCGCGGTGGGGGACGCCGGCACGCAGCGAACGCGCCATGTCCAGGACGCCCATGCCGCGGCCGTTCGCCGGGCCCGTGGCCGGGATGATGGTCCAGGCTTCGTCGCCCGCGCGCCAAAGCCTGACGTCGCCGTCGAAGTTGTTGGGATCCGGCAGGGAGATAGTGGCCTCCGTGCCTGTAATCTCCACGAATCCCATCCGCGTGCGGGGAGATTCGAAGGAGAAGACGCTGTGGGAGGACGCGCCGCTTTCGAATTGCGCCATGGCCGAGACGTGCGTGGGGACTTCCACGGTGAACTCCTCGCCGGCCTTGGGTCCGGAACCGATGACGCGGATGTCCTTGGCCTTGGAGCCGACGGCGGCCACCTTGCGGATGGAGCCGAAGGCCTGGACCAGGGTGGTGAGGTAGTAGGGGCCCATGTCGAACAGGGGGCCGGCGCCGTACTGGAACAGGAAGGCGGGGTTGGGGTGCCAGGACTCCGGACCCGGCGTCTGGAAGGTGGTCATGCCGGTCAGGGGCGTGCCGATGTCGCCGCGCTGGATCAGGCGCAGTGCAGTCTGGAGCCCGGCACCCAGGAACGTGTCCGGGGCGCAGCCAAGGCGAATCCCCGCGGAGTCTGCGGTTTTGAGGAGCCCCAGGCCTGATTCGCGGTCAAGGGAAAAAGGCTTCTCGGTCCAGACGTGCTTGCCGGCGTGTACGGCTGCTGTGGCCACTTCGACGTGGGCTGCGGGAATGGTCAGGTTCACGATGATCTCGACGTCGGGGTGGTGCAGTGCTTTTTCCACCCCGCCCCACTCGGGGATGCCGTATTCGTTGGCCCGGGCTTCGGCGGCTTCCTCGAAGAGGTCCGCGATGACGTGGACCTTGAGGTCGGGGAACGTGGTGAGGTTGTCCAGGTACTGCTTGCTGATGTTGCCCGCGCCGATGACGCCGACGCCCACCGGGCCTTTGCTGGGGGAGGGGGTGCTCATGCGCTGGCTCCTGCGCTGTTGAGGAATGCCAGGCTCTCGGCGATGCCCTGGAAGATGTCTCCCTCGTAGTCGTCGAATTCCACCACGCCCACCTCCAGGGCCTTTGCTGCGGCGATGACGTCAAGGACCTGCACCTTGCCCTTGCCGGCCGGTTGCTGGGCCTTGGTATCCGTGGTCAGGGGGCCGTCCTTGATGTGGATCAGCTTTACCCGGTCACCAAGCCTGGCGAGGATGTCCACCGGATCCTGCCCGCCCACGGCCACCCAGTAGGTGTCCACTTCCAGGACCAGTTCCGGGTCAAGCAGGTCGGCGAAGTATTCCAGGGCGGTCCGGCCTTCGACGAGTGACTCCAACTCCCACTGGTGGTTGTGGTAGCCAACCCGGATGCCGTACTCGGCGCCCTTTTTGGCGGCTTCGTTCAGCTTCTCCGCCGTGGCACGGATGTCCTCGGCCGTCTGCCAGCGGTCGGCGGGGATGAACGGGTCGATCACCGTGGTGATGCCCAGGTCCCTGGCCGCTGCGAAGATTTCGTCCTGGTCCTGGCTGAGCAGCGGGGCATGGCCGGACGGCGCCGTCAGTCCGTTCTCTTTCAGGGCACTGCCCAGTTCCTTCGCGGTGGCCACGAAATTGTAGGGCTCCACCTGGGTGAAACCGATGTCCGCGACCCTGCGGATGGTTCCGGGAAGGTCCTCTTCCAAGGGCCGCCGAAGAGTGTAAAGCTGAAGCGAGTAGTCCATGGCCTGCCCATTCCTTGCTGCTCGATGTTGCATGCGCCGCAGCACATGAGTTGGGTTTTTTACAAATTACGGCGACTTTTGGCGCAAGTCAATCAAAAGTCAAGGATTACTCGAACCAAAGTATTTCCGAATGTGCTATTCCTTAGGTATGGCGATCGTTCCGAGGCAACAACCGCGTCTACAGCAGGAAGCCGGGCTGCTTTCGCGCACCGGTGACCTGTTCCAGCTGCTCCGTGACGGCAAGCCCCGCACGCGGTCCGAACTGGCGGACCTGACCGGCCTTGCCCGGACCACTGTTGCCGCCCGGATTGATGCCCTCCTTGCCATGGGCCTGGTGGGTCCGGCCGGCGAAGCGGCCTCCTCCGGCGGGCGGCCGCCGTCGAAATTTGCGTTTAACGCGGGGGTCAGGCTGGTGCTCGCCGCCGACATAGGCGCAACCCATGCCTCGGTCGCGGCCACGGACCTGAATGCCACCATCCTTGCCAGGCACTCCGAAGCGATCGATATTGGGGAAGGTCCCGAACCCGTCCTGAACCGCGTCATCGAAATAGGGCGCAAGCTGTTGGAAGACGTCGGGCGCCGCGTCGGCGATCTTGCCGGAGTGGGGATAGGACTCCCCGGTCCTGTGGAACACAGCACGGGGCGGCCGGTGAAACCTCCCATCATGCCGGGCTGGGACGGGTTCGATGTGGCCGGATTCGTTGGCCGGCAGCTGGGCACGGTCGTGCTGGTGGATAACGACGTGAACATCATGGCGATCGGTGAGCGGTACGCCTACTGGCAGGAATTCCAGAACGTGTTGCTGGTCAAAGTGGCCACGGGCATCGGTGCCGGCATCATCAGCAACGGCCAAATCCAGCGTGGCGCAGATGGTACTTCCGGCGACCTTGGGCACGTCCGGGTCCCCGACGGCGAGGACGTGCTGTGCCGCTGCGGCAACAGCGGATGCCTCGAGGCCCTGGCATCCGGACCTGCCTTGGCCGGTAAGCTGCGTGCGGAAGGAATCGAGGCCACCACCAGTACAGACGTGGTGGAACTCGCGGCCAAGGGAAACGTCCAGGCCATCCATGCGCTGCGGCAGGCCGGACGGGACCTGGGGGAGGTACTCGCAATTTGCGTGAACCTGCTCAACCCTTCCGTCATTGTGGTGGGCGGAAGCCTGGCGCGCGCCGGCGACCAGCTGCTGGCGGGGGTACGCGAGGCGGTTTACCGCAGATCGCTGCCGCTTGCCACGTCCCGGCTCCGCATCGAGCAGTCCAAAGCTCCGGCAGACGCCGCAATACTTGGTGCCAGCCGGATGGTGATTGACCACGTCCTCTCGCCCGAAGCGGTGGAAACCGCCATCCGGACGTCCACCCAGGCTGATTAGGCGCGTCCCCCCAAATTCCAGGCCTGTACGGTCCGTGCACCCAAGCGCGTAGGCACGCAAGCACCCAAGCACGCAGGCCTCGCCGCGGCATGCCCTCGAATACCGGCAGATGTATCCCGGGATCCAATCGGATACCGAAAAATCCCATCCGATTCTTGTTGACATGGGTCACACTCCATGGAAATCTGCTTACAGCGGCTCGTTTACATACTTTTGACCTATAGCGGTTGAAAGTTGCGGCTGACCGCTTCATCGTCCCGCTGTCCGGTACCTGCGGCCGTCCGATTATGGCCGTGGACCGAATGGGCGGACCAGGCCACCCCGAAAGGAAACTCGTGAAGGCATCCATGCCAGCAAGACGCCGTCGTCTTGCCCAGAGTGTTGCAGCAACCGTAGTAGCGGGAGTCATGCTCGCGGGCTGCGGAAACCAGCCGGCGTCGAAATCGGAATCGACCCAGGCTCCGGCCGCGGCCGTAGCCGATCCCAAGAGCGCAGAAGGCGCCAAGGGAAACATCCATTTGTGCGGCGGCAAAGACGCGAGCGGCATCCACAAGAACACCACGGCGGCCTTCAACGCCGCCAACCCGGGCATGACGGCGAAGTACACGGAGATCGGTGCCACGACGGACGAATCCCGCACGCAGGCCGTCCAGCGCCTTGAAGGCAAGTCCACCGAGTGCGACATCTTCATGACGGACGTGATCTGGACGGCCGAGTTCGCCTCGCAGGGCTGGCTGCTTGACCAGACCGAACTGGTCGAAGGAATCAAGGACAACCTCATCACGTCCACGACGGAGACGGTGAAGTACGACGGCAAGTACTGGGCCGCACCCTTCTACACGAACGCCGGCCTGATCTACTACCAGAAGGACAAGGTGGCCAAGCCGGAAACCTGGCAGCAGCTCTACAAAGAGGCAGCCAAGGCCCCAGGCAACGGGCTGGTCTACCAAGGCAAGCAGTATGAAGGCCTGACGGTGAACTTCCTCGAACTCCTCTACAGCGCCGGCGGCGAGGTCCTGGATGCCAACGGCGAAGTGGCGGTGGACAACGACACCACCCGCAAGGTCCTGAACTTCATGGCCGACGGCATCAAGAACGGTTCCGCGGACCGTGCCGTGCTGACCTACAACGAAGATCCCGCACGCCTGGCCTACGAGTCCGGCAACTTCGGATACCAGCGCAACTGGCCCCACGTCTACCGCCTCCTGAACGCCACCAACCTGGCAGGCACCTTCGGCGTGGCACCGCTGCCCTCCTTTGACGGCTCCGCCAAGCCAAGCGGCGTCCTGGGCGGCTGGAACTTCGCCATCTCCGCCCACTCCACCAACCCGGGCGCAGCCGTGGCCTACATCAAGTTCGCCACCTCCCCGGAGTGGCAGAAGCACGTGGCCATGGACAACTCCCAGGCGCCGGTGAACGAGGCCGCCTACTCCGCCCCCGAAGTCCTGGCCAAGATGCCGTTCGCGAAGGAACTGCTCGACTCGGTCAAGGGTGCCAAGCCCAGGCCGGTCTCCCCGGTGTACCCGCAGATTTCCCAGGCCATCAACAAGAACGTCTACGCGGTCCTGTCCGGCACGGCCACAGCGGATGACGCAACCAAGCAGATGGCTGAAGAGATCAAGACCGCCAAGGCGACCTTCTGACCATGGCACCCCCTGTCCTGACTTCCGGTCGTGGCCGCGTGAGCGGCCACGACCGGGCGGAACGCCGCCTGGCCATCAGGATGACGGCACCGTCCCTCATCCTGATGGCCCTGGTGGCCGCTGTGCCCATCGGCTACGCACTGTGGCTCTCGCTGAACCAGTACAGCGTCCGCCAGGCCGGCCTGTCCCGCTTCGTCGGCCTCGATAACTACATCGCGGCATTGGCGAGCAAGGAGTGGTGGGCGGCCTTCGGCCAGACCTTCCTCTTCGCCGGGCTCTCGGTGTCGCTGGAACTGGTGCTGGGAACGGCCATGGCCCTGCTGCTGAACCTTGCCTTCCGGGGCCGTGCGCTGCTCCGCACCATCGTGCTGCTGCCGTACGCGATCGTCACAGTGGTCAGCGCCATCACCTGGGAGACCATGTTCGAACCAAACCTGGGGCTGGTGACCACGGTCCTTTCCGGCCTGGGCCTGCCCGCCGGCGACATCGTCTGGCTGGGTGAACCTGGCTACGCCATGGCCGTGGTTGTCCTGGCTGACGTCTGGAAGACCACTCCCTTCGCGGCGCTCATCATCCTGGCCGGCCTGCAGGTCATTCCGGATGAGACCTACGAGGCGGCTGAACTGGACGGCGCCAGCAAATGGCAGACCTTCCGGGATGTCACCCTGCCCCTGCTGAAGCCCGCGATTGTCCTGGCGGCGATCTTCCGCACTATGGATTCCCTGCGCGTCTTCGACCTGCCGTTCGTCCTGACCCGCGGCGCCAACGGTACCGAATCAATGTCGATGCTTGCCTACAAGGAGCTGCGGGAAAACCGACTGGTGGGTGAGGGCTCAGCGCTGTCCATCCTGACGTTCCTGACGGTCATGGTGGTCTCCATGGTCTATATCCGCTTCGCAGGCAGCAACATCCGCGCCGTCGCCAAGGAGAACTGATGGGTACCCTGCTTGCCGACCGTCCCGCCGATACGTCGGCCCGGTCCAAGGCACCTCGCCGACGTTTGCGGGGGGAAGCCAAACTTCACCCGCTGACGTGGCTCTTCGTCCTGGCCGTCATGGCCTTCTCGCTGGTTCCGTTCTACTGGCTGGTCAATACGTCCCTGAAGAAAGGCGCCAGCCTGGGCAAGGGGGAACTGTTCCCCGCCGAACCCTCGCTGGATAACTACCTGACGGTCCTCCAGAACGCCGAATTCCTGCTGGCGCTGCGGAACTCGGTGATTATCGCCGTCGTCACCACCACGCTGGCGCTGGTGTTCGCATCCTTTGCCGCTTACGCCCTGGCCCGGCTCAAGATGCGCCGGAAGGCGCTGATCCTGACGCTGATCCTGTCCGTGACCACTTTTCCGGCGATCGCCATCGCAGCGCCCATGTTCGCGATCTGGCGGGAGATCGGGCTCTACGACACCCTCGTCGGCCTCATCATCCCCAAGATGACCTTCGCTCTGCCGCTGGCCATTTACACCCTGACGTCCTTCTTCCGGGAAATCCCGCGGGAGCTGGAGGAATCCGCGTACATGGACGGAGCTTCCCCTTTCCAGGCTTTCCGAAAGGTGATCCTGCCGCTTGCGGTGCCGGGCCTGGCCACCACGGCCATCCTGGTGTTCATCTCCGTCTGGAACGAGTTCCTCCTGGCCGTCACGCTGACGACGTCGCCGGACGCGCGCCCGGTCCCGGTTGCCATTGCCTTCTTCAACGGTGCCAGCGAGTTCGACCAGCCCATGGGCACCATCAGCGCCGCGTCCGTCCTGATCACACTGCCCCTTGTCATCCTGGTCCTGGTCTGCCAGAAGAGGATTGTCTCGGGCATGACCGCCGGGGCCGTCAAGGGCTGACTTCCCAACCCCATTTCCATCGCACGAAAAAGAGAAGGATCTACCTGTGAGCAATCAGCAGCCGGAAACCCTGAAGGTGGGGGTGGTTGGCATCGGATGGGCCGGCCAGCAGCACATCAAGGCCTACAAGGGCATGGATGGCGTGGAACTCGTAGCGGTCGCTGCCATGGAGGCGGACCTCCTGGCCAACCTGAAGGACGAGTACGGCATCCCGCACACGTTCGCCCGCTGGGAGGACCTGATCGACATGGAGGGGCTGGACGCCGTCAGCGTGGCCGTGCCCACCTTCCTGCACGCACCCATCGCCATCGCGGCTTTGGAAAAGGGGCTGCACGTCCTGAGCGAAAAGCCGCTGGCTCGCAACGGCGTCGAAGGCCAGGCGATGGTGGACGCCGCACGCAAGGCCGGCCGCGTGCTGGACGTCGCCTTCAACCACCGCCGCCGCGGCGACATCCAGAAGCTGAAGGGCATCATCGACGACGGTGAGCTCGGCCGGCCATACTACGCGAAGGCCTCGTGGCTCCGGCGCTCCGGCATCCCCATGCTGGGCAGCTGGTTCACCAATCCGGAGCTGGCCGGCGGCGGTCCGCTGGCCGACATCGGCGTGCACGTGCTGGACTACTCCCTGCACCTGCTGGGGGAACCCAAGGTCCTGTCCGTCTCCGCCGCCACCCACTCCGAACTGGGCCCGCGCGGACTGGGCGGCAACGCCCGCTACTCGGCGATGAAGTCCAGCCACAAATTCGAGGTGGAGGATTTCGCCACCGCGTTCATCCGGCTCGAAGGCGGCGGCACGCTCATCCTCGAGGCGGGCTGGGCGGCCTACCGCGAAGAGAAGGACCTCCTGGACTTCACCGTGTACGGGACCGACGGCGGCGCCGAACTGCGCGCTGTAGGCGCTTCGATGGCACCGGTTGCGGACCTGAGGATCTTCAAGGAGAAGGACGGCGAAAACGCCGACTACGAGGTGGTGGCTGAGCCCGGCCGCGCCCACGACGCCGTCGTCGAGGACTTCGTCAACGCCGTCCGCGGCGGCCCGGAGGCGTGGGGCGCGCATGACGGCTCGGTGGCCCTCAGCCGGGCCCTGGTCCTGGACGCCTGCTACCGGTCCGCACTCGAACACCGGGAAGTTGCGCTCTGACATGACGGACAAACTCAACATCCTGGTCTGGAACGAGGGCGTCCACGAGGCGCAGAATACGCCAGCCTCCATGGCGGAGATGTACCCGGACGGGATCCACGGCGCCATTGCCGCGGGCCTGCGCGGACACCTGCCGGATTCGCAGGTGGCCACCGCAACCCTTGCGGACCCCGAGCACGGACTCAGCGAGGAGGCGCTGGCGGGAACGGACGTCCTCCTGTGGTGGGGACACAAAGCCCACGCCGAGGTCAGTGACGACGTCGTGGATCGGGTGCAGCGCCACGTCCTGGGCGGAATGGGCCTGTTGGTCCTCCACTCCGGCCACTTCGCCAAGATCTTCACCCGGCTCCTGGGCACCACCTGCTCGCTCAAGTGGCGCAACGACGGTGAACGCGAGACAGTGTGGACGGTCAAACCGTCCCACCCCATCGCGCAGGGCGTTCCCAATCCGCTGATCATTCCCAAACAGGAGATGTACGGCGAACTCTTTGACATTCCGGACCCGGACGACCTCATCTTCATCAGCTCCTTTGAAGGCGGCGAGGTGTTCCGCTCCGGCGTGACCTTCACCCGCGGCAAGGGCCGGATTTTCTATTTCAGCCCCGGCGACCAGGACTACCCGGTTTACCACCAGGCTGAAATCCGGCAGGTGCTGGCCAACGGCGTCCGCTGGGCCGCCCAGCCGGGCGTCTTCCGCGAGCAACCCGGGGTGGCTAACGCCCGGCGCGGCTGGTACCTCGAGGACGCCTGAGGCACTGCCAAAGAAGTCCGACGGCGGACCGGTTGCCTTTAGATGGCCGGGCCGCCGTCGTCGTTTCCGTCCCCGGGGCGCGGGGGGTAAGGCGTGAGCGTGCGGACAGGCGCGCCCGCCAGCCAGGCCGTGACGTCCTCGAAAGCCCCGCCGTAGAACTGCCGGTAGCTTTCCCGCGTGACGTAGCCGAGGTGCGGAGACAACACGGTGTTGGGCGCCGCGAGCAGAGGGTGCCCCGCCTGCAGCGGTTCCTGGTCGAACACATCCAGCGCCGCCCCGCGGATCCAGCCTTCGGCGAGGGCCTTCAGCAGGGCGTCCTGGTTGACCAGGGGCCCCCGGGCGGTATTCACCAGGATGCCCTCAGGTCCCAGCAGCCGGAGTTCCGGCTCGGCCACAATGTTTTCGGAGCGTTCGGAGAGCCGCAGGTGGAGCGTGGCAACATCCGAGAGCCGGAAGAGTTCCTCCTTGGACACCAGGCGGGCGCCGGCCTCCTCCGCTGCCGCGGCCGTCAGGTTCTGGCTCCAGGCCAGGACCTCCATTCCAAAGGCCTGCCCGTACGCCGCGATCCGTCGGCCAATCTTGCCAAGGCCCACCACGCCCAGGGTCTTACCGGCCAGCTCGAAGCCAACGGTGGTCTGCCAGGAGCCTGCACGCAGGGAGTTCTCTTCGGCCGGCAGGTTCCTGGCGAGGGCCAGCAGCAGGGCCCACGTCAGTTCGGGGGCGGCGGCGGGCGAGCCCGGTGTGCCGCAAACGGTGATGCCCTGCTCGGCAGCGGCGGCCACATCCACGGCGGCATTCGCCATGCCGGTGGTCACCAGGAGCTGGAGATTTGGAAGTTTTTCCAGCACCTCCCGCGGAAAGGCGGTCCGCTCGCGCATGGCCACCACCATGGTCACATCCGCCAGCGCGGACACCAGGGCCTCCGGCGAGGCGAAGGGTTCACGGAAGGTCATGGTGGCGACGCCCTCGGCTTCCAGGGCAGCCCAGTCGGCAAAACCATGGGCCACGCCCTGGTAGTCGTCGAGGATGGCGAGGCGGTGCTTCATGGCGTTGTCCTTCGTCCCGGGTAACCTTGGCGTGATGTTCATCGTAAGGCAGCGGGTCCTGGCCTTTCCTGGAACCCCTGCCACTTCCGGCGTGATAGCAATGGGAGTGATGAAACCACCCCCAAACCGGTTCCTGGCCCCGTGAACGGCCGGATCCTCGCCCGCATTCCCAACAGCTGGATCCTGCTGGCCTGCATAGGCCTGCTGGCCCTGAACCTGCGGGGCCCTTTTGTGGCGGTCGCCCCCGTAGTGGACCTGATGCAGGCGGAACTCAACTTCTCGCCGGTCGTGTTGGGGCTCCTGACCAGCATCCCGGTGCTGTGCTTCTCCCTTGCCGCTCCGCTGGCCTCCCTGGCCGCGAGGAAATTCGGTGCCGAGTTCGCGGTGACGCTGACCATCCTCGGCGTGCTGGCCGGCGTCCTGGTGCGTTCGGCGGGAGGGCCCGTGCTGGTTGTGGCCGGGACGGTGCTGATTGGCCTGGCCATCACGGTGGGCAACATCGCGGTGCCGCTGATCATCCGCCGCGATTTCGGGCGGGCCCGGCAGGGGACCGCGATGGGCATCTACACAGCGGCGTTGAACATTGGCTCGTTCCTGACCTCGGTGGCCACGGCACCGCTGGCCAGCCTGGCCGGCTGGCGGTTCGCGCTGGGATCGGTTGCCGTCCTGGCGGTGGTGGCGGTAGTTTTCTGGACCCTCGCCGTGGGCGTGCGCCGCGCCTTCTTCATTGCCCCCGACGACGGCAAGGGCACGCGGTTGCCGCCGGTCGACGGTGCGCGGTGGACCACGGCCGGCCTGACGGCCGGCTTCGCTGGACAGGCCTTCTCCTATTACGGGGTAACCGCCTGGCTGCCGAAGATCCTGGCCGACGAGCTGGGAATGGCCCCTGCCGCGGCCGGTGCCGGATCCTCGCTGTTCCAGATCCTCGCGATCGCCGGCAGCCTGGGTGTGCCACTGGCGGCGCGGTTTGCCCGTACGACTACGGTGGCCGTGGCCCTTGGCCTGATGTGGCTGACGGTCCCCTTGGGCCTGCTGCTGGCCCCCGAATGGTGGTGGCTTTGGTGCTCCCTGGGCGGCGTAGCCCAGGGTGGCGGCATCACGTTGATCTTCATCGCCATCATCAAGATCGCGCGGGACCAGGCGTCGGCAGGGAAGATGTCCGCCGTCGTCCAAGGCGCCGGTTATGCAATCGGTGCGGCCGCTCCTCCGCTGCTGGGGTACCTGCACGGGCTGACCGGTTCCTGGACCGTGCCCATGCTGTTGATCCTGGCGTCGGTGCTGACGTTCTTCCTGACCACCACCCTTTCCGTGCGGAAGGTGCCGAAGAACCGCTGAGGCGGGCGGCGCCGTCGTCGTAAGCTCTCCGTGCCTTCCGACGCTCTCTCACTTAACGCGGGAAATAGTGAATCGCTCTCTCACTTTCCTAAGAAAAGTGAGAGAGCGATCCGGGGTTTCCCGCATCAAGTGAGAGAGCGATCGGGAAACGTAAGGGAGGTGCTCCGTCGCCGGGCCGGCCCTCCGGCTTTCGGAGGTGCCTGTTGCGGAGGGCGTGCCGGCCCGGCGGACGGAAGTCTTGTTCGAACCTACGCTGCCGCGAGTTCTTCGGCGGTGGCCTTTTCGCGGGCTTCGGTGAGGTAGCGGGCGTAGGCGGGGAGGGTGAGGAAGGACGGGAAGTCCTGGGCCAGGGTAACTTCTTCGAAGATGTCGCGGGCGTCTTCGAAGCGGTCGCCGTCGAAGCGTTCGAGCCGTGCGAATTCCTCGTCGAGGAGTTCCTCGATCCAGTGGTGGGTGATGATTTCGCCGTGGTCGGTGATGGCGCGGGCGTAGATCCATTGCCAGAGCTGGGAGCGGGAGATTTCGGCGGTGGCGGCGTCTTCCATGAGGTTGTGGATGGCTACTGCGCCGTTGCCGCGGAGCCAGGATTCGATGTAGCGGATGCCTACTTCGATGTTGTTCCGGATGCCTTGTTCGGTGATGGTGCCGGTGGTCGCGGCGACGTTGATGAGGGCGGCGTCGTCGGGGGTGACGTCCTCGCGGGTGCGGTCCAGCTGGTTGGGCTTGCTGCCCAGGATGCCGTCGAACACCTCGCGGCAGACGGGCACCAGGTCCGGGTGGGCCACCCAGGAGCCGTCGAAGCCGTCGTTGGCTTCGCGGGTTTTGTCCGCGCGGACTTTTTCGAGGGCGTTGGTGTTCGCTTCGGGGTCTTTGCGGTTGGGGACGGCTGCGGCCATGCCGCCGATGGCCATGGCGCCGCGTTTGTGGCAGGCGCGGACGAGCTGTTCGGTGTAGGCGCGCATGAAGGGCTGCGTCATGGTGACCTGGGCCCGGTCCGGGAGGACGAAGCGGGGGCCGCGGGTGCGGAAGTTTTTGATGAGGGAGAAGATGTAGTCCCAGCGGCCGGCGTTGAGTCCGGCGGCGTGGTCGCGGAGTTCGTAGAGGATTTC
>NZ_JARCCZ010000013.1:0-142045 GCF_048957775.1 Pseudarthrobacter sp. CC4 | reverse complement strand
AAGCACCACACAACACCCGGAGGTCCTCTTATTGCGTCAAATCAATCCCCGTGTCATCAACCAGCCGGGACAGTACACCTAGCGCGACTTACTTCACCCTCACCGGCTTTACGGGCAGCCCTCCATCAACTGGATCCCGTGGTCCGTCTGCCGGCTCACGAGTACTGACCCCTGGGAATCGCAGATTGCATTGACGAGTAGGGCATGGCCTTCGCCGCCCTGGAAGTTGCCCTTCTCGCCGGGCAGGCCGAACCCCTGGACTGTTCCGGGCGGGACAAATGCCCAGACTTCCGGAGCACCGTCGAAGACACTGGGAAGCCAGGCCCAGTTCCCGTTCAAAATAGGTCCGTCAGTACAGGTGGACCCGCACGCGGCAGGCGGCCGGCTGACGTTGATACAGTCAAGCGCGTTGGCTGCTGCGGGAACGAACAAAAAGGCTGTGGCTAGGCCGGCCGCAGCAAGGGACTTTTTCAGCATCGATCTCTCCGTCATCAGTTGGTAGTGACTCGATGAGACCTGGACCGGCTGGCGCCGCTCCCCCAGTACGCGCAAGGTTACTCGGCCCTGCCTGCTAGTCAATGCGTGGGAGCAAGTTACTTCCCCGCGCGCACGACCTTGGTGCCCGTCCCGAGTTCCTCGATCCGGGCGAGGACGTCCGGTGAGGTGAGGTTTTCCCCCAGCACGTTGGGCTTGCCGGTGCCGTGGTAGTCCGAGGAACCGGTAATCAGCAGGTCATGCTTGGCCGCCAGCCGCCGCAGGAAGCCGCGCCCCTCCTCCGGGTTGTCCCGGTGGTCGATTTCCAGGCCCGCCAGGCCGGCGTCGATCATTTCCTGGTAGACGCGCTCCCCCACGATGCGTCCCCGGGAGGACGCCACGGGGTGGGCGAAGACCGGGACGCCGCCGGCGGCGCGGACCAGTTCGACGGCGATGGCCGGCGCGGGTGCGTAGTGCTGGATGAAGTAGCGCGACCGTGAGGTCAGGATGGAGGCAAAGGCCTCCGAACGGTCCTCCACGACGCCGGCAGCCACGAGGGCGTCTGCGATGTGGGGCCGGCCGAGGGTGGCGCCGGGGGCCACATGATGGATGACGTCGTCCCAGGTGAGGGGGTAGTCCTCGGCAAGGAGGGTGACCATCCGCTCGGCGCGGGTGTGCCGGGCGTCCTTGGCCTTGGTGATTTCCTCAAGGAGCCCCGGATGCTTCGGATCGTGAAGGTAGCTCAGGAGGTGCACGCTGATGCCCTCCTCCGTCCGGCAGGAAACCTCCATCCCGGGTACCAGGGCAACACCGTGTTCAACAGCTGCCAGGGAGGCTTCGTCCCAGCCGGCAGTGGAGTCATGGTCCGTCAGCGCTATCACGTCCAGGCCGGCGCGGGCAGCGGATGCCATGACGTCTGCCGGATTCTCGGTACCGTCGGAAACATTGGAGTGGGCATGCAGGTCGATCCTCACCTGTCCAGAGTAGTTGACCTTGAGTTCACCCCGCGTATGCCCTGCTGCAACCCACGTCGGCGGACACGCCCCGGCAGAACCAGCCCGGCCGGTGGTCCGCCTGTTCGCGCAGCCGCGGAGCTGGTGAGACGATGGTGCCGTGAACGATGCCGAAAACACCCCTAACTCTGCTTCCCAGCCCTTGGACGAGCGCGTCAACAACCGCTCCCAGCGGCCCAGTTCCGACGCCTTCAAGGCCTTCATGGCCAGCAACTGGGCGCCCTCCCGCCAGGAACTCCCCGAGCGCGACGCCGTGGCCGGTTACGCCGCGGCCCGGCGCAAGGCCATCTCCAGCCAGTTCAAAGGTGAACGCCTGCTTATCCCCGCGGGCCCGCTGAAGGTCCGCTCCAACGACTGCGACTACCGTTTCCGCCCCCACTCCGGTTTTGCGCACCTCACCGGCCTGGGCCTGGACCACGAGCCTGACGCGGTGCTGATCCTGGAGCCGGTGGAGGAAGGGAAAGGCGACGACGGCGGCAACCACCGTGCCACGCTGTACTTCCGGCCCTTGGCCGGGCGGGACACAGAGCAGTTCTATGCAGACTCCCGGTCGGGTGAATTCTGGATTGGCGCCCGCCCCACGCTGGCCGAGTTCGAGGCACGCCTGGGCCTTGCGACGGCACACATCGACCAGCTCGAGACGGCAATCACCAAGGATGTGGGCGCCCCGGAGATCGGCGGCATTTCCATCCGCCTGGTCCGGAAAGTGGACGAAAACATCGACGCGCTGGTGGACACCGCCCGCTACAACACGGCAAAGGACCCGGAGAACCTGGACCTCGAGGTCCTCGATGCCCTCGACGAAAAGCTAAGCGAAGCCCTGTCCGAACTGCGCCTGCTGAAGGACAGCTGGGAGATTGAGCAGATGAAACTCGCGGTGGCCGCCACCGTTGAAGGTTTCGAGGAAGTGGTCAAGGTCCTTCCCCGCGCCCTCACTCATGCCCGCGGTGAACGGGTGGTGGAAGGGGCGTTCTTCGCCCGTGCGCGCGAAGTCGGGAATGAGCTGGGGTACGACACCATCGCCGCCTCCGGCAACAACGCAACCGTGCTGCACTGGACGCGCAACACCGGGAAGATCCACGCCGGCGAGCTCCTCCTCCTGGACGCCGGAGTGGAAGCAGATTCCCTGTACACGGCAGACATCACCCGGACCCTTCCCGCCAGTGGCGTGTTCAGTGACATCCAGCGCAAGGTCTACGAAGCGGTGCTGGATGCTGCCGACGCCGGGTTTGCCGCCGCGCAGCCCGGCGCGAAGTTCCGCGACATCCACACAGCGGCAACCACGGTGCTGGCTGAGCGGCTTGCCGAGTGGGGACTCCTGCCGGTCACGGTAAAGGAAGCCATCAGCCCCGAGGGCCAGCAGCACCGCCGGTGGATGCCGCACGGCACCAGCCACCATCTGGGGCTCGATGTCCACGACTGCGCCCAGGCCAAGCGTGAACTCTACCTTGACGGCATCCTCACGGAAGGCATGGTGTTCACTATCGAACCCGGCCTGTACTTCAAGAACGAGGACCTCGCCATTCCGGAGGAATACCGCGGGATCGGCGTCCGCATCGAGGACGACATCCTGATGACGGCCGACGGGCCGGTCAACCTAAGCGCCGCCCTGCCGCGCAAGGCCGGGGACGTGGAGGACTGGATGGCCGGGATCTACCGTGAAGCCGAGGGAACCAAAGAGTCCTAGCCGGACAACAGAAAGCGGGGCTACCGGAGGAATTTTCCGGTAGCCCCGCTTTTGCCTGTGGCGCCGGCGTTTGCCTGTGGCACCAAGTCGGCCGTTCGCTACTGCCGCCCCTCGCCCGGGTGCTGCTGTTTGTCTGCGTCTTGCTGCCCGTCAGCGGGTTGCCCGTGATCCCCGTGCTGGTCGTCTTGGGGCTGGGCGGTCCCGGCAGCGGGACCCTGCGGCAGCCGGACACCATATTGGGGCCGGCCGTCCGGCAGGTCCGGGTACCGGACAGCACGTGCCGGGGCCGGCTGCTCCTGGACGGCAGCGTCCTGGCGCGGCCCGGCCCCGGCGTGGTCACCGGCCTGCTCCTGCGCGGATGAACCTGCGGAAGACTGGCCATAGGGGTCACTCCATCCCGAGGGACGGGCGGGCGCCTGGCCCGGCTGCGGGGGCTGGTAGGGCTGGCCCTGGAAGTCACGCTGGGTGTACGGTCCCCCGCCGGCCGCCGCGTCCGAGCGCGTCATGGGCAGCTGCTGAAGGAGCCGGCGCGCCTCGTGTGCGGCTTCCGGCGACACCACGACGTCGTAGCTGGTGGCCACCACCTGGCTGGTGGAGGTGAAGTCGCGCTTGCCCCGCTGCATGGCGTAGGTGACGATGCCGAAGAGCATAAAGAACGCCGCGCCCATCAGCACCGACGTGAGGATGGAGAAGTACCCCGGTGACGGTGCGAAGAAGGAGAGCATGACGCCAACGAACAGGCCGAACCACATGCCGCTCAGCGCTCCGGACAGGGCAACCCGGGGATAGCTCAGGCGCCCGGTAACCCGCTCCACCATCTTCAGCTCGTTGCCCACGATGGACACCATGTGCACGGGGAACTGCTGGTCCGCGAGGTAATCCACGGCCTTCTGGGCATCCAGGTAGGAGGTGTAGGAACCCACGGTGTCGCCGACGGGAACGGCCCGGGACTCGTCCATTCCGCCGGGCCCGCCGGCCTTGGGAGCACCAAATATGTTTGCCATACCCCCATTCTTGCCCATGCGCATGTGTGCTGCCTGTAAATTCAGCTAAAAGAGAGCAGACTCGGTAGCCTGTAGGAGTGAGCACAACTCCTACCCGCGTCTTCGTGGCGCGCCTTCTGGGCCTCGACGTCTTCGACCCGCTGGGCGACCGGCTGGGCCGGCTGCGCGATGTTGTTGTGCTGTCCCGTGGAACCCAGGGCGCTCCGCACGTGGTGGGCATCGTCGTCGAAGTTCCCGGCAAGAAGCGCGTGTTCGTGCCCATGACCCGGATCACCTCCATCGACCAGACGCAGATCATCTGCACCGGACTGGTCAACCTCCGCCGCTTTGAGCAGCGCGGCGCCGAAACCCTGGTGGTGGCCGAAATGTTCGACCGCCGCGTCACGCTCCGGGACGGAAGCGGCGATGCCACGATTGAGGACATTGCCATGGACCAGACCCGTTCCGGGGACTGGTTCGTCAGCAAGCTCTTTGTCCGGCGCGGCCACTCCCTTTCCCCCCTGAGCCGGCTCCGCCGCAACGAGACCCTGATCATCGACTGGGCTGACGCCCTCCAGGGCGCGCGCACCGAGCCGCAGGCTGCCACCCAGTTCGTGGCCAACCATGAAGACCTCAAACCCGCGGACTTCGCCGAAGCCCTGCAGGAAATGAGCGATAAACGCCGTTTCGAAGTGGCGAGCGAACTGCAGGATGAGCGCCTGGCAGACGTCCTGCAGGAACTTCCGGAGGACGACCAGGTGGAAATCCTGTCTGCCCTGGACGTCCAGCGCGCCGCCGACGTGCTGGAGGAGATGGATCCCGACGACGCCGCCGACCTCCTCGGCGAACTCCCTTCCGCCCAGGCCGAAGAGCTGCTCCAGCTGATGGAGCCTGAAGGCGCAGAGGACGTCCGGCGCCTGCTGGAATACGACGAAGACACCGCCGGCGGCCTCATGACCCCGGTGCCGGTCATCCTGCCGCCCGAAGCCACGGTGGCCGAGGCCCTGGCGCATGTCCGGCGCGAGGAACTCTCCCCTGCGCTGGCCTCCTCCATCTTCATTGCCAGGCCCCCGCTGGAGACCCCCACCGGCCGTTTCCTGGGCGTGGTCCACATCCAGCAGCTGCTCAGGTTCCCGCCGTTCGAACCTCTCGGCAACCTGGTGGACAAGAACCTCGAGCCGCTGTCGGACCAGGCGCACATCAGTGAAGTCGCCAGGACCCTGGCTACCTACAACCTGAACTCCCTCCCCGTGGTCAATGACGCCGGCCGGCTTGTGGGGGCGGTGACTGTTGATGACGTTTTGGATCATCTGTTGCCGGATGACTGGCGAGCCCATGACGGCGAAGCCCCGATAAGAAGGCTTGGTGGCCGTATTGGCTGACAGCAGCGCTCCCAAGAACCCCAACCAGCGGATGCCGGCCAAGACCGCGTCGAAGGGCAGCCTGGACACGCCGCTCAGCGGCCGCCAGCGGATCCTGCCCAAGTTCTCCCCGGACCCCGATGCCTTCGGCCATGCCACGGAAGGCTTCGCCCGCTTCATGGGCACGCCGCAGTTCCTTGTCTACATGACCGTCTTCGTGGTGATCTGGCTGGCCTGGAACACCTGGGCGCCGCTCGAGTGGCAGTTCGATTCCCGCGCCCTCGGTTTCACCCTGCTGACGCTGATGTTGTCCCTGCAGGCCTCCTACGCCGCACCTCTGCTGCTCCTGGCACAGAACCGCCAGGACGACCGCGACCGCGTCTCGCTCCAGCAGGACCGCCAGCGGGCCGAACGCAACCTGTCAGACACCGAGTACCTGACCCGGGAGCTCGCGTCCCTGCGGATTGCGCTCCGCGAGGTTGCCACGCGCGACTACGTCCGTGCCGAACTGCGCTCCCTGCTGGAAGACATGCTGGAAGCCCAGGAAGAGCTTCGGACCCATGATCCAGCCGGGCAGGCGCAGCACGAATCCCCGCGCGACAAAATCAGGGAAAAACTGAAGGAACAGCGTGACCGCCAGCGGAATCCCCGCACCCAACAGATTCCCCGGGTTAAGCCCGGCCACTCCACCCAGGACCGCTAATGAACGCACCGATCGCCAACACCGCGTTGGCTGACGCAGTCGCCGCTGCCCTGGCCACGGTCATTGACCCCGAGCTCCGCCGCCCCATCACGGAGCTGGGCATGGTTGAATCCGTCGACATTTCCGACGACGGCAGGGTCAGCCTCGCTGTCCTGCTCACCATCGCCGGCTGCCCGCTCCGGGACACCATCACGGCCGATGCCACACAGGCGCTGCTGGCCGTTCCGGGAGTGGCCGCCGTCGACGTCGAACTCAAAGTGATGACGCAGGAACAGCGCGATGCCCTCAAGGAGCTGCTCCGCGGCGCCGGCGGCCAGCGCGGCATCCCGTTCAACCAGCCGGATTCGCTCACCAAGGTGTATGCGGTCGCGAGCGGCAAGGGCGGGGTGGGCAAATCCTCCGTGACGGTCAACCTTGCCTGCGCCCTCGCCGCCCAGGGCCTGCGGGTCGGGATCGTGGACGCGGACGTGTATGGCTTCTCGGTTCCTGGCCTCATGGGCATCACCCAACCGCCCACCCGCGTGGATGACATGATCCTCCCCCCGGTGGCCTATGGGGTGAAGGTGATCTCCATCGGGATGTTCGTCAGCGGCAACCAGCCCGTGGCCTGGCGCGGACCCATGCTTCACCGCGCCCTTGAGCAGTTCCTGACGGACGTGTACTTCGGTGACCTGGACGCCCTTTTCCTGGACCTGCCGCCCGGCACCGGTGACATCGCGATCTCCGTGGCCCAGCTGTTGCCGAAAGCCGAAATCCTGGTGGTCACCACACCGCAGGCCGCCGCGGCCGACGTCGCGGAGCGCGCCGGTGCCATAGCCACGCAAACTGGCCAGAAAGTGGCCGGCGTCATCGAGAACATGTCCTACCTGGAAATGCCCGACGGCGGCAGGATGGAATTGTTCGGAAGCGGCGGCGGGTCAGTCCTCGCCGGCCGGCTGACGGCAACAGTAGGCGCAGAGGTGCCGCTGCTGGGGCAGATACCGCTTGATATCCAGCTGCGGGAAGGCGGCGATTCCGGGGTTCCGATAGTCCTCGGGCAGCCGGATACACCCGCTGCCGCGGCGCTGTCC
The DNA here is from genome assembly GCF_048957775.1 of Pseudarthrobacter sp. CC4. Classification (NCBI taxonomy): domain Bacteria; kingdom Bacillati; phylum Actinomycetota; class Actinomycetes; order Micrococcales; family Micrococcaceae; genus Pseudarthrobacter; species Pseudarthrobacter sp. CC4. The sequence continues at coordinate 134,754 of NZ_JARCCZ010000013.1, read as the reverse complement.
GGCATCGCCGGCCGGCTGGCAGCAAAGCCGCGCGGCCTCGCGGGGATGAAACTGGGGCTGCAGCCCCGCTAAGAAGCGGCTAGGTGGCCTCGGTGTCGAAAGGCGCGGCCTCGCCGGGGGGCAAGGACTGGAGCACCCGTTCCGGCCGCCGCGGCGCCGCCTCCGCTGCCACGGCCGCTGCGCCGGAGACGGCAGCCACTGCAGCGGGCGCGCCGGCGCTCACCGGCTTGGAGTCGTCATCCAGGAGCGCTTCTTTGATGATGCGCCGCGGATCGTACTGGCGGGGATCGTACTTCTTCCAGTCGACATCGTCGATGTCGATCCCCACTTCTTCCTTGATCTGCTCACGGGCGCCGGATGCCATGCGCCGGACTTCCTTGACCAGATTAGCCAGTTTCTGGGTGTATTCGGGCAGCCGCTGGGGACCGATCACCAGAACCCCAATGATCAGCAGAAGAAAGAACTCCGGGCCGTTGATTCCAAACACTTTAGGAAGATTACCCTCTCCGGGCTGCCAGTGACGATTTCCGCCCGTGGTCCGGGAAGACTGTGCGTTCTACGGGGTGAAAAAGGCAACGATGCGGTTAACTCCACGTTGCAGCCGGGTGATGATTGGTTCCTCCGCCGCTTCCGGGGAGGCATCCGGGATTCGGGCCGCAACGCCTTCCTCAGCCTGGTTGCCGAGCCGCTGCAGGATAGGCAGGGCATCGTCAGCCTCCTCGGCGGGCAGGTCGGACTCGTAGAGAAAAGTGTGGCCGGGCGTCCGGTAGGTTGCCGACCACGGCGAGGACCGCCCCACCCGCAGGGGGCTGCTGTCCTGGCTGGCCATGTCCGGCCCGGCACCGTCCTGTCCCGCAGCGCTTTGTCCGGGAACGGCCTGCAGGGCGGTCCGCTGTTCGGTCACCGTTGCCTGGTGGGTGCCGTCGGTGAGCCGCAGCTCCACTGCCGGCTGGCCATTGAGCACGGTGGCCCTCGCCGACTCGAGACGGAAGCCCATCGCTTCAAGCTCCGGGCAGGCCCATCCTTCAGAACGCAGCTGGGTGAGCTGGTCCCCTGTCAGCAGCCTGCCGTCCGCAGGTGTCCGGGATGAGACGTGGGAGAGTGCGGCCCGGTTGCCTGCAGTGTCCCCCGGCGGGGGATCTCCTGCCGCGGCAAATGCACCGACGGCCAGCACGCCGGCAGCTGCCATGCTGCCACCGGCAGCCAGTGCCAGGACGCGGACGGCGCTACGGGACGATGCTGGCCGGTGCGCGCCTGCAGGCGGCATGGCGGCCAGTTCCTGCGTTCGGGCGAGCAGGCGGGCCGTCAGGTCATCGCTGGCCGGAGGGATGGGAGCATCACGGAGCCGCTCCAGGTACTGGCGCTCCCTCCGCACGGCTGAATGGCATTCCTGGCAGGACTGAAGGTGGCTGCCGGTGCGCTGATGCCTGCGTCCGAATGGACTACGGGACCTCATGCGCCGTTCAGAGGATACCGGCGATGCGCGGCATGGACAGTTTCCGGCGGGACTGCTGCGGACGCGGATCCCGGTGGGCCAGCTTTTCCCGCAGCATGGTCCGTCCGCGGTGGATCCGTGAACGGACGGTGCCCAGCTTCACGCCCAGGGCTTCCGCCACTTCGTCGTAGGACAGCCCTTCAAGGTCGCACAGAACGACGGCGGCACGGAAGTCCGGCGGCAGTTCCTCCAGCGCAGCCTGGACGTCCACATCGAGGTTGTTCAGCTCGAAGCTCTGCTCGGGGCCCGGTTCACGGCCGGGAAGCCGTGACTCTGCGTCCTCGGCAAGGGCATCGAACCTGATCCGCGTCTTTCTCCGTGCCTGGTCCAGGAAGAGGTTGGTGGTGATCCGGTGCAGCCAGCCGTCCAGGGTGCCAGGCTTGAAGTTTTCCAGCGAGCGGAAGACACGGACAAACACCTCCTGGGTGAGGTCCTCGGCGTCGTACTTGTTACCGGTCAGGCGGTAGGCGAGCCGGTAAACCTTCGCCGAGTGGTTGGTAACCACTTCTTCCCAGGTGGGACGGACCCACTCCGGATCAGGATGATTTGCTGCAGGGACAGGTGCCACTACTGAAGATGACATCGTCCACTCCCCTCGTGGAATGCTAACGCCCGGATACTGTTGACATCACTGATTCGGCGCCGGTCACCTTTCGGATGAGCGGATAATAATCATTTCAAACTTGTCTGGGAATTTCCTGATTGTTCGGAAGTTCAGCCGTGGGCGCAACCGCCCGCCTCCGCTGCTGTTGCCACCGGACACAGTAGGCTGTAAAGGACATTCCCCTGCCGCCCAGAAAGCGAAACCCATGAGCGCCGACAAGTCCACCAGCTGGTCCTATGCAGAAGATCTGCCCGCTGAGGATGAGGTCATGCTTCGGGCCCGGGAGCGCTCCTTCGAGCTGGGTGTTACACCGGTTGGACCAGGGGTGGGCGCAGTCCTGACCGTGCTGGCGGCGTCGTCCAAAGCCCAGACCGCCGTCGAAATCGGGACCGGCGCCGGGGTGTCCGGCGTCTGCCTGCTCCGCGGCCTCGGCCCGCAGTCCGTCCTCACCACCATCGATGTGGACGTGGAACACCTCAAGGCCGCCCGGGAGGCATTTTCCGAGGCAGGGAGCCCGGCCAACCGCACCCGCACGATTTCCGGACGGGCCGGCGACGTCCTGCCGCGACTGACTGACAACGCTTATGACCTGGTGTTCATCGACGCCGACAAACCAGGGCTCCCGGGCTATGTGGAGCAGGCCATCCGGCTCCTGAAGCCCTCCGGGCTGCTGATCATCAATGATGCGTTGGACAAGGACAAGGTTGCCAACCCCGCCGGCCGTGAAGCCACCACGGTGGTCTTGCGCCAGGTCGGTAAGGCAATCCGCGACGACGAGAGGCTTGCGTCCGCCATGCTTCCCACCGGCGACGGACTGCTGGTGGCGGTCAAGAAGTAGCCACCAGGATACGGGCAGGGCCCGCAGCCTGCTGGCTGCGGGCCCTGCCCGGCACGATTATTCGGTAACGCCGACGAGGCATTCCTTGAGGTTTGCTGCCTCGGCAGCGTTCAGCTCGACCACCAGGCGCCCGCCGCCCTCGAGCGGGACGCGCATGATCAGGCTGCGGCCCTCCTTGGTGACTTCCATTGGGCCGTCGCCGGTGCGTGGTTTCATAGCCGCCATGAGGAATTCCCCTCCATTTTGTCCCAGGACTGATCAGCCCGGACGGGCTGTGTCCGCATGTCGATCAAGCCGCTATGGCGGAGTGGATGGACACCGCCAAGGCTGAGCGTATTCTGAATGCTTTTTGTCCTTGCTTACTTACCATTATCGCGGAATTACCCGCCCGTAGCTAATCGATGGACATTTCCAACGTCTTGCCATTTGAGTCCTGACCTGCGCGGAAGTCCCATTGGCTAGGGTGGATAATCCCCTCCCCCGGGCAATTGGGCCCAGGCCCACAACCAGACGATCCAGACGATCTGCAGCAGCAGGAACATGGTGACCACCGTCCACCGGTAGGCCCGCGAGCCGGACACCAAAACAGCACCCAGCGCAAGCGGAAACAGCGGCAGGAGCATGCGGAAGGTGCTGGTCTGCGGGTGCAGGAACACCACCAGGTAACCCATGTAGCAGGCGCACCACAGCCGGAGCTCCACGCCGAGCTGCCGTACCGGCGGCAGGAACAGCATGGCGCCGAAAAGCGCCACGAAAACGACCGGCGCCAGCAGGCCCAGGACGGGGCCAAAGAGGTCGACGCCGGTATCGAACCAGGGTTTGAAAGGCACCAGGTCGTGGCCCCGCCACACGGTTTCGGTCTTTGTGTACGCCTGGATATCGCCCGTTGCCGCCCAGGCGGCCGCCGGCCAGGCAATCGCCATGACCCCTCCGACGGCGGTGAGGGCAGCCAGCGCCGCGAGGTCGCCGTTCGAGTGCGTTCCTTCCCGCTGCCCGTTGCCGGCCTGCCGGGCACCGAACCGCTCCCACAGGTGGCGCAGCAGAACCAGCCCGAGCATGGCCGCGAACGGGACGCCCACCGGACGGGAGAGGCACAGGAGCACCACCACCGGGATGGCCCACAGGTACTGCCTGCGCACCACCAGCAGCAACGCCGCCGCGAGCAGCAGCAGCGACAGCGACTCGGCATAGGGCACCTGGAGGATGGCGGACACGGGGAAGGTGGCGAAGAAGGCCACTCCCCATAGGGCGGACGCAGGGGCGGCCTTGTGCCGGAAGAGGATGTAGACAACCAGGGCGGCTCCCCACCCGGCCAGCATGGCGATGATGGTCAGTGAGGCGGCGGGGACAAGTCCGGTCAGTCTGCTGAGGCCTCCGGCCAGGGCAGGAAACAACGGATAGAAAGCCCACGCATTCTCCTGGACGTTGCCGGCGGCATCAGTCGGCAGGACGGAGGGGTAGCCACCGGCGATGACTTGTCCGTACCAGCGCGCATCCCAGATGTTGATGAAGTTCCAGTAATCGGGCTTGGCCGGGAACCAGGGGTTGGGACCCTGGTGCAGGGCGGCAGCCATGAAGATGCAGGCGCTGACCAGCCGGGCCGCGAAGTAGACGGCGGTGGCCTGCAGCCACCATGGCCAGCCTTGGACAGCCCGCCCGGCCTGTGCGGCCAACGCCTGAAGGGACGGGACAAGACCTGCCCGGCGCCGTGCCATTGTGCTCACAGCCGGTCCTCTTCAGGCGCAGTGCTCTTTTTGTCGGGTTCCGGTCCAAGAGGAGCTTCCATAGCCGCCAGCGCTGCCCGGAGCCCGTCGATTTCCTGCTGTTTGGAGGCGAGCTGGTCCCGCAGTTCATCCAGGACCTGGTCCACCTGGTCCATCCGGTAGCCACGGAGGCCAAGGGAGAAACGCACGCGGTCCACGTCCTCCGGGGCTGCCTGTGCGGGCAGCAGGACCGGAGGAAGGTTGGCTGGCGGCTGCTCGAAACCGCCGCCGGGCAAGCCGGGCAAGAGGCCGTCGCCCGTATTGCCGGAACGCAGCCCCAGGCCGATCCAGAAGACCACCCCAATCAGCACGATGGCCAGGAAAACCAGAAAAAAGCTCACCGCTCCATCGTGCCAGACGGGATGGAGCGCCGCCGTCCGGACGCTCGGGCTACTCCGGCCGCTGCTCCCCGTTAAGCGAGGGGGTAATGGCCACGTGGAGCACCCTGTCCACCGCCTCTGCTGGATCATCAACCACCTGGATCAGGTCCAGGTCCTTTTCGGAGACCATGCCTTCCGCAACCAGGGTTCCCCTGATCCACTCGATCATGGGACCCCAGAATTCGACGCCCAGCAGCACGATGGGGAACGAGGTCACCTTTCGCGTCTGCACCAGCACCATTGCCTCAAAAAGTTCGTCGAGCGTGCCCAGGCCGCCCGGCAGGACGATGAACCCCTGCGCGTACTTGACGAACATGGTTTTGCGGGCAAAGAAATACCTGAAATTGATGCCCAGGTCCACCCACTGGTTCAGGCCCTGCTCAAAAGGAAGTTCGATGCCCAGGCCGACGGACACGCCGTTGCCTTCAACGGTGCCGCGGTTGGCGGCTTCCATGGACCCGGGACCGCCGCCGGTGATGACGGCAACGCCGGCCTCGGCCAGTTTCCGCCCCACTTCCACACCCATTTCGTAGTAGGGGCTGCCGGGTTTGGTGCGCGCCGAGCCGAAGACGCTCACGGCCTTGCCGATGTCCGCCAGGGCGCCGAAGCCTTCCACGAACTCGCTCTGGATGCGCAGGACGCGCCAAGGATCGGTGTGGACAAACTGCCCGGGGCCCTTAGTGTCGAGCAGATGCTGGTCAGACATGTCCACGGCCGCCTGCTTGCGGCGCAGTTCAAGGGGGCCCTTACGGCGCGGCTGGGAATTTCTGGCCGGATCTGCGTTGATGCTCATTCACCAAGGCTAACCTCCCCCGGGAGGTATCTCTTGAATCACGATCCGCAGGAAGTTGCGGTGATTCGCGTCATAAACAGTTGTTGTTCGCTAGATTCTTTCCTATGACTACTCATGTGCCCGGAGATGCGCTTGTCTCCCTGAACGGCGTAAATAAGCACTACGGCCAGCTGCACGTTTTGAAGGACATCAACCTGCAGGTCCGCAAGGGCGAGGTTGTTGTGGTCATCGGGCCCTCCGGCTCCGGTAAGTCCACCCTCTGCCGTGCCATTAACCGCCTGGAGACCATCGAGGCCGGAACCATCAGCATCGACGGGAAAGTGCTTCCTGAGGAAGGCAAGGAACTCGCCCAGCTCCGCGCCGACGTCGGGATGGTTTTCCAGTCCTTCAACCTCTTTGCGCACAAAACCATCCTGGAGAATGTGACGCTCGGCCCCATTAAGGTCAAGGGCGTCGCCAAGGCCACGGCGGACAAGGACGCCATGGCCCTGCTTGAACGCGTCGGCGTAGGCCACCAGGCCCCCAAACTGCCGGCACAGCTCTCAGGCGGGCAGCAGCAGCGCGTGGCCATCGCACGGGCTTTGGCAATGAAGCCGAAGGTCATGCTGTTCGATGAGCCCACGTCAGCCCTGGACCCGGAAATGATCAACGAGGTTCTGGACGTCATGGTCCAACTGGCCAAAGAGGGCATGACCATGATTGTGGTCACGCACGAGATGGGCTTTGCCCGCAAGGCCGCGGACCGCGTCGTCTTTATGGCCGACGGCCAGATCGTCGAAGACGCAACCCCGGAAGAATTCTTCACCAACCCGAAGAGCGATCGTGCCAAGGACTTCCTTTCCAAGCTCCTGACGCACTGATTCACACCTGAACAAACACTCCCAGTTCGCACCGAGGCCGTGACCCACGGCCATCAATGAAAGGAATGTCATGAAGGCATTTATGACCCGGCGGAAATCATTCGTCGTGGCGGCCACCGCTGCCCTGGCCCTGTCCCTGAGCGCCTGCGGCGGAGGCGGCACGGGCACCACCACCAATCCCACTGTGGCCGAGAAGCCGTCCTTCGCTGCGGGCACCACCATGGAGAAGCTCTCCAAGGCAGGCAGCATCAAGATCGGCACCAAGTTCGACCAGCCGCTCTTCGGCCAGGTCGGCCTGGACGGCAAGCCCGTCGGATTCGACGTTGAAATCGGCAAGCTTATCGCTGCCAAGCTGGGCATCGCCGCGGACAAGATTGAATGGTCAGAGACCGTCTCCGCCAACCGCGAACCCTTCATCGAGCAGGGCAAGGTGGACCTGGTGATCGCCACGTACACCATCAACGACAAGCGCAAGCAGGTTGTCAGCTTCGCCGGACCGTACTACGAGGCCGGACAGGCCCTCATGGTGAACAAGGACAACGACTCCATCAAGAAGCCTGAAGATGTCAAGGGCAAGAAGGTCTGCTCGGTGACGGGTTCGACGCCGGCCGCCACCATCGTGGAGAAGTACGGAGCAGAGCTGGTCCCCGCCGCAACCTACTCCGCATGCCTGGAGCCGCTGCGCAACAAGCAGGTTGAAGCGGTCACCACCGACAACGTCATCCTCGCCGGCTTCGTGGACAAGGAACCGGACGCCTTCAAGCTGGCCTCCGACGAAACGTTCACCAAGGAGCCCTATGGCATCGGCCTGAAGAAGGACGACACCGAGTTCCGCAACTGGATCAATGACCAGCTGGAGTCCTTCGAAAAGGACGGAAGCTACAAGAAGGCCTGGGAGGCCACTGCCGGCGAGGTCATCAAGACTGCGCCCAGCCTGCCCGCAATCAACCGCTACTAGGCTGCCCGTTCGTTGCCGGGACCGGCCCGCCGGTCCCGGCAACGCCACGCCTTCACTTCCGTCCACTCCCAGAGCCGAAGGATCCTATGGACGTCATCCTTGAAAACCTGCCCCTGTACTGGAACGGTTTTCTCCGTACCCTCTTTCTTTCAGCCGTATCCGGGATCATCGCGCTGGTGTTGGGCACGCTCCTTGCGGCTGCCAGGGTTTCCCCGGTTGCTGCCCTGCGCGGCTTCAGCACCGTCTACGTCGAGGTTCTCCGGAATACACCCTTGACCATCGCCTTCTTCTTCGCGGCCGTCGTGCTCCCCCGCCTCGGGGTCAAGTTTGAGCAGTTCGAGATTGCCGCGATCATTGCCCTCAGTACCTACACCGCAGCGTTCATCGCCGAAGCTGTCCGCTCTGGTGTCAACAGTGTCCCGGTGGGACAGGCTGAAGCCGCCCGCAGTATTGGCATGAAGTTCAGCCAGGTGCTGTCCCTCATCATCCTGCCGCAGGCCTTGAGGACGGTGATCCCGCCGCTGATCAACATCCTGATCGCCCTGGTGAAAAACTCGTCCGTGGCCGGTGCGTTCTTTGTCCTGGAACTTTTCGGCTACGGCCGGCAACTGGCCAACGCCAACGGTGACGCCGTCATCGCGGTGCTGCTGGGTACTGCGTTCTTCTATCTGCTCCTCACCGTTCCGCTGGGCATCCTCGCCAGCACGGTGGAACGAAAGGTGGCGATTGCCCGATGAGCTCAGTCCTTTATGACGTTCCCGGCCCCAAGGCCCGGCGCGTCTCCCTGTTCGCTTCGATCGCCGGTTCCGTGCTGATCCTCGGCCTGCTGGCGTGGATTGTCATGACCCTCGCGCAGCAGGGAATTTTCGAAGGCCGACGCTGGCAGATCTTCACCCGCGGCGACGTGTGGACCCTCCTGGCCAACGGCCTCGGCGCCACCCTGAGCGCAGCAGCCCTGGCGGCGGTTATCGCCTTCCCCCTGGGCCTGCTCCTCTGCCTGCTGCGCATCTCTGATGCGGCCTTCATCAGGATCCCCACCCGGGTGGTGCTGGAGTTCCTCCGCGGCATGCCCGTGGTCCTGATGATGCTGTTCGTCCTGCTGGGCTTCGGTACCTCGCCGTTCATTGCCGTTGTCACCGGCCTGGTGCTCTACAACTCAGCCGTGTTCGCCGAAATCATCCGGGCCGGCATCCAGTCGCTGCCGAAGGGGCAGCGTGAGGCCGGGCTGGCCATTGGCCTGACGAGCTTCCAGTCCCGCATGCAGGTCGAGCTTCCGCAGGCGATCCGTCGCATGATGCCCTCCCTGGTGGCGCAGATGGTGGTCCTGCTGAAGGACACTTCGCTCGGCTACATCGTGGCGTACGGCGAGCTCCTGCGCGCTGTGCAGGTGATGGCGGACTTCCTGGGCACCCAGTTCCTGTTCCCCATCTTCTTTGTCGCCGCCGCAATCTACATCGCCATCAACATCGGCGTTTCCCGCCTCGCGGTGTGGATCGAGCGCCGCGGATCCAAGAAGGCCGCGGGCGGAATGGCCAAGGCGGAGCCCGCCGCCGTTGAGGCCGGAGCGCCCTAGGCGGTCCCACCAAAAGCAGTGGCCCGGATCGTAGGATCCGGGCCACTGCTTTTTAACGGGGTGCGAGGCCTGGCGGACCTAGCCTGCCAGCCAGTCCTTCAGTGCCCGCAGGCACGTACGAATGGCTTCAGCATCGACGTGTTCGTTGTCCTTATGCGCCAGCAGCGGGTCGCCGGGGCCGAAGTTCACCGCCGGGATCCCCAGCTCGCTGAAGCGCGCGACGTCGGTCCAACCGTACTTGGGCTTCGGCTCGGCCCCCACCGCCGCAACGAAGGATGCCGCGGCGGGGTGGTGGAGGCCGGGCCGGGCCCCGGCGGCGGCATCGGTACGGACCACGTCGAATCCCTCAAGGAGTTCCCGCACCACGGCTTCGGCCTGGTCCGGCGTCTTGTCCGGGGCGAAGCGGTAGTTGATCTCCACCACGCACCGGTCCGGAATGACGTTTCCGGCAGTGCCGCCGTTGATCCTTACCGCGTTGAGGCTCTCCCGGTACTCCAGCCCGTCCACGTTGACTGTTGCCGGCCGGTAGGCTGCGAGCCTCTCCAGGACGGGCGCCGCAGCGTGGATGGCGTTGCGGCCCATCCACGCGCGTGCTGAGTGGGCAGACTCCCCCACCGTCGTTACCTCAAACCGGCTGGTGCCGTTGCAGCCGCCTTCCACCGTCCCGTGGGTTGGTTCCAGCAGGATCGCGAAATCGCCGTCCAGCAGGTCGCCGTGGTTCCGCACCAGCCGCCCAAGGCCGCTCTTGACGGCCTCGACTTCCTCGTGGTCGTAAAAGACAAAGGTGACGTCCCGCTTCGGTGAGGCCCCGTCGTCGAACATTGTGGCGGCCAGAGCAAGCTGCACCGCGACGCCGCCCTTCATGTCCGTCGCGCCGCGGCCGTACAGGATCCCTTTGCCGGGAACACCGGATCCCCAGGTGGAGGGCACGGTCCCCTTCGCACCATCCGCCAGGGGCAGCGGGACGGTGTCCAGATGCCCCGCCAGGATGACCCGTTCCGCACAGCCCAACTCAGTCCGGGCGATCATCGAATCCCCGTCCCGGAGCACGCTCAATTGGGGAATCCCCTGCAGCGCGGCCTCTATGGCGTCCGCCAGTTCCGTTTCATTGCCGGACACACTGTTGATGTCCATGATGGCGGCTGTAAGGAGCGCAACGTCCTGGCGGAGGTCGAGCGTCAAGGTGGAAGGGTCCGGAGTGGTTTCGGCAGTCACGAAGCCAGTCTAGTTCGGACCCTGTCGCTGCCCCTCGATAGACTGGGGCCATGACTGAGACTGCTTCTTCCGCCGTGCCCGAAACCTCGAACGCAACCACCGACGAACGCTCTGCCTACGGGTTCGGCGTGGCCACCATTTCCACCGGTGACGCCACCGTACTGGACGTGTGGTTTCCGGCACCGGCCCTCGGTGTTGCCGCCGAAAACCTGCGTTCCATTGAGAACGCGGATGAGTCCCTCACCCTGATCGCCAAGAACGGCGCCGATGAGGACCGCGGCACGGAACAGAAAGTGGTTTTTGTCCAGATCCACCTCGATGAGGCCCCGGCCGATACCGCCGATGCGTACCTGCGCCTGCATCTCCTCTCGCACCGCCTGGTCAAGCCCAACACCATCAACCTGGACGGCATCTTCGGCAACCTGCCCAACGTCGTGTGGACCAACTTCGGCCCCGCCCCGGTGGAGGGCTTCGAGCTCACCCGCGCGCGGCTGCGGCGCCGTGGCGCCGTCACTGTCTACGGCATTGACAAGTTCCCGCGGATGGTGGACTACGTGGTGCCCACCGGTGTAAGGATTGCCGACGCCGACCGCGTGCGCCTCGGTGCCCACCTGGCCGAAGGCACCACCGTGATGCACGAAGGTTTCGTCAACTTCAATGCCGGAACCCTGGGCACCTCCATGGTGGAAGGCCGCATCTCGGCCGGCGTAGTGACCGGCAACGGCAGTGACGTCGGCGGCGGAGCCTCCATCATGGGCACGCTGTCCGGCGGGGGCAAGGAAAAAATCACCATCGGCGAGCGGGTCCTGCTGGGCGCCAATTCAGGCGTCGGCATCAGCATCGGTGACGATTCGGTGGTTGAGGCCGGGCTGTATGTGACGGCGGGAACCCGCGTCCGCATCCCGGGACCAAAGGATGAGGTGGGTGAAGACACCACCAAGATCGTCAAGGCCGCGGAGCTGTCCGGCGTGCCCAACCTGCTGTTCCGCCGCAACTCCACCACGGGCGCGGTGGAGGTCCTCCCCCGCCAGGGCCAGACCGTGGAGCTGAACGACGCCCTGCACGCCAACTGATCCTTCATGGCACGAAGACGCAGCCTGCGCACCCTCGCGGTACTGGTGCTCACCCTGGCACTCGTAGCCGGCGGCATCTACTCGGCCGTGTTCTTCCTGCAGCGTTCCGAAACCCTCGTTTCGGAACGCTGCAGGGCCGTCATTGATGAACGGACATCCGAGCTGGCCCCGGACCAGGCCGTCTATGCCTCGCTGATCACTGCTGTTGCCGTGCAGCGCGGACTTCCGCCGCGGGCAGCAAGCATAGCGCTGGCCACCGCCATGCAGGAGTCCAAGCTGCGGAACATTGAGCACGGAGACCAGGCCGGCCCGGATTCGCGCGGGCTGTTCCAGCAGCGTCCTTCCCAAGGGTGGGGAACCGAGGCGGAGATCATGGATCCGTACTATGCGGCGAACGCCTTCTACGACGCCCTGGTGAAAATCCCCGGGTATGAGTCACTGGAGATTACCGAGGCAGCCCAGCGTGTTCAGCGCTCCGCCTACCCCGCCGCCTACGCGCAGCACGAGGAAATGGGACGGACTTTTGCCTCCGGCCTGAGCGGCCAGACGCCCGAGGCCGTCCAATGCACCCTTCGGGCGGCCGGCACCGGCGGCGACGCCGCAACAGTGTCCGCCGAGCTGGACCAGGCGTACGGCCCGCTGGAAACAACTGTCGACGGTGCCACCCTGGTGGTCGAGGCCGCGGGAAGCCAGGCGTGGTCCGTGGCCCAATGGGCGGTTGCCAACGCCAAAGGCTTTGAGGTCACCCGGGTCGAGGTGGCAGGCAGAAGCTGGAACCGTGCATCGCGGGACGGCTGGCAGGAATCTGCGGGTCCGGAGGGCGGGGTCCGGATCACGGTGGCGGCGGGAGACGCCAGCAGCTGAGGACCGGCGGGCTGCGGCCAAGTGGAGGAGGAAGGTTCCTAGACCAGGATCTCCACCACTGGCTGGACGTAGCTGCGGAATAGCTCCGGCTCGCCCATCAGCTTGTTGCTCATGATGATTTTGTCCGGCTCCATGTACCAGGCCCGCTGTTCGTTCAACGGCAGCTCGATGATGGTCAGCTTGAAGTCACGGGAATCACGGCCCACCTCCATCAGCCTGTCATCCACCATGTCCTCAAGAATCTGGTCAGCTCCAGTGGCAGCACGCTCCGCCTCAATCTCGGCGTACTCACTCCTGCGCTCCCGCGCCCAGGTAAGGGCAGCACCGAAATGAGCCTGCAGCACCCGCTGCAGCGCGGGCGAATTGCCGAAGGCCTCGAAGTTCGGCGGTGACAGTTCAGGGGACGTCTGGGGGTGGGCTTTGAGCAGCTGTTCCCACCAGGCTTCCCACTCCGTCTTCAGGGCACTCAAACCACCAACGTCGGCGGTCAGGTGCGAATGGTCGGCGCGGCGGACCTTGGGCGCTGCATGCGACAACGATGGCTGACCTGCCCCGTCAAGCCCTGCAGTATCCCGGACGTACAGGGCTATCATCATGGGCCCTGACGTGTCCGTGGTGATTTGCCACCTGGTGCCGCTTGTCTGATGCATCCGACGTCCTTCCGTGGCGTGCCCGCACCGGGGTTGGGTGACCGGGCAGCGCCCCCTGCTAATCAGTGTATTCCCCTCAATGCCCACGTTAGTGGCTGGCATCACATCCCGTCGAGGTGCCGTTCCAGGACGTCAACGCACATTTCGCGGGTCATCCATCCGGGTTGCAGCAGCGCATGCATGCACAGCCCGTCGAGCGTCGCCAGGAGGCGCTCCGCCTCCAGCACGAGGCTGTCCTGCGGCTCGTCCTGCGGCATTAAGGCACTAACCACCCGCCCCGCGATGACAGCCACCTCGCGGTGGCTCCGGTCTGCCTCAGTGGCAAGGAACGGCCTGACCCGTGCAGCATTCTTGAACGCCATCCAGGCGCACGCCTCCAGCGCCCGCTGCTCATCCAGGGGCAGGATTCCGCACAGCAGGGTTAACACTGCCTCGCGGTGCTCTGGGGAACCGGGCACTGCATCGTGTACCGCAGGCAGGGATGCTCCAAGGCGGCCCACGATGCGGTCCACTACCACTGCGAAGGAGAAGGAGAGCAGTTCCTCGCTCCCGGAGAAGTAGTGCCGGACGGAACCGACAGCCAGCCCGGCCTCATCGGCCACTTCCCGCAGCGAGGCCCGCTCCAGCCCGTCACCTGCGATGATCCGGAGAACGGCTTCGACCACGTCCTGGCGCCGGGCTTCGGCATCTACGATTTTGGGCACTACTTCTATTTAGCACGGATGTGTTCTTCCGCGGGGCGCGGCATGCCGTGCGGCCGCACTTCGGGCACTGTCCTTCTTGCCCGGCATCCGGGACGCAGCGGCGGCGGCACGTGTTGTTGGGATAGCGTTGAGGCATGAAAATTCTGGTCACCGGAGGCACCGGCTACATTGGTTCCCACACTGTTTTGTCCCTGCAGGAAGCCGGCCATGACGTCGTGGTCATCGACAACCTGGTCAACTCCAGTGAAGAGTCCCTCCGGCGGGTAGCCGAACTCAGCGGGAAGACTGCTGAGTTCCATAATGTCGACCTCGTGGACGAGGCCGCCGTCGAAAAGGTCTTCGCCGCCGGCGCCATTGACGCCGTGATCCACTTTGCAGGGCTGAAAGCCGTGGGCGAGTCCGTCCGTGAGCCGCTCAAGTACTACTACAACAACCTGGTAGGGACCCTGAACCTCATCCGGGTGATGGACCGCCACGATGTCCGGTCCATCGTCTTCAGCTCCTCTGCCACGGTCTACGGCGAGCACAACCCCATCCCCTATGTCGAAAAGATGGAGATCGGGGCCAACAACCCTTACGGCCGCACCAAGGAGCAGATCGAGGACATCCTCTCGGACCTCGGGTCAGCCGACACCCGCTGGCACATTGCCCTGCTGCGCTACTTCAACCCGGTGGGCGCCCACCCCTCCGGCCGGATCGGCGAGGACCCCCAAGGGATCCCCAACAACCTGGTTCCGTTCATCGCCCAGGTGGCCGTGGGCCGCCGCGAAAAGCTCATGGTGTTCGGCGGCGACTATGACACCCCCGACGGCACATGCCTGCGCGACTACATCCACGTCGTCGACCTTGCCGAAGGCCACGTGGCCGCACTGAACCACGTGGCGGACCGCGCCGGCGTGTTCCGCTGGAACCTGGGCTCCGGCAAGGGCTCCTCCGTCCTGGAAGTCCTCCGCTCGTTCGAAAAGGCTGTGGGCAGGCCCATCCCCTATGAGATCACCGGCCGCCGCGCCGGCGACCTCCCGGCATTCTGGGCCGACGCAACCTCCGCCCTGGCCGACCTCAGCTGGTCCACCACCAAGACAGTGGACCAGATGTGCGAGGACCACTGGCGCTGGCAGAAAAACAACCCCCAGGGCTACGCCTCCTGACCTGCCCACCGAGTGCTCCGCAGTTGTCGTTTTGGGACGCCTAAACGACAACTGCGGAGCACTCGATGGGATTAACGACGTCGGCCGCCCACCTCAGGAAGGTGGGCGGCCGTCGTCGTACTGGAGCCGGTGGGCAGGCCCGCACCGGCGAGTGAGTGGGGACTAGCGGACCGGGTAGTCGCGCTCGGGCTCACCGATGTAGAGCTGGCGGGGGCGGCCGATCTTGGTGTTGGGGTCGCTGATCATTTCGCGCCACTGGGCAATCCAGCCCGGAAGGCGGCCGATGGCGAACAGGACCGTGAACATCTTCTCCGGGAACCCCATGGCCTTGTAGATCAGGCCGGTGTAGAAGTCCACGTTCGGGTAGAGCTTGCGCTGGATGAAGTAGTCATCGTTCAGCGCCTTCTCTTCCAGGCGGAGGGCGATGTCCAGCAGTTCGTCGTTGCCGCCGAGCTTGGTGAGGATCTCGTGTGCCGTGGCCTTGACGATCTTGGCGCGCGGATCGTAGTTCTTGTAGACGCGGTGCCCGAAGCCCATGAGGCGGACGCCGTCTTCCTTGTTCTTGACCTTCTCCATGTAGTCCTCGGGCTTGGTGCCGTCGGCCTGGATCTGGCGAAGCATCTTGAGCACGGCCTCGTTGGCGCCGCCGTGGGCGGGGCCAAAGAGCGCGTTGATGCCTGCGGACACTGAGGCGAAGAGGTTGGCGTTGGAGGAACCCACCAGCCGCACCGTGGAGGTGGAGCAGTTCTGCTCGTGGTCCGCGTGCAGGATGAGCAGCAGGTCCAGTGCCTTCGCGACGACCGGGTCCACCTCGTACTGCTCCGCCGGAAGCCCGAAGCTGAGGCGCAGGAAGTTCTCCACAAGGTTGTGGGAGTTGTCCGGGTACAGCATGGGCTGGCCGATGGACTTCTTGTGCGCGTACGCCGCGATGACCGGGAGCTTGGCCATGAGGCGGATTGTGGAAACTTCCACCTGTTCTGCATTGAACGGGTCCAGCGAGTCCTGGTAGAACGTGGACAGCGCGGATACGGCCGAGGACAGGACTGGCATGGGGTGCGCGTCGCGGGGGAAGCCGCCGAAGAAGCCCTTGAGCTCCTCATGCAGCAGGGTGTGCCGCCGGATCTTCTGGTCGAACGTGTCCAGTTCCGTGGGCGTGGGCAGGTTGCCGTAGATCAGCAGGTAGGACACTTCGAGGAAGCTGGAGTGCTGCGCCAGCTGCTCGATGGGGTATCCGCGGTACCGCAGGATGCCCGCATCGCCATCGATGTAGGTGATGGCCGAGGTGGTGGCTGCGGTGTTCATGAAGCCGGGGTCGAAGGTGACTGCGCCCGTCTGCTTCAGCAGCTTGGAAACGTCGTAGCCTTCGTTCCCTTCAATAACCTGGATGCGCGGGAGCTTAAGCTCGCCTCCTGCGTGGAGCAGGGTCGCTGCGTTGTTGGTCTCAGTCATGGAGTCCCCTTCATGAGGCTTCTGGGCCTCTGTCGAAAGCTTGATCCAACATCAGGTGAGCCGCGCACTGACCCTGAGAACACAGGTTCCAACACCCGGGCTGCCTTCTTGTAGAGGGCCACCATTGATAGTCACTTAAAAAGTACCCGCTCCTTGGCGGGTGTCACTAATCCAAGACGTGGCTGAAGCCCCTAAAATAGGGCTCTTGTGGCGCGAGTCACACCATTGTTACGGTGCTGTTTTATTGCCGCGCCGCTGCCAGCCGTGACACTGCGGCGTCGATGCGCTCGTCCGAACCCGTCAAAGCCACGCGGATGAAGCCGTTGCCCGCCTCGCCGTAGAAAACCCCGGGGCCCACAACGATGCCGCGCTCAGCCAGCCGTGCCACCGTGTCCCACGTGCTCTCCCCCGCAGTGGACCAAAGGTACAGTCCGGCGTCGGAATCCTTGATCTCCAGGCCGAAGTCCAGCAGGGCCGGGACCAGCCGATCGCGGCGTCCGCGGTACAGGTCCTTCTGCGCCTCAACGTGGGCGTCGTCGCCAAGCGCCACGCGCATGGCCTCCTGGACCGGGTACGGGACAATCATGCCTGCGTGCTTGCGGCTGTTGACCAGGTTGGGCATCAAGTCAGGATCTCCGGCCACAAACGCTGCACGGTAACCTGCCACGTTGGACTGCTTGCTGAGGGAGTAGACGGCCAGGAGCCCCCGATGGGAGCCTCCCGCGACCCGGGGGTCCAGGATACTGGGAACGGCCTGGCCGCCGCGCTGGACGTCCCAATCGCCCCATCCCAGCTCCGCGTAGCATTCGTCCGAGGCCACCACGGCGCCCAGCCCACGGGCCTGTTCCACGAGCGCTTTCAGGGATTCGACGCCCCGGACGCTGCCTGTGGGGTTGCCGGGCGAGTTGACCCAGATGAGCCGTACCCGCGCCCGCGTCTCGTCGTCGAGTTCATCCAGGTTGTCGGTCGCCACCGACACGGCACCGGCGAGGGTGGCCCCGATGTCATAGGTAGGGTATGCCACCTTCGGGCGCACGACGACGTCTCCGGGCTTAAGCCCCAGCAGGAGCGGCAGCCATGCCACGAGTTCCTTGGAGCCTACGGTGGGCATGATGTTGCGGGGATCGAGGCCGGTAACGCCGCGGCGCCGCTCAAACCACCCGGCAATCGCTTCACGGAGGGCCGGGGTGCCGTGGACGGTGGGGTACCCCGGGGCGTCGGCGGCCGCCTTCAGCGCGTCCTGGATCAGGGCGGGGGTGGGGTCAACCGGGGTGCCAATGGACAGATTGACCGCCCCGTCCGGGTGCTGCCCGGCCTTGGCGACATACGGCGCCATGGCCTCCCACGGGTAGTCAGGCAGGTCCAGGCCAAAGGTTCTTGCTGCTGCGGTCACGGTCCCTGCCCGGGTCAGTGGTCTTGGTTCTGCGGCGGCAGCGCGGCGATCATCGGGTGGTCCTTGCCCGTGTTGCCGATTTTCGCGGCACCTCCGGGGGAACCGAGGTCATCAAAGAACTCGACGTTGGCCTTGTAGTAGTCCGCCCATTCCTCCGGGGTGTCATCCTCGTAGTAAATGGCTTCAACCGGGCAGACCGGTTCACAGGCGCCGCAGTCCACGCACTCGTCCGGATGGATGTACAGCGAACGCTCACCTTCGTAGATGCAGTCGACGGGGCATTCCTCAATACATGCCTTGTCCTTGACATCTACACACGGCTGCGCGATTACGTACGTCACGTCCCTGGCCTCTCCACGTTGGTTCCGGCAACCCGCCGGTTCTTGCATCCGGCAACTGCGGCCGGACTCTTGACATCTGAGCCTATTATCTCCCAGCCCGTTCCCGCGAACCTAGCCGGGCACCTAGTATGAACTGGTGAGTCAGCCTATACCCGCTCCTTCCGGGTTCCTCTCCACCGCAACGCCTGGAACGAGGGTTGTGGTGCGCTACCGCATCGAGGACGGGCTCACGGATGCCCTCGGGCACCTCCTGGCCTGCGACGCCGGTGCGTGCACCATCCGCACCCGGCTGGCCGACGTCGTCATTCCCTTGGACCTGGTGGTGGCTGCCAAAGAAGTGCCACCGGCGCCGGAGCGGCGCCGGCCGCGCGCCTAGGGCGGCCCACGCTGCGCAGGGACAGTCCCTGCGCAGCGAACCCGGGCTTCACTGCGCAGGGCGGTACGTCGCGAGTGCCTGATGCACCATGTGCACGAACTTCTTGGGTTCGGCGAGCAGCATCTCGAACGTCACGCGAAGGGTGGGAACGCCCCGGACAACGGTAACGTTCCAGCGCCGCCTGTCCTCCCGGTACGCTGCGCGGCTGCTGTGGTGGGTGTAGCCATCCGTCTCGATGCCCAGCAGTCCGTCCACAAGAAGATCCAGGTGGCCCATCCCCGGAATATTGACCTGAAGTTCGACTGTTAGCCCCGCTTCTTCCATCAGGTACCGGGCCATCGTTTCAATGATGGAACCCGATTGCGGCCGGATTCTGCCCACAAGTGCAAGAACGCTCTTCTCCCGCGCCGCTGGAAAGCGTTCCCTCAACGCCGGAAGTTGAACCACCCCCTTCTTCACCGCAGATTCCGCGATGGTCAGCGCCTCAAGCGGCGGCAGGCAGCGGAGGGATTGGCACACAAAATCCAAGGGCGTCAACGGAAGGCTGCTTCGATGGACCACGCAGCCCGGAACTGGCCTCCCGTGCCGGGCGGCCAGATGCGGTTTCTCCGGTTCCCTGACTACCCACAGCCCCGCTGCCAAGGCGGCCGTGACACAACCCGGAACCGCGTAATGGCGGCCGGCATGGATGAGCACGGGTTCTGCCTGCGGCAGCGCGTACATTCCCCTGGCAACCCTCTGGACGGAGGCGTCAAGCACACCGGCTTCAATGAGGCGGCGGGGAACTCCGGCTTGCCTGAGTGAGCTTGCGCTGGCGACTCCCCCCAATGCCGCCAATGCATCAATGACAGTTCGCATGGGTGCATGCTGCCCGGTCCGAGGAGTCCGACCCAGGGCCCGTGCCGGCCATGTGGAAAACCTCCGGGTGCGGTGAAGGCGCCGGTCAGTGTACGGGGACTGCCCCTGCGCGCCGAACCCGGATATGACTGCGCAGGGGGAACGCAGAATGCCACCGGCACGGGGCCGGTGGCATTCTGTGGAAGAAACTAGAGTTGCTAGACCTTGGCGCGGGCGCGGTTGGCCTTGGCACGCTCGTTGGTGTCCAGGATGACCTTGCGGATCCGGATGGCTTCCGGGGTGACCTCGACGCACTCGTCCTCGCGGGCGAATTCCAGGGACTCTTCGAGGGTAAGGTCGCGCGGCGGCGTCAGGTTCTCGAAGGTGTCGGAGGAGGCTGCACGCATGTTGGTGAGCTTCTTTTCCTTGGTGATGTTGACGTCCATGTCGTCGGCGCGGGAGTTCTCGCCCACGATCATGCCCTCGTAGACCTCGGACGTGGGCTTCACGAAGAAGGAGCCGCGTTCCTGCAGGTTGATCATGGCGAACGGAGTCACGACGCCGGCGCGGTCAGCGATCATCGAACCGTTGGTGCGGTACTCGATGGGGCCGGCCCACGGCTCGTAGCCCTCGGAAATGGAGGCTGCGATGCCGGCGCCGCGGGTGTCCGTGAGGAACTTGGTGCGGAAACCGATCAGGCCACGGGCCGGAACGATGAACTCCATCCGGCACCAGCCGGTGCCGTGGTTGGCCATGTTGGTCATGCGGCCCTTGCGGGCTGCCATGAGCTGCGTGACGGCGCCGAGGTACTCTTCCGGCACGTCGATGGTCATGTGCTCCATCGGCTCGTGGACCTTGCCGTCGATGGTCTTGGTGACCACCTGCGGCTTGCCTACGGTCAGCTCGAAGCCTTCGCGGCGCATCTGCTCAACCAGGATTGCAAGGGCGAGCTCGCCACGGCCCTGGACTTCCCAGGCGTCGGGACGCTCGGTGGGCAGAACCTTGATGGAGACGTTACCGATCAGTTCCTTGTCCAGGCGGTCCTTCACCTGGCGGGCCGTGACCTTGGCGCCCTTGACCTTGCCGGCCAGCGGCGAGGTGTTGATACCGATGGTCATGGAGATGGCGGGATCGTCCACGGTGATCAGCGGCAGCGGCTGCGGGTTCTCGGCATCGGTCAGCGTCTCACCGATGGTGATTTCCTCGATGCCGGCGACGGCGACGATCTCGCCCGGTCCGGCGGATTCTGCCGGCACGCGGTCCAGCGCCTTGGTGGCCAGGAGCTCGGTGATCTTGACGTTCTTGAGTTCACCGTTGGCGCGGGCCCAGGCAACTGTCTGGCCCTTGCGCAGGGTGCCGTTGTAGATGCGCAGCAGCGCCAGGCGGCCCAGGAACGGGGACGCGTCCAGGTTGGTGACGTGCGCCTGCAGGACACCGTCGGGGTTGTAGGTGGGAGCCGGGATGTGCTCGATGATGGTCTTAAACAGCGGCTCAAGGTCCTCGTTGTCCGGGGCTGCACCGTTGGCGGGCTGCTCCAGCGACGCGCGGCCAACCTTGGCGGCAGCGTAGACAACCGGAACTTCCAGGACCTTGTCCAGGTCCAGGTCCGGCACTTCATCGGCAAGGTCGGAGGCCAGGCCCAGGAGCAGGTCCATGGACTCGTGGACCACTTCGTCGATGCGGGCATCGGGACGGTCGGTCTTGTTGACCAGCAGGATCACGGGAAGGTGTGCGGCGAGGGCCTTGCGCAGCACGAAGCGGGTCTGGGGCAGCGGGCCCTCAGAGGCATCAACGAGGAGGACGACGCCGTCAACCATGGACAGGCCGCGTTCCACCTCGCCGCCGAAGTCGGCGTGGCCCGGGGTGTCGATGACGTTGATGGTGATGGTTTCGCCGTGGGAGGACGGACCGTTGTAGGCCACCGTGGTGTTCTTGGCCAGGATGGTGATGCCCTTTTCGCGCTCCAGGTCACCGGAGTCCATGACGCGGTCTTCGAGGTGGTTGTGCTCGGCAAAGGAGTTGGTCTGCTTGAGCATGGCGTCGACCAGGGTGGTCTTGCCGTGGTCAACGTGGGCCACAATCGCGACGTTGCGCAGGTCACTGCGCGATGCAGTGGCTACCGCAATGTTGGTGGTGGTTTCAGACATGCGTTATTGCTCGATTCAGTGGGTCAGCTGTAATGTATCGCGACATTTCCAACTGGAACGCACGACGGATCAGGCCCTTAGCACAGGGCACCTTCCCCAAGTCTAGCCGGTGTGCCTTTTATTGGCCTAAATTTTTCCGCCGACCGCGGATCCGGTGGCCGGCCAACCGCCGCGCCACGATGCTTATTTGTGGGCAAAATCACTGGCGGATCCGGCGGCGATGCCACATGATTGCTCTGACATACAGCGCAAGCGGGAAAGACACCAGATGCGAAATGCCTTGGCCGCTGCGGCCCGGTACCGCCGCCGTACCGCGGCGGCCGCCGTTGCGGTTATCGCCGTGGCAGGCGCCCTTGTCCTCTCCGGCTGCGCCTTGCCCGCCCAGTCCGGCGAGGGTCCGGCCCTGGTGGACGCGGCGCCTGCCGTTTCGCGTGTCCTCAATCCCGGCAACGGCCGGCTTGAGGCGGTGGTCCCGGAGATCGGCAGGACCGTCCTCCTGATCGGCGATTCGCAATCGGAGCCGGCCGACGGCTGGCCGCGGCTGGGCCTGGCCGCTGCGGGATACCGGGTGTACTTCTGCGGCAGGGGCGGCACCGGTTTTGTCACGTCGAAGGGTGCCACGGGCAACTACATCGATGCGCTCCTGCGCGGCGACTGGCTGCTCCCGGCCGGCACGCCCGCGCTGATCGTGGTGCAGGGCGGCGGCAACGATGCCACCAGCGGAGCCAGTGACAGCGACATCGTTGCCAACGCTGAGCGGCTGATCGGGGAGCTCCAAAGGCGGTACCCGGGCACGCGCCTGGCGATGATCGGGACTCTGGCCCGCGGCGAAGGCCATGGCGGAGGCCGGCGAAGCGAGGTGGACGCCCTGCTGGGATCCGTGGCGGCGGACCACGGCCTGCCCTTTGTAGCCGTGGGTGACTGGCTGACCAAATACGGCCTGGTCCAGGATCTCGCGGACTCCGTGCACATGAACCCGGGGGGCCGCCGGGCGCTGGGTACGCTCCTTGAGCGCCGCCTCCGCGAACTGGGCCTGGAGCGAACGCCGACGGCGGACGTTGCCCCGCTCCTGGATGCCCGCACCGGAGGCGCAGGCGCGGGCCAGGACTGAAAACAGCAACGGCCGGCGCCGGAGTCCAATACCCCGGCGCCGGCCGTCGCGCGTTGGTGCCGCGTCGCTAGGCCACTTCCGGCGGCAACATCAGCTTGGCACCGGGAATGGCATTGAGCAGGGCCTTGGTGTACTCCTGCTGCGGCGATTCGAAGACGTCGTCCGTGGATCCGGTCTCCACCAGCCGCCCCTTTTCCATGACACAGACGTGGTCCGCGATCTGGCGCACCACCGCAAGGTCGTGCGTGATGAAGAGGTACGTCAGTCCGAGTTTGGATTGCAGGTCCGCCAGCAGGTTCAGCACCTGCGCCTGGACCAGGACGTCGAGGGCGGACACCGCTTCGTCACAGATGATCACTTCCGGATCCAGCGCCAGTGCACGGGCGATGGCCACGCGCTGCCGCTGGCCGCCGGACAGCTCGTTGGGGTAGCGCTGCATGGCCGACTGCGGAAGGGCCACCTGGTCCAGGAGTTCCCGGACCTTTTTCTCACGGCTGGCTTTGTCGCCGATCTTGTGGACGCGCAACGGTTCTTCAATAGTGCGGAAGATGTTGTACATGGGGTCCAGGGAACCGTATGGATCCTGGAAGATGGGCTGGACCCGGCGGCGGAACTTGAAGAGTTCCGCCGGCTTCAGACCTGACGTGTCCACGCCATCGAACAGAATCCTGCCCTCGGTCGGCTTCTCCAGCTGGAGCACCATCTTGGCCACTGTGGACTTGCCGGAACCCGACTCCCCCACGATCGCCGTCGTGGTTCCGCGTTTGACGTCGAAGCTCACACCGTCAACGGCGGCGAAGTCCGAAGCTCTCCCGAAACCCTGCCGGAGCTTGTAGACCTTGCGCAGGTCCTGGATCTGCAGGACGTTGTCTGCCGTTGCCGCCTCTGCGGCCGGGGCCAGGAGATCGGCCGTTTCCACGCCCTGTTCCTTGGCAGCCTGGATCCGCCGGCTGGCGAGGGAAGGTGCGGATTCGACAAGCCTCTTGGTGTAAGGGTGCCGGGGGTTTCGCAGCAGTTCCAGGGAGGGCCCTGCTTCCACGACCTGTCCCTGGTACATCACCACGACCTTGTCCGCCCGTTCCGCAGCCAGGCCCAGGTCGTGCGTGATCAGCAGTACCGACGTGCCCAGTTCCGTGGTCATGGTGTCCAGATGGTCGAGGATCTGCCGCTGCACGGTCACGTCCAGCGCCGAAGTCGGCTCGTCGGCAATGAGCAGCCGCGGCTGGCAGGAGAGGCCGATGGCAATGAGGGCGCGCTGCCGCATACCGCCGGAGAACTCATGCGGATACTGGTTGGCACGCCTGTGCGCATCCGGGAGGCCGGCTTCGGCAAGTACCTTGGCAATGTCCTCCGGCCCGCTCGGCCTGCCGTTGGCGCGCAGGGTCTCCTTGACCTGGTAGCCGATCTTCCAGACGGGGTTGAGGTTGGACATGGGATCCTGCGGCACCATGCCGATGGTGTTGCCGCGCAGTTCGATCATCCGCTGCTCGGTGGCGTGGGCAATGTCCTCACCGTCCAGCAGGATCTGGCCACCGGAAACACGGCCGTTGTTGGGCAGCAGCCCGATGGCCGCCAGCGCCGTCGTGGATTTGCCGGAACCCGACTCCCCCACGATGGCGACGGTCTCACCCGGCATGATGCTCAGGTGCGCATTCCGGACCGCCTGGATGTCCCCGCCGCTGGTCTTGAACGTAATGGCCAGGTCGCGGATTTCCAGCAGCGGCTGGACGCCGGTGGCGCCGGCCTCGTCGATGCGGATTTGTGGAGTGGTCATCTCGTTATCTCTCATCGCTGACGGCTCTTGGGATCGAGGGCGTCACGTACAGCATCGCCCAGCATGATGAAGCTCAGGACCGTGATGGACAGGGCCGCGGCCGGATACAGCATGATTTCCGGCCTGGTTCGAATGGACGCCTGGGCGCCGGCGATGTCATTGCCCCAGGACATGATGCTTTGCGGCAGGCCGATACCCAGGAAGGACAGCGTGGCTTCGGCCACGATGAACACGCCGAGTTCCAGCGTGGCAAGGACGATGATCGGCGCGAGGGCGTTCGGCAGTACGTGCCGCACAAGGGCCCCGAATTTGGAGACGCCCAGGGCACGCGCCGCAGTGACGAAGTCAGCGTTGCGTACCTCAATGACGGCACCGCGGGTGATGCGTGCCATCTGCGGCCACGCCAGCAGCGAGATGACAAAGACCACCGTCCAGACGCCCCTGTTCTCGCGGAACATGGGAAGCTGGGTGATGACCAGCGCGCCAAGGATCAGCGGCAGGGCGAAGAAGATGTCACCCAGGCGAGCGAGCACGGCGTCAATCCAGCCGCCGTAGTAACCGGCCAGGGCACCGATGGTGACACCGATGACCAGGACGCACAGCACGGAGAGAAGGCCCACTGACAGCGAGGCCTGGGTCCCGTGGATGACGCGGGAGTACACGTCGCAGCCCTGGAAAGTGAAACCAAAGGGGTGGCCGGCCATGGGTCCGCCCTCGGAATTGGCCAGTTCGCAGCCCTCGTTGGGAGCCACGGAGGTAAAGAGTCCGGGGAACAGCGCTATCACGGTCAGCATCACGATCAGCAGCGCGGAAATGATGAACAGCGGACGACGGCGGAGCTTGCGCCAGGCGTCGGACCACAGGCTGAGCGGGGCCTGGTCAGTCTTTACGGCATCCGTTGCCAGCAACGGGGTTTCGTCGATGGGCGCCACAAAGTGGCTGTTATTACTGGTCATAGCGGATCCTCGGGTCAAGCCAGGCGTAAAGGAGATCGACAAGCAGGTTGGCCACTACGAAGACCAGCACCAGCACGCTGACGATGGAAACGATGGTGGGACCCTCGCTGCGGAGGACCGCCTGGTAGAGCTTGTTGCCGACGCCGGGCACGTTGAAGATACCCTCCGTCACGATCGCGCCACCCATGAGGCCGCCGAGGTTGGCACCGAGGTAGGTCACCACGGGAATCAGGGAGTTGCGCAGGATATGGGCCAGGACCACGCGGGGCCGCGACAGGCCCTTGGCAGTGGCAGTGCGCACGTAGTCGGCATTCATGTTTTCGCTGACCGAGGCGCGGGTGAGGCGGAGGACATAAGCGAAGGACACCAGGCCCAGGACAATGGCGGGCAGCAGCAGGCTCCCCCAGTCGGCGTTGGCGCCGACGGTGGGTTTCGCCCATCCGAGCTTGACGCCGAAGACGAGCTGGAAGACGAAGCCCAGGACGAATGTGGGCACGGCGATGACCACGAGCGACGCCACCAGGACGGTGGAGTCGAACCAGCCGCCGCGGCGCAGGCCTGCGAAAACACCGAATGCCACACCGAAGATCGCCTGGATGGCCAAGGCCTCAACGGCCAGCATCGCGGTGACCGGGAAGACGCGGGCCAGGCTTGCCGCAATGGGCTGGCCGGTGAAGTCGTTGCCAAGGTTGAACGTAAAGAGGTTCTTGAGGAACAGGCCGTACTGGACCCAGAACGGCTCATCAAGATGGTACTGGCTGCGCAGCGTGTCGATGACGGCCTGCGGAGGCTGACGGTCCCCGAAAAGCGCAGCGATAGGGTCACCCGGGAGGGCGAACACCATGTAATAGACCAAAAGGGTGGTGCCGATGAAGACGGGGATCACTTGAAGGAGTCGGCGCAGAATAAAGCGGACCACCGGATCACCAGCCTTCCGGTTGGGAAGAAAACAGGTTCATTGGTGCCTTCCTGCCGTGCAAGCCAATGGGGGCCCGGCGGTAGCCGGACCCCCATGTGCTTACCGACAAGTTAGTTCTGGGACTACTTTGCGGTGATGCCGTAGTAAAGGATGCTGCCGTTCCAGCCGGTTTCAGCCTTGGCGACGTTGTTGCTCCACACGATCGGCCGTGCCTGGTCCCAGAGCGGCAGGCCGGGAAGGTCCTCGAAGAGGATCTCCTGTGCCGCGTTGAACTTGGCGTTGGCCTCATCCGTGGTCTTGGCTGCCAGGCCCTCCTTGAGCAGCTTGTCGAACTCGGGGTTCGAGTACTTCTCGTAGTTGGAGGATGCGCCCGTGGCCCAGACCGGCCCCAGGAAGTTGTAGAGCGACGGGTAGTCGCCCTGCCAGCCGGCGCGGCTCAGGCCCGGGAGGGACTGGGACTTGCGCAGGTTCAGGACCTCAGCAAACTTGGCGAAGGGCTGGATTTCAGCCTGGATTCCCAGGTTGTTCTTGAAGCCGTTAGCTACGGCGTCGATCCATTCCTTGTTGCCGCCATCGGTGTTGGATGCAATCTGCAGCGGCTTGGAATTGTCGTACGGCTGGATCTTGTCAGCCTGTGCCCAGAGGTCCTTGGCCTTTGCGGCGTCGAACTTCAGGACTTCGCTGCCCTTGAGGCCTTCCTTGAATCCGTCAATGACCGGCGGGGCGAATGCCTTGGCCGGGGTGCGGGTGCCGTTGAAGACAACCTTGGCGATCTCCTCGCGGTTGATGGCGTAGGAGAGTGCCTGGCGGCGGAGCTTGCCGGCTTCACCCTGGAAGTTCGGGTTGTAACCCGGGATGTTCAGGGTGGAGTTGGTGGCAACGGGCTTGGTGGCATTGCGGTCCGGGAAGTCCGAAACGTACGTCTTAAGCGCATTCGACGGGAGGACGTCGGTTACGTCCAGGTTGTCCGACTGCAGGTCGGTGTACGCGGGGCCCGGATCCGTGTAGAACTTGAACGTCACGCCACCGTTCTTCGACTCGCGGGGACCGCTGTAGTCCGGGTTCTTCACGAGGGAGATGGACTGGTCGTGAACCCAGGCGCCTTCTTTCTCCATCTTGTACGGGCCGTTGCCTACCGGGTTCTCGCCGAATGCCTTCGGGTCTGCCAGCGCAGCGGAGGGAAGCGGGAAGAAGGCGGAGTAGCCGAGTCGCAAGGACCAGTCAGCTTCGGGCTGGGCCAGCTTGACGGTAAGGGTGGAGTCGTCCTTGGCTTCGAGGCCGGACATGGTTTCCGCGGTGGGTGCGGGAGTGGTGGTGGTCTTGCCGTCCGCAGACTTCTCTTTGGTAACCGCCGAGACTTCCTCATAGCCGGCGATGGATTCAAAGAAGAACCCGTTGTTCTGCAGGTTCTTCGAGTTCGCCGCGAAGTTCCAGGAATCCACGAACGTCTTGGCCGTGATCTCTTCACCGTTCGTGAACTTCTGGCCCTGCTTGATCTTGATGGTCCAGTTCTGGGCATCAGGCGACTCGATGGATTCTGCCAGCGCGTTCACCGGCTTGCCATCAGCGTCGTAGGTCCGCAGGCCTTCGAACAGAAGCTCGACGACGCGGCCGCCGTAGACTTCGTTCGTGTTCGCCGGCAGCAACGGATTTTGTGGTTCGTTGCTGTAGGCAGTGATGACCTTGTTCGGGTCGCCGGCGGCGTTGCTGGCTCCGTCAGTGCTGCCGCCTCCAGCGCCGCAGCCGGTCAGGGCAAGCGCGGCTATTGCCACTATGCCCAGTGCTTTGGAAGTGCGCGTAAAACGCATTCCGCCTCCTATGAGTTGTGGGAGATAACGAGGGGGAATCTTGTGCTCCCCCGCAGGCGAGACCCAGCTGTCCGCTGTGACGCAGCCTACATATACGAGTAGCCTAACTGCACGAAGTCCAGATACTGGTACTCCGTTGCCAAACCGTGACCGGCCAGCCCTGAACGCTTAGTCGGTCAACAGAAGTTGTGCACGTCACATGCTACTCGCCGGTAGCCGCGGCGGCGAATCGGGACAACCGGGAGCTGCCTCTCCCGCGCTCCGGCGTCATGACGGGTTGGCCAGCCGCCAATCCCACACGTTCCACCAGATGCCCAACGGACCTGAACTGGTCTTGACGCCGGCAACCCGGGCGTTGAAGGCAGTGGTACCAATCGTCTGGTACAGCGGGAGACCATAGGCGCTCTCCCAGATCTGCCTGTCGATCTCCGCCAGGAGTTCATCCTGCTTGCCCAGATCGGTTGTTCCGGCAAGCTGCTCCATCGCCTTGTCCGCGTCGCCGTCGGAGAAACCGTTGAAGTTGCTGCCCGCGCCGGTGCGGAAGATTTGGGGGACACGGCTGACGCCTGCACCCGTGCCGATCCATCCGAGCAGCGCGGCATCGTAGCCCCCGCCCCCGAGTGACCGTGCCCAGTCCGCACTTGCCTGCCCGCCGTCAACCACCTGGAACCCTGCCCGCGCTGCCGAGTCGCGGATCAGGGCAAACGCTTTGGCGCGGTTGGGGTTGTCGCGGTTGTACAGGATCCGGACGGTGGGGGTTTCGCCCTCCAGGAGCGCCTTCGCCCCTTCGATGTCGACTTCGGCGTAATCGGCCGAGCCGTTGTTCTTCACGGTGTCGTTGTACTTGGGCTGGGCAGGCAGGAAAACGTGGGAATCCAAGGGCTTCGCGTCCGGCAGCAGGTCCCCCACCACGGCGTCGACGATGGCCTGCCGGGGAACCGCTTTGAGAAACGCGCGGCGGACGTTGTCGTCCAGGAAAGGCCCGGAGAAGTTGAGGTCCAGGTGGTCGTAGCCGGACTGGTTGTACCGTTCAATGGTGATGCCCTGGCCAGCCAGTCCTGCAAGGAGCTCCTCGGTGTCGGCGGAAGGCTGCGGGGAAATGATGTCGGCCTGGCTGTTCCGGAGCGCATCGACTGCCGTAGGAACGGAGCCGGTGAAGCGCACGTTGATTTCATCCAGCCATGGTTCCTGCCCCCAGACGTAGTCACGGTTCCGGACGAGTTTCATGGAGACTTCCGGGATGATCTCACGCACGATGTACGGGCCGCTGGAAAGGAACACGGCAGGATCCCCGGGAAGGCCCTTGGAGTCGAATCCGGAGTTCCAGAAGTCGCTGACCTGCTTCAGCGGTGCGTTCAGGGCCGGCTTTTCCTCGTCCCCGCGGGGTGAGTTCCTGATCAGGTCGATCAGGTCTTCTTCGTCGTTGAGGCCACCTTTGGCTGCAACCACGTGCGCCGGCAGTCCGACGTCGAACGCCACTTCCCAGTCGGCGAAGGGCACGGTGTACTCCAGTGTGATGGACCGGCCGTCCGCCCCGATTTCGGGGAGCACGGTGCCAGCGAGGCCGCTGGTGTCGGAGGCGGTCGAAAAGTACTTGGTGCCCGTCCCCGCCAGGGGGTCGGCATCGTCAAAGTACCCCGAACCCGCGGCCCAGCTGAGCAGGAGGTCGCCGGCGTCGATCGCTTCGCCGTCGGACCACATGACGCCCTCGTTGACGGTATACCGCACCTTGAGCGGCTGGTCCGAAACCTTTTCGAAGCGCCCGAACTTTTCGTTCCGCACCACCTTGGCGGCATCATCGAGGTAGTAGAAGCCCGAATGGGTGATGTGGCCGATTTTGGAGTTGATATCGGTGTTCCCGTCCGCACTGTACGGGTTGAAGGACGAGAAGGCGTTGACCTCAGCGACGGTGACGCTGCCGCCGCGTTTGGCCTCCCCCACCACCACGGGTGCGCTGCCTTGACTGCCGGAGCAGCCCGACAGGACCATGGCAGCCGCTACCGCCGCGGTGATGTACTGCATCAGACGCCTGACCGGCATGCCGCCTCCTTGTTTGCTTCTGCGGGAGGGGCTCCTGGAATCGCCAGGATCACGCCCTTTATTCAGGATAAGGCGTCCGCCGGATCAGACGTTGAAGCGGAACTCCACAACGTCGCCGTCGGCCATGACGTATTCCTTGCCCTCAATCCTGACCTTACCGCGGGCCTTGGCCTCAGCCATGGATCCGGCCTCGATGAGGTCGTTGAAGGACACCACCTCGGCCTTGATGAATCCGCGCTGGAAGTCGGAGTGGATTACCCCTGCTGCCTGCGGTGCAGTATCCCCCTGGCGGATGGTCCAGGCACGGGTTTCCTTGGGGCCTGCCGTGAGGTAGGTCTGCAATCCCAGGGTGTGGAACCCGACGCGCGCCAACTGGTCCAGGCCGGATTCGTCCTGGCCGTTCATCTCCAGCATTTCGCGGGCCTCTTCCTCATCGAGTTCCACGAGGTCGGCTTCGAGTTTGGCGTCAAGGAAAACGGCGTCGGCCGGGGCAACCATGGCCCGCAGTTCTTCCTGCTTTTCCGGGCTGCCCAGGATGGCTTCGTCGGCGTTGAAGACGTAAATGAACGGCTTGGCCGTCAGGAGGCCGAGCTCCTTGAGGTGTTCCATTTCCAGCTTGTCGCTCTTGATCGAAGAGAAAATGGTGTCGCCGCGCTCCAGGACCACCTGGGCTGCCTTGATGGCGGCAAGCTCGGCAGCCTCCCGCTTCTTGATCTTGACTTCCTTTTCGATCCGCGGAATGGCGTTCTCGATGGTCTGCAGATCGGCGAGGATCAGTTCGGTGTTGATGGTTTCCATGTCGGAACGGGGGTCCACCTTGCCGTCCACGTGGATGACATCCGGGTCATCGAACACGCGCACCACCTGGGCGATAGCTTCGGCCTCGCGGATGTTGGCCAGGAACTTGTTACCGAGGCCCTCACCCTCGGACGCGCCCTTGACGATGCCGGCAATGTCCACGAAGGACACCGGCGCGGGCAGCAGGCGCTGCGAGCCGAAGATATCGGCCAGCTTCTGAAGGCGGGGGTCGGGCAGGTTCACGACGCCGACGTTGGGTTCGATGGTGGCGAACGGGTAGT
The DNA here is from genome assembly GCF_048957775.1 of Pseudarthrobacter sp. CC4. Classification (NCBI taxonomy): domain Bacteria; kingdom Bacillati; phylum Actinomycetota; class Actinomycetes; order Micrococcales; family Micrococcaceae; genus Pseudarthrobacter; species Pseudarthrobacter sp. CC4. The sequence continues at coordinate 103,606 of NZ_JARCCZ010000013.1, read as the reverse complement.
TCGCGGCCAGGACCTGGTTGCGGGTGAGTGCGTTGAAGAGAGTTGATTTGCCGACGTTGGGCAGTCCGACGATGCCAATAGTAAGAGCCACGAGTATTGATTCTACCCGCAGGGCGTCCACGCACAGTAACGGCCGGGGAGCCCTGTGCACGCCAGGGGAAATGTCGCTTCGGCAAAATGTCACAGCCCCGTGCGACAGTGAGGGCATGGATGCTTTCGCCTTAATTCTTGCTTTGTTTATGCTGCTGCTGGGCGCCTTCGCGGGTGCGGCGGCTGCGTTCTTTGTGCTTCGGAGAAGCGCCAAGGGCCTGGAGGAGGATTTCGACGCCGTATCGTCCCGGCTTTCAGAGGCCAGTGCGCAGTTCGCCGCGGCCGACGCCGAGCGGCGCCTTTTGGCGGCACAGAACAGGGAGTTGGGTGAAGCCAGGTCCCAGGACGGCAGCGTGCTGCGGGCGCTTGCCCCGGTGGCGGAGAAACTGACGGCCGTTCAGCAGCAGGTTGCGCTGCTTGAGCGTGACCGGGTGGAACAGTACGGCCAGCTTGCCCAGCAGCTTCAGGAAGCCCGGCTCTCGGATGAACAGCTGATCCGTTCCACCCATGCGCTGGAGTCCGCACTCCGGTCCAACAGCGCGCGGGGGCAGTGGGGCGAAGTCCAGCTGCGGCGCGTGGTGGAAGTGTCCGGGATGCTCCGGCACGTGGACTTCGTGGAACAGGTCCACAGTCCCGGGGGCGATTCCAGCGTGCGGCCGGACCTGGTGGTGCAGCTGCCCGGTGAAAAGCAGCTGGTGGTCGACGCCAAGGTTCCGCTGTCCTCCTACCTGGAAGCCCAGGAACTGGGCCCGGACGGCCGCACCGCGGGTGGTTCCAGCGCCTTCCCCGCCGGTCCGGCCCCAAGCAACGGCCACCGCAGCCAGCAGGCGCTGCTGCAGGCCCATGCCAAAGCGCTGCGGGCACACGTGGATTCCCTGGGCAATAAGAAGTACTGGGACATTCCCGGCAACTCCCCGGAGCTGGTGATCTGCTTCATCCCGGCTGAGTCAATTCTCGCCGCGGCCCTCATGGCCGATGCCGGCCTCCTTGACCACGCACTCTCGAAGAACGTTGTCCTGGCCTCGCCCAGCACGCTCCTGGCCGTCTTGAAGTCGGTGGCATTCACGTGGCGTCAGGATGTCCTGACAGACAGTGCGCGGGAGCTGTTCGAACTGGCGCGGCAGCTGTACGACCGGATGGGAACCCTGGGCGAGAACGTCACCAAACTCGGGTCGTCGCTGAAGTCATCCGTGGACCGCTACAACGCCATGGTGGGGACGCTGGAAGCGCGTGTCCTTCCTACCGCCCGGAAACTGAACTCACTGGAAGAGTCCGGACTTGCCGCGCCGCCGGTGGTGGAAGCCACCCCGCGCGCCCTTGCTGCACCGGAACTCCGAAGCGATGACGAAGCCGCGTGAGCAGCGGGCTTCCCGGTGATCAGCTGCGCGCCCGGCGCCCGCCGAGCGCGCGGCTGACGTCGCCGGCCTGCTTGAGGGTGGCACGGAGTTCCTTGGGCAGCGAGAAGAGCAGGTCTTCCTCCGCCGTGACGACTTCCTCCACGGTTCCGTAGCCGTAGTCGGCCAGCAGGCGCAGCACCTCCTGCACCAGCACTTCCGGGACGGACGCTCCAGACGTCACGCCCACGGTGGCAACCCCTTCAAACCAGGTTTCGTCGACCTCGTTGGCGAAATCGACCCGGTAGGACGCCTTCGCCCCGTACTCGAGGGCCACCTCCACCAGACGGACGGAGTTTGAGGAGTTGGCCGAGCCCACCACGATGACCAGGTCTGCCTGCGGCGAGATCTTCTTGATGGCCACCTGCCGGTTGGTGGTGGCATAGCAGATGTCGTCGCTGGGCGGATCCTGCAGGGTGGGAAACCGCTGCTTGAGCAACCGGACCGTCTCCATGGTTTCGTCAACGCTCAGGGTGGTCTGCGAGAGCCAGATGACCTTTTCCGGGTCCCGGACCGTCACCTTGTCCACCTCGTGGGGACCATTGATGATCTGGATGTGTTCCGGTGCTTCGCCGGCCGTGCCTTCCACTTCCTCATGGCCGTCATGGCCGATCAGCAGGATGTCGAAATCGTCCTTGGCAAACCGGACGGCCTCCTTATGCACCTTGGTAACGAGGGGGCAGGTGGCGTCGATCGTGCGCAGGCCGCGGTCCTCGGCAGACTGGACCACGGCCGGGGAGACGCCGTGGGCGGAGAAAATGACCAGGGCACCCTCGGGCACTTCGTCTGTCTCGTCGACGAAGATGGCTCCCTGTTCCTCCAAAGAGCTGACCACGTGCACGTTGTGGACGATCTGCTTCCGCACATAGACCGGCGGACCGTAGTGCTCCAGGGCCTTCTCCACGGCGATGACGGCGCGGTCAACGCCGGCGCAGTAACCGCGGGGAGCAGCGAGCAGCACCTTCTTGGTTCCCGGCACCGGGGCTGCGGCAGCTACTTCCTCAGGTGACCGGCGCCGACGCGGGATGGTGGGCATCGAAAGGGAAACAGCTGAGGGGGTCATTCCTCCATGCTACCGGTTTGCCCGCTGCGGCTTCCGCGAGGTGAACCCGGCCACGACGCCCAGCACCAGCAGCACGCCGCCGGTGACCGCCGCTGCCAGGGTCCAGGCCTGGAAATCCGCCGCGGAGGCGGCCACAAATTCGTCCCGGAACATGTTGGCAACTTCATTTCCGCTGTCCGCGGACACGACGGCGGCGGACGCCGCCTGTGAGCCCGCCGCCCAGGCAGCCGCCAGGAGCAGCGCGCCGGCGCCCGCCCCGGCCAGCACTGTCCAGCGGCGGCGTGCAGCCACCAGGGCAAGGAGCAGCGCTACGGCGGATCCACCAGCCAGCAGGTAGCCCGCAGGCGCATAGGTGGTGAGCCGTTCAGTCCACTCCTTGTACATAGGCTGGCCCACGTTGATCAGGGTTTGTTCAGGTGGGTCCAGGGGCAGCCTGGTAGTGCGCGAAATCTCCTCCGCGCCCAGCGCCACCAAGGGGGCGACGTCCAAAGTGAGGGACGAAGCCGAGGCCGCCCCGCCGTCGTCCGTTGCCGGGGCGAAGCTGAGCCGGTGGCTCCTGCGCAGCGTTTCCTCCCACGCGGCTGGATAGCCCGGCAGGCCTGTCAGTGACGAAGCCGCGTCTTCCAGCACCGGCTGGACGAGGTCGGAGAGGAAACCGGGAACGGCGCTGGTGTCGATGGTGCCCACCGCCGCTACAGCCAGCTCCTGCTGGAACGCTGAATTTGTTGCGAGCGGGGCCGCCAACTCCACGAAGCCCTGTTCCTGGACGATGTTGCGGTCCAGCCAGATGGCCGGAACTGCCACGGCTGCCAGCAGGACTGCCAGCACGGTGGCGGCAGCAGAAACAAAAGTTCGCACGGCGGTTCCTTCGTCGTTGGTGGGGTTATCCCATCCTAGGCAGGCTTGGCGGCGGTTCTTTGTCAGCCCCGGGTGGTACAGCTTATGGATAAGGTTGAATGACCGCCGACCTCAGCCCACAGCCCGACACCAGGCAGCCAAACACCGGACGAAGGACCCCATGCCCGCAGCTCCAGCCCCGCGAGGGCGTTCGCATGTCTGAACAGGCGTCACTCCCGGGCACCGGCCAGCAATCCACCGCGCCCACCACGCTGCCCGCCACGGCCGCCGAAACCACCCCTGACAATCCGTGGCCGCTCCAGTTGCTGTCGCAGAAGCTCAAGGCGCACATCGACCGCACGCCGTCTGCATGGGTTGAGGGCCAGGTCATCGAGCTGAACCGCCGGGGCACCAATGCCTACCTCACGTTGCGGGACGTGGACGCCGAAGTTTCCCTGCCCGCCTCCGTTTGGACCAAGGTACTGGACCGCCAGGACCTGCCGCTGGAGCGCGGATCCCGTGTGGTTGCCCTGCTGAAGCCGGAGTTCTGGATCAAGACCGGACGGCTGAACATGCTGGTCCGTGACATCAGGCCGGTGGGCCTGGGCGATCTCCTTGCCCGGATTGAACGGCTGCGCCAGGCGCTCTCCGCCGAGGGCCTTTTCGCTGACTCCCGCAAGAAACCCCTTCCCCTGCTGCCGCACCGCATCGGGCTCATCACGGGGCGCGATTCGGATGCCAAAAAGGACATCCTGCGCAACGCCGCCCTGCGCTGGCCCGCGGTTGAGTTTGAAATCAGGGAGGTGGCCGTCCAGGGGAACACCGCCGTCGCCCAGGTGGTCCGTGCCCTGCGCGACCTGGACGCCCTGCCGGAGGTGGACGTCATTGTGATCGCCCGCGGCGGCGGCGCCCTGGAGGACCTCCTGCCGTTCAACAGTGAAGAACTGATCCGCGCCGTCGCAGCAGCCGTTACCCCGGTGGTGAGTGCCATCGGCCACGAGGCGGACAGGCCACTGCTCGACGACGTCGCAGACCTGCGTGCATCTACCCCCACGGATGCCGCCAAGCGGATTGTCCCGGAAGTTTCCGAGGAACTTGCGGGCGTCCGCCAGGCCCGGGAGCAGCTGCGCCGGTGCATCGAGCGGCTGGTGGACCGGGAATCGGACCGGCTGGCGTCCCTGCATTCACGGCCCGTGCTGGCTGCGCCGGAAGGACTGGTAACCGTCCGTTCAGAAGAAATCGAGCGGCTGCTGAGGAGGTCATCGGCCGCAGTCAGTTCCACCGTGGTCCGCGCGGCTGACCAACTGGACCACCTGAAGGCGCAGGTGCGGGCGCTGTCGCCGCAGAAAACCCTGGACCGGGGGTACGCCGTCGTCGAACTCGCCGCGAAGCGCGCTGCGCAGTCAGGCGCCGCGGGCCACGCTGTGGTCCGCCGCCCGGCTGAGGCTCCCGCCGGCGCCCCGCTGTCCATCCGCGTGGCGGAGGGCCGCTTCGGCGCAACCTCCACCGGAACACCTGAAGAGACCACTACCGAAACCGGAGAACTACATGACTGAGCAGACGGCAGGGGCCGGAATCGCGGCCCTGAGCTACGAAGAGGCCCGCGAGCAGCTCATCGCGGTGGTGGGGAAGCTCGAGGCCGGCGGGGCCAGCCTTGAGGAATCCCTGGCGCTCTGGGAACGGGGCGAAGCCCTGGCCGCCCGGTGCGAGGAATGGCTGGAAGGTGCCCGGAAGCGGCTGGCAGCCGCCCGCGACCAGCCGCTCTGACAGCAGGGGCTCAGGAGCGCGCGGCCAGTTCCCGTTCCATCGCTACATCAAACTCCGCTTTGGGCCACTCAAGGTTAAGGTCAGTGAGCGCGCCCAAGAGCAGCTGCTGGACGGCAATCCTGGCGAACCATTTCTTGTTCGCCGGGACAACATGCCAGGGAGCTGCAGCGGTGCTGGTCTCCTCGATTGCCGCCTGGTAGGCGCTCATGTAGTCGTCCCAGAAGGCGCGCTCCTCCAGGTCTCCCCGGCTGTACTTCCAGTGTTTGGCCGGGTTGTCCAGGCGGGCCAGCAGCCGCTGCTTCTGCTCCTCGCCGCTGATGTGCAGCATGACTTTGACCACCTTCGTCCCGGAGTCGGTCAGCCGCGTCTCGAACTCGTTGATGGCCACGTACCGCCGTTTGATTTCCGCGGGAGTCGCCCAGGCACGCACCCGGTGGATCAGGACGTCCTCGTAGTGTGAGCGGTCAAAAACACCCACCATCCCGGCGGCCGGCACCTCCTTTTCGATGCGCCACAGGAAGTCGTAGGACTTTTCCTCCTCCGTGGGCGCCTTGAAGGCTTTGAACTGGACGCCCTGGGGGTTCATGGCGGCCATGACGTGGTTGACGATCCCGCCCTTGCCGGCGGTATCCATCGCCTGGAGGATCAGCAGGATCCGCTTCCGTCCGCCGAACCGCGACTCGGCGAACAGCTTTTCCTGCAGTTCCGTCAGTCCGTTGTCCATTTCGGCGAGCAGGGCCTGGCCGTCCTCCTTGGTGCCGCTGTAGCCGGGGGTGGCGTCAGGATCGACTTTGCTCAACAGGAACCCCTTCCCCGCCCGCAGGGTTTCAGAGGGGTGCTGGTCGAAGCCAACGGCGTCGGGCATGGGAATCCTTTCAGCGAAGTTCCACGGGTCCGGGGTGCCCGTGGACACAGGCTAGTTCCCCTGGTACCTGCTTAGGAAGTCCCCCATCCGGCCCACGGCTTCCTCGATGTCCTTGACGTTGGGCAAGGTCACCATGCGGAAGTGGTCCGGGCGCACCCAGTTGAACGCCCGGCCGTGGGAGACCAGGATTTTTTGCTCCCTGAGGAGGTCCAGGACGAACTTCTCGTCGTCACGGATGTGGTACACCTCGGGGTCGAGCTTCGGGAAGAGGTACAGGGCGCCCCGGGCCTGCTGGGTACTCACGCCCGGAATGGCGTTGAGCATGTCGTACGCCTTGTTGCGCTGCTCCAGCAGCCGCCCGCCCGGCAGGATCAGGTCGTTGATGCTCTGGTAGCCGCCCAGTGCTGTCTGGATCGCATGCTGGGCAGGCACGTTGGCGCAGAGGCGCATGTTGGCCAGGAGGCTAATGCCTTCCAGGTAGTCGGCTGCATCCTTCTTCGGCCCCGAAATGGCCATCCAGCCTGCCCGGTACCCGCACACCCGGTAGGCCTTGGACAGGCCGCTGAAGGTGAGGCACAGGACGTCGTCGCCGGTAAGCCCCGCAAGGTTTACGTGGACGGCGTCCTCGTAGAGGATCTTCTCGTAGATTTCGTCGGCAAAGAGGACCAGGCCGTGCTTCTCGGCGAGGGCCACGATCTTCTTCAGCGTCTCTTCCGGGTAGACGGCTCCGGTGGGGTTGTTCGGGTTGATCACCACAATGCCCTTGGTGCGGGGCGTGATCTTGGCTTCCATGTCCTCCAGGTCGGGCTGCCACCCGGACTCCTCGTCGCAGAGGTAGTGGACTGGCTTGCCGCTGGCCAGCGCCACCGAGGCCGTCCAGAGGGGGTAGTCCGGCGTGGGGATCAGGACCTCGTCGCCATCGTCAAGGAGGGCCATCAGGGACATAGTGATGAGCTCGCTGACGCCGTTGCCCAGGTAGATGTCGTCCACATGGATGTTCTGGATGCCGCGGGTCTGGTAGTACTGCGACACTGCGGTCCGGGCGGAAAAGATGCCGCGGGAGTCACTGTAGCCCTGGGCATGCGGCAGGTGGCGGATCATGTCCACCAGGATGGCGTCCGGCGCTTCAAATCCGAACGGCGCCGGGTTTCCGATGTTCAGCTTGAGGATCCGGTGACCCTCCGCTTCCATCTGCTGGGCGGCCTGGAGGATCGGTCCACGGATGTCGTAAAGCACGTTGTTGAGTTTCGTGGACTGCCTGAATTCTGCCATCCCTCAAATATGCCACAGGAAGGATGGGCGGCAGCTGAGACGTCAGCCACACGGTGCGGCGGGTTCCGGCAGGCAGGACGGACGACGGCGGCTGCCGGACCTCCGAAGGTCCGGCAGCCGCCGTCGTACTGCTGAGCCATCGCACCGATGGCGGCGCGATGCAGTTGCTACTTCACGATGCCCTTTTCCTTCAGCCACGCCTGCGCGGCTTCCTTGGCACCCTGCTTCTGGCTGCCGCTGACGGCCCTGTTCAGGTTGATCAGGTCCTCGGTGGTCAGCACGCGGGACACCGAGTTGAGGGCTTCCTTCGCCTTGTCCGTCATCTTCGCCTCGTTGTACAGCGGAACCACCTGCTGGGCAATGAAGTTGTTCTTGGGGTCCTCGAGCACCACAAGATCGTTGTCCGCGATGGACGGGGTAGTGGTGTAGATGTCCGCCACCTGCACCTGGTCCTCCAGGAGTGCCTTCAGGGTCACGGGACCGCCGCCGTCACTGAACGGCTCCAGCTTCTTGGGCTCGCAGTTGTAGTTCTTCTTCAGGCCCGGCAGGCCGTAGGCGCGCTCAGCGAAGGTGGCCGGAGCTCCAACCACGATCTCGCTGCAGACCTTGGCCAGGTCCTCAATGGACTTCAGCTGGTACTTTTCGGCGGTTGCCTTGGTGACCACCATGGCGTCCTTGTCTTCTGCCTTGGCCGGTTCCAGGATGGCCAGCCCGCCGGGCAGCTTGTCCGGCAGCGCCTTGGCGATGTCTTCCGCTGACACCTCGGAGGCTTCCTTGTCCACGTGCAGCAGCAGGTTGCCGGTGTAATCCGGAATGACGTCCACGGAACCGTCCTGGACTGCCTTGAAGTACACCTCGCGGGAGCCGATGTTGGGCTTGGTGGTGGCCGTGACGCCGGCCGCGTTCAGCGCCCCGGCGTACAGTTCGCCGATGATCTGGCTTTCGGTGAAGTCGGCTGAGCCAATCACCAGGGATGTTGCTCCCCCGGAGGCCGCTCCGCTGCTGGCCGGCGCCTTGCTCAGTGGATCCGAGGATCCGCCGCAGGCAGACAGCGCCATGGCCAGGCCGAGTCCTGCGGCGAGGCCGCCGAATGCCCGCCTGCCGGGATGGTATGGACGGCTTTCTTTCATGATTTACCTCCTGGTACCACAGCCTCCGTGAGGACGGGGTCTGTGAGATCGGCCGTAGCCTGCTGGCTGCGGCGGGACTGCCCCGAGGCGCCTGTTGCCAGGAACAGCCTCTGGAAAAGGGAGAGGACAAGGTCGACGGCGATCGCCAGCGCCGCGATGAGCAGGGAACCGCCGAGCATCTGGGGGAAGTCGCTGAGGACCAGTCCGTCGAAAAGGTACCGGCCCAGGCCGCCCAGGTTGATGTACGCCACCACGGAAACCGTGGCGATCACCTGCAGCACGCCGGTGCGGAAGCCGCCGAACATTACGGTGAGCGCGTTGGGCAGCTCCGCCCGGAAGAGGACCTGCAGTTCGGTCATGCCCATGGCACGCGCGGCGTCCACCACGTTGCGGTCCACGCTGGAGATGCCGGCATAGGTGCCCGCGAGCAGGGGCGGGACAGTGAGGATGACCAGCGCCCAGATGGGGGGCATCAGCCCGATCCCGGCAAGCAGCACAAAGAGCGTCAGCAGGCCCAGTGTGGGCAGCGCACGCAGCGCGCCGGCGAGCGCAACCACCGCAACCCGTCCCCTGCCGGTGTGGCCTACATACATGCCTACGGGGACGGCGATGGCGGCCGCGATCAGCATCACCAGGCCGGTGTACTGGAGGTGTTCGCCCAGCCGGGCGGGGATCCCGGCGCTTCCTGTCCAGTGCAGGGGGTCGGCCAGCCAGGCGAAGGTATCGGCGAAAACGTTGCTCATGCGTTTCCGCCTCCCGTCTTGGGCCGGGCCAGCCCGAGGGCCGGGTCAAGTGCCTCGCCAACGGTCCCCGCTTCCGGCTGCCGGTCCGGCCGCTTCCCCGCCCGCTCCCATGGAGTGAGGATGCGTTCCAGCAGGACCAGGACCGCATCCATCAGCAGCGCAAGGATGAGGATGGCGATGATGCCCACCACGATTTCGGTCACGAAGCCCCGCTGCAGTCCTGATGTGAACAGCATCCCCAGGTTTCCGATGCCCAGCAGGGCTGCCACGCTGACAAGGGAGATGTTGCTGACCGACACCACCCGGAGCCCTGCGAACAGGACCGGCAGGGACAGCGGAAGGTCCACGCGGAGGAACCGGGCCAACGGCTTGAACCCCATGGCGACGGCGGCCTGGCTCACGTCCTGGCTGACCGAATCGAAGGCGTCCAGGGCGGCCCGGACCAGCAGGGCAACGGCATAGATGGTCAGGGCCACCACCACGTTGACCGGATCCAGGATCCTGGTGCCCAGGACGGTGGGCAGGATGATGAACAGCGCCAGCGAAGGAATGGTGTACAGGAGCGAGGAGGCTGTGAGCAGCACCGAGCGGAGCGCCCGGTTCTGCCGCGCCAGCTGCGCGAGGGGGATGGAGATGACCAGCCCCAGGACCATGGGGACGAGGGCCAGCACCAGATGCTGGCCGGCGCGCTCCAGGACCATGCCGCTGTTGGCGAGGAACCACTCCATCAGAGTGCAGCCTGCCGGAGCTGGCGTGCCTCTTCAATGAGGGCCAGCACTTCTCCGCCGCGGATCACGCCCATCACCTTGCCCTCTCCATCCACTGCCACGCCCAGGCCCGACGGCGAGGAAAGCGCGGCATCAAGCGCGCGGCGCAGGCTTTCCCCCGGGCGGAACAGGGAACCGCCGGGGATGAGGCCTTCGTCAGTGCCGGGAGTGGACCAGCCGAGCGGGCGCATCTCCTCGTCCACCACCAGCTGCCAGCCGTCGGCGGCGCCCGGATCCGTGTTGACGCTGCGGCCGCGGACGAGCGTTGGCACCGGATGGATGGTGACGCCGTCGGACGGGGTGAAGCCCAGGTGCCGGAAGCCACGGTCCCGTCCCACGAATGAGGCCACGAAGTCATTTGCCGGCGCGCGGAGGATTTCCTCAGGGGTGGCGTATTGGGCGAGCTTCCCGCCCACCGCGAAGACCGCCACTTTGTCCCCCAGGACGGTGGCCTCGTCGATGTCGTGGGTGACGAACACGATGGTCTTGGCCAGGTCCTTCTGGAGCCGCAGCAGTTCCTGCTGGAGTTCATCGCGGACCACCGGGTCCACGGCGCTGAAAGGTTCGTCCATAAGCAGGACGGGAGGATCGGCGGCGAGCGCACGCGCTACCCCCACGCGCTGCTGCTGGCCGCCGGAGAGCTGCGACGGGTAGCGCCTGCCGAGCGGGCGGGCCAGGCCCACAACGTCCAGGAGTTCCTCGGCGCGCCGCCGGGCTTCGGACTTGGACACGCCGTTCAGCCGGGGAACGGTGGCGATGTTGTCCAGCACCGAGCGGTGCGGCAACAGCCCTGCTGACTGCATCACGTAGCCCATCGAGCGGCGCAGTTCAGCTGCCGGGACGGCGGTCACGTCCCTGCCGCCCACCGTGATGGTCCCGGAAGTGGGCTCCACCATCCTGTTGATCATGCGCAGCGTGGTCGTCTTGCCGCAGCCGGACGGACCAACCAGAACGGTGATGGAGCCTTTGCTGATGGACATGGAGAGGTTGTCCACGGCCGGCTGTCCGCCCTGGTACTGCTTGGTAACGCTCTCAAACTCGATCATCGCCTGGTCCATGGTGCGGACTTACCTGTTCTCTGGGACGGGCTCCTGGAAGCACCGCGACATTGTCATCAGGACGCTGATAGTTACGGTAACCCAATCCGGGGCCGGCAACACCCTGCAGCATCCCGAATCCGGGCAAAGGAATCCCTACTGTAACCATTCGGAGCCGGGAGCGGCCCGGATGGGAGCCCATTTTCCGGCCGGAACAACTGGAGACCTGGAACCGTGCCCGACGTGCTTCGTCCGGCCTAGAGTGGATTCGTGACCAACTTGGAAATAGCACCCCAGCAGGAAGTGTGCCCGCCGGCAGGCGCGGACGGTACATCCGGGCCTTGCCTGCAGCTGTGGCCGCAACGCGAAGTGCCGCTCGGCGGCGTCCGGGCCATGAACGTCCAGCGGACGCTGCCGCAGCGCGGCCTCCCCACCATCGGGGCGTGGTGTTTCCTGGACAGCTTCGGCCCTGACCGGACGGCGATGTCCGTGCTCCCGCATCCCCATATCGGCCTCCAGACCGTGACCTGGCCCCTCGCCGGCCATATCCGGCACCGCGACAGCGTGGGCAGCGACGTGGTGGTCCGGCCTGGCGAGCTGAACATCATGACGGCCGGCCACGGCGTCTCCCACTCGGAGTTCGCCGTGCTGCCGCCTGCCGGGGAGGCCCTGCCGGTTCAGCGTGGCCTGCAGCTCTGGGTGGCCCTGCCTGAGGGTGAACGGCACCGGCAGCCGGCCTTCGAGCAGCACCGAGAACTTCCCCGGGCCGGCGGCCAGGGGTTCACGGCCACCGTCATGGTGGGCGAACTCGCCGGCGTCACCTCGCCGGCAACGATGTACTCACCGATCGTGGGCGCGGACGTTTCGTGCAGCGGAGCAGCGGTGTTGCCGCTCAACGCCGGCTTCGAGCACGGAATCCTGGTGCTCGACGGCGGCCTGGCGGTGGACGGCCAGGAGGTTCCGCCCGGCCCGCTGGGCTACTTGGGCACCGGGCGTACGGAACTCCAGGTGCAGGCGCTCCCGGGGACGCGCTTCCTCCTCATTGGAGGCGAGCCGTTCCAGGAGGAACTGCTGATGTGGTGGAACTTCGTTGGCCGTACCCACGACGAAGTGGAGCAGGCACGGAGTGACTGGGAAGCCCAGGCCGGACTGCCCGAAACGGAGGAGGCAGCAGCCCGGTACGGCGTGGTTCACGGCCACGGTCCTGACGCTGGACCGGAGGCGGGCCGCATTCCTGCTCCGCCGCTGCCGGGCGTGCGGCTCACGCCCCGGAAACGGCTCCGGGGCGACTGATCCACTCAGGTCTGCTCGGCCACCAACTGCAGCACACCGAACACCGGTTCCTGGTCCAGCACCCGGATGTCGGTCACGCCCGCGTCCTTGAGGCGGCGGCGGAAGGAGTGCTGCAGCGGGGCAACATTCATGCCCAGTCCGCCGCCCAGGATCACCGGCCCGGTGATGCCAAGCAGGCCCAGCACCTGCAGGGCCAGCGCTGAAAGGTCTTCACCTGCCTGGTCCAGCAGGGCCTGGCTCTCCGGGTGGCCGCCGGCCGCCGCCTCCACTACCAGCCGGGCCTGCTGCGCCCAGAAGCGCCGGCCGGTTTTCGGTGAATGGAACAGCGCAATCAGCCGGTTGGGATCGTCCACCCCGCAGGACTGCAAAAGAGACGCAGTCAGGACGTCCACCGGCAGGCCCTGGTTCATCCGCCGGAGGCTGTGCCGCACCGCTTCGCGGCCCAGCCAGTATCCGCTGCCTTCATCGCCCAGAAGGTAGCCCCAGCCGCCAGCCCGCGCTTCGCCGCCGTCCGCATTCCTGCCCCAGGCTGCAGAGCCGGTGCCCGCAATCACCGCAACACCGGTGCTCGCGTAGCCTGCCGCGAGCAGCAGGCGCGAATCGTGGACCACGGTGACCCGGGCGCCGGGGACATGCGGCTGGATCAGGGACGCCAGGGCGGCGGCGTCGTCGTCGGTATCAATGCCGCCGGAACCGGCGTACACCTGCGACACCTGGCCCCCGCCGATGCGTGCAAACAGGTCGGCAAGGTTGGCGGCCGCCTCGTCGCGGCTGACGTTCTGCACATTGGAACTGCCGGCCGACTCATCCGCAACCGGAGCCCCGTCCTCAAAACGGACACCGTGGGTCTTCGTCCCGCCGATATCCAGCCCGATGATGGCGCCGCGGAGTGGACTGGGGGCCGGGAGTGCGGAGGAGTTTTCAGCGTTGGTCACGTCACAAGGGTAATGGTGCCGGAGCGGCGGGACACCCCGGCCGCCTCACTTTCGGGCGCTCGCGCTTCAGCGGGACCGCTGCCTGACCAGCCCGGCCAGGAGCCTGGGCCCTTCGGTCACCACCATGTCCCGGAACAACCGGACCGGCACGGGTTCGGACCCGGGCTTGCGCCGCCGCCAGGACAGGCCCACTTCGCGGAAAGCCAGGCCGGACTCCAGCGGGACCTCAACCCAGCCGAGGTTCCCGGTTTCGGGGCTGACCGTCCGTCCGGGGGCATCCCCGCCTGGCGGCAGGATGCTGACTCCGAGGCCCGCCGAGACCAGGCCGCGGACCGTGTGAGAATCCTGGCTTTCGAAGGCGATGCGGGGCCGGTAGCCGGCCTCGCGGAACATGGCATCGGTGAGCGACCGCATCCCGTATCCGGGCCCGAGCGCCACAAAAGGCTCTCCCCTGATGTCGGCAAGCCGGGCTGCCGGCCGCGTGGCAAGGGGATGGCTGTGGTGCACAACCAGGCGGAGCGGCTCCCGGTACAGCGGCGCCGAGGTCACGTTCCGGCCCGGCGGCGCCACCGGTGCGGTCAGGGCGAGATCGGACTCGCCCGACGCCAGTTCGTCGAGGCACGCGTTGCGGGCGCCCTGGCTCAGGGTGAAAACTGCGCCCGGGTGCCTGCTCCGGAAAGCACTGATCAGGAGCGGCAACGTCGCCTCACCGAAAGTGTGCTGGAACGACAGGGAGACCCTCCCCCGGGCCACGTCCGACTCGTCCCGCACAACGTCCAACCCTGCCTGGAACGCCGTCAGCGCCTGCTCAATGTAGGGCAGCAGGGTCCGTGCCGCGGGCGTCAGCCGGACTCCCCTGCCGTCCCTGACCAGGAGTTCGGTACCGACGACGGCGCTCGCCCGGGCCAGCGCCCGGCTCACCGTGGACTGGGGTACTCCAAGGAGTTCCGCGGTTTCCGTGACGTGCTCGGTCCGCCCCAGCTCGGCCAGCACGGGCAGCAGCGGAAGCAACTGCACCAGCTGTTTCTGGTCCGGTTCCACGGGCCGGCCTCCTTCCTGCTCCGCGCGAGCCCAAGTAGGTAGCGCTAAGTGTCGTTTTCGGCGTTCAAAACGACACTTAGCGCTACCCAGTTGGGAAAGCATGCAAATCGGCTATCAGTTTTACACGAAGCATGCATTGGAGGCATCTATTGGGTGAAAGCTAGGCTGGCCGGATGGCACACATCGTCCGTTCCGCCGGCAGCAGCCCTTCCCCTCGTTGGGAAGGTCATGCCAAGGGGTCGACGGCGTACGCCAGGATCCTCGCGGGCCTTTCCTTTGCGGGTGTTGCCACCTTCGCGCAGCTCTATTCCACCCAGGCCGTCCTGCCGATCCTGGCCTCGGACCTGCAGGTCACGGCGGCCGAGGCGGCCCTGACCATCTCGCTGGCCACCGTGGGCCTTGCGGTGACGGTGATCCCGTGGTCCTTCCTGGCGGACCGCATAGGCCGGGTCCGGGCGATGACGTGGGGTATCTCATTGGCCACCGTCCTGGGGCTGCTGGTTCCCTTGTCCACCAGCTTTGGCATGCTGCTCACCCTCCGCCTTATAGAAGGCATGGCACTGGGCGGCATCCCGGCCATTGCCATCGCCTACCTCAACGAGGAGGTCACCAAAGCGCACACGGCCCTGGCAGCGGGAAGCTATGTTGCCGGCACCACGCTGGGCGGGCTTGCCGGCAGGCTGGTGGCCGGGCCGGCCGGTGAACTGTGGGGCTGGCGGGCCGCCGCACTGGCTGTTTCGATCCTTGCCACGCTGGCCGCGGTCGCCTTCCTGGTCCTGGTGCCGCGGGCCCGGGGCTTCGTCTCCGCCCCTGTCTCCGGGCTGCGCGGCGCCTTCCGGACCTTGGGCGGCCACCTGCGGAATGTCCGCTTGCTGGTCCTCTACGGCCAGGCCTTCCTGATGATGGGCGGGTTCGTGGCGGTCTACAACTACCTGGGGTTCCGGCTTTCGGGCGAACCGTTCGGCCTGCCGGCAACGTTGATCAGCCTGATCTTCCTGGCCTACCTGTCCGGGACCGTCACCTCACGCTGGTCCGCAGGGCTGACCCTGCGCTTCGGGCGTCGCAATGTCCTGCTCGCCGGCCTGGCACTTTCGACGGCGGGCCTTGCCCTGACGCTGACGCAGGCCCTCCCCCTGATACTCGCCGGCCTTGTGCTGTTTACCGGCGGCTTCTTCGCCGCCCACAGCATCGGGGCGGGCTGGACCGGCGCCCTCGCCAGCACCGGCCGGGCGCAGGCCGCCTCGCTGTACAACCTCGCCTACTACCTGGGGTCCAGCATCATCGGCTGGGCGGGCGGACTGGCCTTCCAGTCCCTCGGCTGGAACGCGCTGGCCGCGGCAGTCATGGTCCTGGCCTGCCTCACCGCGGCTGCTGTCGCCGTCGTCCATCCCCGGGCAGAAGGACCTCGCGCGTAACAGGCAGCGCCACGAATTATCTGCCCCTGCCAATCACGCGGCGGCGCAAAAATTCGGCTGCGCGGCCCGTACAAGCGCGAAAGCGCATATTCGCAGGTCTAGGATGAACAGAGGACCATTGAGGAGTTGCAGTGAGCACGAACGCCAGGAATCCCAGGCCGGGAGCGCACCTTGAGCCGCTGGATGCGATTGACGAACGGCTCCTGGCCGCGCTGGTGGCTGATGCCCGGATCTCCAACAAGCAGCTTGCGGAACTCGTCGGGATTGCCCCTTCCACTGCCCTGATGCGGACACGCGCCCTGTCCGAACGCGGGATCGTGCAGGGCTACGAGGCCAAGCTCAGCCTTTCTGCCATCGGGCGGTCCGTGCAGGCATTGGTTGCCGTGCGCCTCCGCGCCCACGACCGCGACCAGATTGACCGCTTCACTGCCCGGGTGCCGCACCTGCCCGCGGTGCTGTCCACGTTCCACACCTCAGGCTCCGTGGACTATCTGCTGCACATCGCCGTCGCCACTACCGAGGACCTGCGGGACTGGGTGCTGGACAACCTGGCAACTGATCCGGTGGTGGGGCACACGGAAACCACCCTGGTGTTCGAACACATCCAGGGCAATCACGGGCCGCTGCCTGAGTAAGTGCCCTGCGGAACGGACTAAGCTGCACCCCCGCGGCCGATGACCGCGAGGCGGAAAGTCACGGCGGAGAGGATTAGCGCCGCCGCGCCGCACAACAGAACGAAACCCGCTATGGCGGCCGGCACACCGACCACGCCGGAGGCCCAGCCCAGGCCAAGGACCGGCACAGCGCTTCCCAGGTACGTGATGACATAGACGGTGCTGACGATCTGGGCGTGCCGTGATGCCTCCACCTTGGCCGCCACCTCGTTGAAGACAGTGCGGAAGGCGATGCCCTGCCCTACCCCGGCCGCAAGGGCGGCTGCCACGAGCAGCAGCGGATTCCCCCAGGCTCCCGCCGCCCCCAGGAGAAGCACGGAAACCCCCAGGACGCCAAGCCCCGCCGGAACCACGTAGCGGCCCCGAAGGGTCAGCAGCTGGCTCAGCGCCGAGGACCCCAGGGCCAGGCCGGCCAGCACGCCGACCAGGGGGCGGGAGTCTGTGGCCAGGACCTGGGCAAAGTAGCCGGGTGCAAGCGATAGGCAGAAGCCGAAGACAGCGAAGCTGAGGAAGCCGACGCCGGCAGCGAGCCAGAAGGCGCCCCTCGCCTCCCGCGATACGGAAGGGCGGCGGGGTGCCAGTGCCTGCAGCGGCCTGGCGGAGGCCGGAGGATTGATCGCCGGGCGGGCATGAAGCAGGTACAGCGGCACCAGGAGGCCGGCCAGGACCAGCGAATGGACGTAGTAGGGTGCGCTGGTCGGGCCAGGGAGGAGGGACAGCAGTCCGCCAATCACCGGTCCGGCCGCCACTCCGCCGGACGACGCCAGCAAGGTGAATCGGGATGCCCACTCGGGACGGGTCGGGAGGAGCTCGCGCAGGGCTGCGGCACTGGCCCCGGTTGCCAGCGCAACGGCTGCGCCCTGCAGCGCCCGCCCGGCGCACAGGGCAGCGAGCGTCTGTGCCTCGGCAAAGAGCCAGCCGCCTGCCAGCCCGATGACGACCGCGAGGATGAGCGCAGCCCGGCGCCCGATGTGGTCCGACCAGTGCCCGGCCAGCATGAGCGTGGCCACCAGGGACAGGACATAGCTGGCAAACGCGGCGGTCACGCCCAGCGTGGACAGCCCGAGTTCCGCCTGCAGGAGCGGATACAGCGGCGTCGCGAGGTTGGCGCCCACCAGCAGGACGAAAATGACAGCGCCGGCCATCACCAGGCGCGCCGTGGTGGACGCATCCCAACCCGCCCTGGCAGCAGCCGGGGCAGGACGCATCCGGAGTTCGCTGAAGACCGTCATGTGGCGCCGCCTTTTGGTTCTACCGCGGCAGGTGGACCTTGTGGGAGCCCGGCGCGGGATGGATATCCGATGGCACAAGAATGCGGTACTTCTGCTCCATTGCTCGGAGATCTGCGGACCTATTGCGCAAGAACGTCAAAATCTTCCCGGCCATGTGATGCAGAATGACAATATGAACAATCTGGATGCCACCGACCTGAAGATCCTGCTGGCCCTCATCCGGGACCCTCGGATCCAGGTCGGTGAACTCAGCGAGTCCCTGGGCATCGCCCGCAACACGGCCCAGACGCGGCTGCGCCGCCTCATCCGGGCAGGAGTACTGAGGCCGGGCGGCCGCGAGGTGGACCTGGAGGCTGTGGGCTATGACGTTGTGGCCTTCGTGACGATCGAGGTCTCGCACCGGGAGCTGGACGGCGTGGTGGCCGCACTCCGACTGATCCCGCAGGTACTGGAAGTTCATGAAATCTCCGGACGCGGCGACGTCTGGTGCCGGGTGGCAGCCACGGACACCCACAACCTCCAGTCCTCCCTGAGGCAGATCCTGAGGATCAAGGGCGTGATCCGGACCGAAACCGTACTGGCCCTGCATACCCATATCCCCTACCGCACCGAGCCGCTGATCAGCGGCCTGGCCAAGGCGTCGAACACCTGACGTCCGCGCCCGGGCGGCTAGGATTTCCAGAATGGACTGGCTCTCGTACGTTTCACAGATCAACTGGCTCGCCGTGCTGCTGGCCTTCGTCGCAACCATGGCCATCGGCTTTGTCTGGTACATGCCCTCGGTCCTGGGCAACCGGTGGATGGCCGCCATCGGCAAGACGGAGGACGATCTCAAGAACATCAGCGGCGGGGCAGGCATCTGGGTCCCGATGATGGCGGCCGCGGCCCTGACGGCGGCCCTGCTCGCTGTCCTGATCACCAGGCTCGGACTGGACAGTGCCGTGGCAGGCGGCTTTTTCGCCTTGGTTGCGGGACTCGTCTTCAGGGCAGGCGGCCACGTCATCCACAACGGCTTCGCCGGGCGCCCGGCAGCCGTCACGCTGATCGACTCCGGCCATGACATCGTGGCCATGACGGTGGCCGGCGCCATCATCGGAGGAATGTCGTGATGGTGGCCGCTGTCCTCGCGGCGGAAGACCGGCGCCCATGACCATCATTGACAACGCCGTCTACGTCAACGGGGTCCGCCACGTGGAGCCCGAAAACCTGGAACAGACCTTCGAGACACTGGCCCGGCATGGAGGAATGGCCTGGATCGGCCTCTACCGGCCCACCGAGCAGGAAATGGCTGCCGTTGCCGCTGAATTCGGCCTGCACGCACTTGCGGTGGAGGACGCCATCTCGGCCCACCAGCGCCCGAAAATCGAGCGCTACGAAGACAACCTGTTCACTGTCCTCCGGCCTGCACGGTACCTGGACGCGACTGAAACGGTTGAATTCGGCGAGCTGCACATTTTCACGGGGAAGAACTTCGTGGTCACGGTACGGCACGCCGAGACGGCCGGCGTGGCACAGGTGAGGCAGCGCCTCGAAGGCCGGCCCGACCTGCTCCGGCACGGCCCCGAGGCCGTGCTTTACGCCCTGCTCGACCGGGTTGTGGATGACTACGGGCCCGTGGTTGCCGGACTTGAAAACGACATCGACGAAATTGAAGACCAGCTTTTCAGCGGTGACACCGCCGTATCCCGGCGCATCTACGAGCTTGCCCGTGAAGTCATCCAGTTCCAGCGGGCCATCCATCCCCTGCCGGACATCATGCGCCAGCTCAAGCAGGGCTTTGAAAAGTACGACGTGGAGACCGATCTCCGGCACAGCCTGCGTGACGTGGAGGACCACGTGGAACGGGTCATCTCCCGGGCCGATTCCTTCCGCGACCTGCTGCAGAACGCCCTGACCCTGGACGGCACCCTCACCGCCAACCGGCAGAACGAGGCCAGCGCCGAGCAGAACGAACAGGTGAAGAAGATATCCTCCTGGGCTGCGATCCTCTTCGCACCGTCCTTCGTGGCCGGGATCTATGGCATGAATTTCGACCACATGCCCGAGCTCCACTGGGAGCTGGGATACCCGATGGCGATCGGACTGATGATCGGGACGGCGGCCCTTATGTACGGCATCTTCAAGAAGAAGGGCTGGCTGTAAGGCATGGAATCGCGGTCACAGCCTCCAGCCCTCCGGGAAGGCCGCATTATTGTTCCCGGCAGCAGCCGCCAGTTGGCTGCCTACGGCCTGTTCCGTCCGCAGCCCGACCGGCACCGGGCTCTCCCATCCGGTTCCAGTACGTTCGATGCCAAGGCCCTGGAGCCTGACCTGCTGTGGATCAGCTTTGACGAACTCTGCGCGCCGGGCACGTCGGCGGAGGACTACTCCGTCCTGGCGGCCGGTCCGGAGCTGTGCGTTATTGACGGCGTGCCAGCACCGGAACCTGCGGACGCAGGGTCCCGGGCTGAGGCCTGGGAGCAGTTCGCCGCCGTTCTTGCCGTCCTCGCGGCCAGGAATGCGACGCTTTTTGTTGTCGGCACCGGGCCCATGGACTGGGCGGCCGCCGCCTCTGGCGCCGCGGACGCCCGGCTGCGTGCCTCCCTTGCCGGCATCGACCGGCTCCTGGCGGGCCTTGGGAGGGTTGAATCGGACGAGGCCATCGCCGTTGAGGGCGTTTCAGGGAGTTAGGCAGGGGAACTCCCTGCCGGAGCCTGCTACTTTGCCGCCGGCAGCGTGGTGCCAGCGCGCCGCCCGACCTCCATGCCCGCGGTCAGGCCGAAGATTTCGACGCTCACGTCCTCGTCCCTTTGGATGTCTGTAACCGTGACGGAGCGTGCCGTCTTTTCGATCCGGCCGACCGGCATGCCGTTGATCGCGACAGCCCAAGAGTCAGCGGCCGGGTCATCGGACTCCCAGGTGACCTTGATTGTGCTGATTCCATTCACCGTGGTCAGGGCCTCGGCCTGGACATTTCCCGGCGGGGCCAGTTGCTGATGGAACGGCTTCGTGCTGACGTGAACGGGGACCCGGAGGACGTGGGTGCTGCCGATCGGGTTCGAGACCCGCAGCGCCAGTTCTCCCTCGAATTCATCCTCATAGGTGTGCTTGTAGGCCGGCCCGGTGGTCGTCGCATCGTAAGTGCCGTCGCCGTCGAAGTCCCACTCGTACTTGCTGATCGCACCGACGGACCCGGAGGCGTCGAAGGTGATCTCCATGCCTGGTGCGGCGTAGTAGCCGTTGATAGGAAACCTGGCCTCGACGCCGTTGTTCTTGCCCAGCGGGATGACGGTGACCTGCAGCGGAGAGTCACCGCCCTGGCCGGTCGGCGGGCTGGCCTGGGGGGAGGCGGTGGCTGCAGGGGCCGGAGGAGGGGCTGCCGGGGTTACCTCCGGTCCGTACAGGGCACCGGGGCCTTCGGCACAGGCGCTGAGCATGAGCGCAAGCCCACTGGCCGCCAGAACTGCTGCGTTCCTGTTCATCGATCTCCCCATTGATCTTTTCCTTCAGGAAGAAGCATGCCCAGATAATGGCCGGTTGCGCTACGGGGGCGGCAACAAGATTGCCGCAATAAAGTCTGTGCCTACAGCCAGGCGCCCAAGGCGTGGCGTGCTCCAGCCTTGACCAGGCGTTCGGCGTCGTGTCCCAGGTCCAGGTTGAGCAAGAAAGTGCCTATCGAAACAGCACGATGGCCAGGAAACTCCTTCAAACGGTGGAGCTAAGGGGATTCGAACCCCTGACCTCTTCGATGCGAACGAAGCGCTCTACCAACTGAGCTATAGCCCCGGAACCATCCGCCCCTGCAGGTGCGGCACCGGTGACCCTAGGCTACAAATTTTCCGGGGAGAATGCCAAACCGCCATGCCGACCCCGGCTCACGGGAACTGCCGCGGGTGGCCTGTCCGCACTGCCCGGGTCAGGCGCGGCGGCGCTGCAGGACGTCGTCGAGATTGCTGAGGGCGCTCTGCGCCTTGGAAAGCTGGGGCCCGTCCGCGGCAGCAGTACCCGCCGGCGGCGCGGCGGCAGCACCTTGCTTCAGGGACGGCTTGCCAACAGCCTTGGGCGATTCGGGGAGCTCCAGGGGCTCGGGGTCAGGGCGCTCGGCCTTGGCTGCCTCAACATAAACGGGCTTGGGGACCTCTACGGGCTCCCACGTGGCAGACGCCGGTGCAGCGCCCGCGGCACCGGCTGCTGCGGCGCTCGGATCCCCCGCGGCGACCGCGACCGCAAGTGCAGCCTCGCGCAGTTCCACTGCGGTCAGCGGCTTTACCTTTGGCTGGTGCGCCTCGGCGTCGAAAAGCGGGTTGTCCGGCCTGGCCGGCGCTGCTTCAGGCCTCGGCGGGACATTCCCGGCAGCCTTGGACTGCCGGGTCGGCGCGGTCATCGCGGACCGGAAGGCTGCGTTGACCTTGGCTCTCCTGTCCCGGACAGCCAGCCAACGCAGGAGGACCACGGATCCGGCGGTAAGTCCGAGGCACGCCAACGGAAGAACGGGAGCGCCCAGCCCGAAGAGGAGGAGCACTCCGGAAACGAATGCGGTGGCCAACGACAGCAGCCCGATGAGGGCGAGTGCCGTCCGGCCATAGCGTATGCGGAACTTGGCCCCGGCCGGCGTGCCGGCAGCAGCGGTCCCGGGTCCGGCGCTCTTCCTGGTGTCCATGGCTTTCTCCTGCTGGGCGGCAACGTTCATAACCAAAACGGCTGGCGATTCCGGTGTTTCATCGGCTGCGGCGTCTGCCAGGAAATCGCCGGCGGGCTGGAACTGGTGCCTGCGGTTCCGGAGGACGTAGGGCGCAACCCACACAATCCAGAGCACAACGGCAACCACAAGGATCACTGAGCTGCTAAGGGGGAAGTCCACACTCAAAACCGTATGAGCATCCGGCCCGCTGCGGCAGCATTAGCTGCGGTGTGTCGTGGCGCAGACGGCAATTCACTGGATTTATGACCGGTGTGAGGCAAGCCACGGCCTAAGTAGTCCCTCCGGGACCTCTTCAGACGTCAAGGCAAACGAGCGGTGGTCGGCCCATTCACCGTTGATGTGGAGGTAGCGCGGCCGGTAGCCTTCGTCCCGGAACCCGAGTTTCTCCACCACCCGGAGGCTGGGTCCGTTCTCTGGCCTGATGTTGATTTCCATCCGGTGCAGGCCCAAGGTCTTGAAGCAATGGTCCGTCACCATGGCGACGGCGGTGGGCGCGATGCCGCGGCCCGCACAGGCCTGGTCCACCCAGTAGCCGAGGGTTGCCATCATGGCCGAGCCCCAAACGATCGACGATACGGTCAGCTGGCCAACAATGGGCGGCTTGACGCTGCCGGGCCGCCTCTCGGTGATGAGGAAGGGCAAAGCCGTTGCCTGGGCCGCCTGCGCCTTCAATGACCGGACCATCTGCCGGTAGTCCGGCAGGCCGCCGGATGGATCCGGGTTGGATGCTTCCCACGGCGCCAGCCACTGGCTGTTGCGGGACCTGACTTCCGTCCATTCCTTCTTGTCCCGGTACCGGATGGGCCGCAGGACCAGATCCCCGCATTCCAGGGTCACGGGCCAGATGGGACCAGGGCGCATGGCGCTACTTGGACAGGCCGGCGGTGAAGCCGGGCAGCCATTCCCGCAGGCCGGGGCCGAGGTCCTCGCTGTCAATGGCCAGCTGGACGCAGGCCTTGAGGTAGCTGAGCTTGTCCCCGGTGTCGTAACGCCGCCCCCGGAACACGACGCCGTAGACACCGTGCCCTTCGCCGTCACCGGTGGCCAGTTCCTGGAGGGCGTCTGTCAGCTGGATTTCGCCGCCCCGTCCCGGCCCGGTGCGCTCAAGGACGTCGAAGACGGCCGGATGGAGTACGTAACGGCCAATCAGCGCCAGGTTGGAGGGCGCTTCCTCCGGGCTCGGCTTCTCCACGAGCCGGTTGACCCGCACGTATGATTCGCCGTCGATCGGTTCGATGTCAGCGCAGCCGTAGGCGCTGATCTGCGAGGGTTCCACTTCGATCAGCGCGACGACGGAACCACCGGTTTTGGCCTGGACATCAATCATGGTGCTGAGCAGTTCGTCCCGGGCATCGATCAGGTCATCGCCCAGCAGCACGGCGAAGGCTTCGTCGCCAACGTGCTGCTTCGCGCGGAGTACGGCATGGCCCAGTCCGTGCGGGTCCCCCTGCCGGACGTAGTGGATGTCACCCAGGTTGCTCGCAGCCTGGATGGACGCCAGCTTCTCGATATCCCCCTTGCCTTCAAGGGCGGACTCCAGGGACGGCACACGATCGAAGTGGTCTTCCAGCGCCCGCTTGTTCCGCCCGGTGATCATCAGGACATCGTTGAGGCCGACGTTCACGGCTTCCTCAACCACGTACTGGATGGCAGGCTTGTCCACAACGGGAAGCATTTCCTTGGGCATCGCCTTGGTCGCCGGCAGGAACCTGGTGCCAAGTCCGGCGGCAGGAATGACAGCTTTGCGTACTCTCGGATTACTGGTAGTCACCGGACTAATCTAACGTCAGCGTCAAGCATTCAGTAATCAGGGGATGGCCGACGCCATGCGGCAGCTACGGAGGAAACACATGACGCTTGAGGATTCAAAGGCGGCCAAGGACGAGATACGTGCTGCCCATCGCCGCCGTCGTGCTTTGCTTACACTCCAGGAGCGGCAGGATGCCGGGGAAGCCTTGGCGAAGCACGGGGCAGCGTGGGCAGATTCGGTAACCCGGGGGAAGGCAGCGACGGTCTGCGCCTACCTCGGAGTCGGGGCGGAACCGCCCACGCTGCCGCTGATCGCGGCCCTCCACGACGCCGGCCACAAAGTCCTGCTTCCCGTCTGCGAGCCGGGGCGGGAGCTGAAGTGGGTCTTCTGGGCGCCGGGCGTGGATCTGGTGACGAGCAGGTTTGCCCCCATCCTGGAGCCCGTGGGGACACGGCACGAAATTGAGGTGGCCGGGGAAGCTGCCGCCCTCTTCATCCCTGCCACCGCGATTGACCTCGCGGGCAGCAGGGTAGGCCAGGGCGGAGGTTACTACGACAAGTTCCTGGGCCACCTCGAATCAGCCGGGAAGCATATTCCGCTGGCCGCGGTGATCTACGACGGGGAACTGCTGCCTGCCGGCAGGATTCCGGTGGAGGCATTCGACCGGCCGGTGCCTGGCGTCGTGCTTCCCTCCGGGTTCCGGAGCCTGGCGGACGCCGCCTGACCGGGGAAGTCCCCGCGTACGAGGATGGTAGAATTAGCACTCAGGCCCTGCGACTGCTAATGGACATCCATAATCCAGAGGCAGTCCGGGACCTCTCGTTTGCCCAAGAGGAGGAGCACCAGTGCCAACGTATGCGTACGCCTGCAAGGATTGCGGCCATGCCTTTGACATCGTCCAGTCGTTCTCGGACAGCTCTCTGTCGTCGTGCCCTGAGTGCCAGGGTACCCTGCGCAAGAAGTTCAACAGCGTGGGCGTTGTCTTCAAGGGTTCCGGCTTCTACCGCACAGACTCCCGGGATGCCAAGGGCAGCACGGCTTCTGCCGCTCCCGCTGCCTCGGCGGCAACGCCTGCGGCTGCACCAGCTGCTCCGGCTCCGGCTGCTGCCGCCAGCTGATCCACGTTCCGCGGTCCAGGCTGCTGCCTGGCAGCTGACTGCGTTGTCCACATAGCTGCCGGCGCCCCTGCCGCGGCCGCCATGCGCGGCTTTAGCGTGGGCACATGCCTGCACACGGACAGCAACACCGGGTTGTATCAAGCGCGTCGCACGGACCTGGGCTCCCCGGGGCTTTACGGCGCAGTGGCGCCCACGGCGGGAGCCGCGCCGCCGGCCACAACGCACGCCGCCGCCCGCCGGCCCGCTTTGCCTCCTGGCTGAGCCGCAACAGGCGGCTGGCCGCCGCGCTGCTCCTTTGCGCCGTAGCCGCCATCACCGTCCAGCAACTTACGCCGGCACCGGTCTACACGGTGCCTGCGCTCGCCGCAGCCCGCGACCTTCCCGCCGGCACAGCCATGGCGGCTGCGGACCTCGCCTCTGTCCAGGTACCGCCGGGCATGCTGGCCGACGGATTCCTCAACGGACCGGGCGAGGCGGCCGGGAAACAACTCGCGGCGCCGCTGCGCAAGGGACAGCTGCTCACGGATGCCCAACTGCTTGGTCCGGGGCTGCTCGCCGGCACTCCCCCAGGGTCAGCGGCTGTTCCCCTTCGCATGGCGGATCCATCGTCCATCCAGCTCGTCTCCCCAGGGCAGCTCGTGAACGTGGTGCTAACGGCAGCCGGCGGCTACGACCAGCAGGAGCCACCGGAGGTCCTGGCTTCAGGGGTTCCGGTGTTGTGGACTTCCGGTCAGGGCGGGCAAGGCGGCCAGTGGCTGGGCACGGCGGAGACGGACGGACTCATAGTGGTGGCCGCCAATCCGGAACAGGCGGTTCGGCTCGCCGGCGCCTCCACCCAGGGAAAGCTGTTTTTCGTCCTGGTGGGGCCGTAGCCCTGCGAGCGATGGTCCGGGCCGGCGCGCAGCCACAGCGCCAGCCTCCACGGACGCAGGCTCCTGCCCCGGCTGCGATCCTGCCTCAGCCCCAGTGCGGGGGTTTCTGTTCCTTCAGCCACGCATCGTGGTCGTCGTCTTCGCGGTCGCCCCAGCCCCGGGCTTCGTCTTCCGCCGCCTTGTTCGGCAAGGCAGACGTGCCCGGCAGGGCGGCCGTGCCCGGGGTGGATGCGCTGCCGGGAACGGGGCCGCCCTCCTGGTCCTGCCCGGCTGCAGCTTCTGCGGCGACGGACGGCTCGGTGTCCGAAGAGTCGTTCTTCTCGTGATCCGGGGCCATGGCACCCGCCTCCTTGCTGTCCAGGCGTTCGGCCTGTGCTGGTTCATGGTCCGATGCCGCGCGCCGGGACACGGCATCGATTCCGTTGAGCGCCTGGTCCACGTCATCGTCCAGGAAGGCGATGGATGTGGACGTCCGCCCGGAGAGCGCGTTCTTTTCGAGGCCGAGGTATCCTGCGATGCGGTCGGCGCAGGCGGACGGATCCGTGAACACCTCGATGGTCCACAGCGGCATGTAGCGCCAGCCGAGGCGCTCCAGCAGCTGGGGGCGCAGCCGGCTCCGCTCCCGGACGCTCAGGGCGCGGTACTGTTCGGTGCCATCCGATTCAATCGCCACAGGCCAGGGGAGGTCGGCATCCTCCTGGCCCATGGTGCTCAGCGGATCTGCGGCAGCCACCACGTCGATGGCGCCGTCATACTGGTGCCACACCCGGGCGCCCCGGGCGCGCAGGCGGTCTCCAAGGTCAGCCACCAGAGGATCGGCCCCAAGGGCCTGCTCGCTGGCCGCGGCCCGCGAGGCCGGAGTTCCGAGGTCCGTGTTTCCCGCAATCTCACGGTCAAGGAGCGAGTAGAGGTCCACGGCGCCGTGCGTCAGCCTGGTGTGGTCCAGGTCCTCGGGCCGGAAGCAGGTGAGAACGTGCATCGACCTGCGGGCGCGGGTCATGGCCAGTGCGAACTTCTCCCGGCCGCCCTCGGCGGAGAGGGGCCCGAAGTTGTGCAGGGCCCGCCCGTGCGGTGTGCGGCCAAAGCCGGGCGAGAAGATGACATGGTCGCGTACCAGCCCTTGGGCCCGTTCAAGATCGACAACGCGGAATGACTCGGGGCCGGCTCCGAAGAAGCCCGCCAGGGCCGGGTAGTTGGGCAGCTGGAGCCGGATGGATTCCCCGATCCTGGCCGCATGGCGGAGGCTTGCCGTGACCACGGCCAGCGACGTACGCGGGCGCAGCCGGGCGTGCTCGAAGACCAGCTGGACCACGCGGTTGACTTCCGCCACCACGGATTCCACGCCCTCATGGTCTGCACTGGGCAAGCCGGTGCCGTCCGGCAGGTACTCCACCAGCAGCGACCGGTCCAGTCCCGTGGCGGACTGACCCTCCGGGAGCCGGCGGAGGCCGCCGTCGTAAAAGTTCTTGCTCAGCTGCAGCACGAGGTCCTCATCCACCGCCCGGTAGACGAAGTTGAGCCGCCACACCGGAAGTACCCTGGACAAGGCACCAAAGGCGCTCTCCACCCGCTGGTGCGCCGATTCGCCAGGCGCCAGGCGCTCGACGCCGACAGTAAACGTGCGGGGGCTGGCGATGCGGGAGTCGCCGAAGGCAATGACCTGCCTGGCGCGGGCGATGGACGGCAGCACCGCCTGGAGCGACGTCGCCTCGGCGTCCAGGATGACCACCGCGTCAAAGCGCTGCTCCGCCGGCAGCAGGCCGGTCATGAGATAGGGGCTCACGGACCAGACCGGCACCAGGGTTCCGATCAGTTCAGGCGCCTGCGCCGTCAGCGACGGCAGCGACACCCTGCCATCCTTGAGCAGGCTCCGGAGGAGATCCGCTTGGCGGGGGTGCGCGGCGATGGCGCCGCGCCACCGCTCGGCGAGGTCCCAGCGGAGGCGGGCGGCGCCGCTGGCAATGTGGGCGTTGTCCGCAAGGCGGTACTCGGCCTCCAGCTTCCGCAGCGCGTCGCCGTCGGACATGGCCAGATAGTCGTCGCCGCTGATCATCGCTTCAAGGGCGGACTGCCACCATGCCAGCTCAAGTTCGGCCCCCACGGAGCCTGCGGGAACCTCGCGCTCGGCGAGGTCGGCGAGGAGCTCACCGAGCCCGTGCTCGCGCATGTTCTCAACCAGCAGGGTGCGCTCGGGCAGTGTCTTCAGTGTGTCGGTGTCCGCCACCAGCCGTCCAAGGCGTTCCATGAGCTCTTCGTAGCGCACGGCAGCCAGGGAACCGCCGGCCTCCGTGTGCCGCAGGGCCTCACCCAGGCGGGCCAGGTCGCCGTCCAGCGAACGGTACATCGCGTTCATCTCGGCGAGCCCGGACGGCACGGCGGGATGCCGCTGCGTGGTCGCATAGCCTGCCCACAGCGCCCGCTGCTCCTGCACCAGCAGCAGGGAGGTGTGAAGGTCGGCAATGTGAACCCCGGGCCGTACGTACTCCTTCGCGACCCTGCGCAGCCTTGAACGCTGCATGGAGGTCATCTCAATGCCGCGCTCCTTGCGCCAGGCCGAGGGCGCGGTGGCGGAAATGAGGTCCGTGACCGGGCGGTCGAAGATGTCCGGCGTGAACTTGTCCAGGCTGCCCCGCACCGCCACCAGGAGCTCAAGCTGCTCGCCCCACTCCGCAAAGGAGGCACCCAGCCGGATTTCCGCGTGCTCGGCAACCGCCTCCATGCGGTCGCGCAGCGCAGGCAGGCTCTTCTCCACGGAGCGGACCAGTTCCTGCGCTTCCTCGGTCTCTTTGCGCGTCAGCAGCCGGGCGCCATGCCACGGGCTGGTGGTGGAGGCCTTGCTGAAGCTGCCCAGCTCAGCTGCCCGGCGGAGCCTGCCTGCAAGCTCGTCACGGTCCCGGATGCTGTCCAGGACGCTCCGCTTCAGCCGGACGGTGGTGGCCGGGGCAGGGTGGATGGAGGTGAGCTCCGCCAGCGACTGCATGGCCTGGTACGGGGAGCAGCCCCACCGCTGCCTGACGTTGTGGAGCGAGGCCACGTGGTCCATCAGGGCGTGGCGGTGCTCCGTGAGGGTGTTGTGGAGATTTCCCAGCTGGGGTTCAAGCGACTTTTCGTTGCGGACGATGGCCCGGACCAGCTGGGCTTTCAGCTGCTGGGCGGTGACGTTTCCGGACAGCTGGAAGAGGATGGACTCCAGGCCCAGGCCCTCCAGCTGGCCGGATACTTCGTTGAGGCTGGCGCGGCGGTCCCCCACCACCAGGACGGTTTTTCCGGCATCCACCAACGCACCGATGGTGTTGATGGCGGTCTGGGTCTGGCCGGTGCCCGGCGGGGTCCTGACCACCAGGGAATCCCCGGCACGGGCAGCGTCTATGACGTACTGCTGATCCGTGTCCGCGTCCAGCAGGAGCAGTTCGTCCTGGGGGTGCCTGCTGTCCAGGGGAGGGAAGCGTGAGGGATCCGGCTCCTCGACGTCCACCATTTCGCCTCCGCCCGCGGTGGCCAGCGCGGAGATGAGCGGGTTGGAGTCGTTGATCCACGGGTCATCCAGGTTGCCCGAGAGGTCCGCGAAGGTTGAAACCAGCAGGTTGTGCTGGGCTTCTGCGCCGTGGATGGGCCTGATCAGCGTGCCCAGCCGGTCCAGGACGGGCTGCGGATCGAAGCGGGCCGTGCTGTACGCAAGCCGGGTGACGGCGTTGACGTCGAAGACAATGCCGTGGATGTTCTTCAGGTGCCGCACCAGGGCGGGGTTGATGTGCGCCTGCTCGGTCAGCTGGAGTTCGTAGTCGTCCTCCCCCGGCCGGACGGTCAGGGAAATGGCCGTGAGCATGACCGGCGCCGAGACGCGCTGGGGCTTGCCGCCGACGGCGGACGTCCACACCACGGTGCCTGCGGAGAGGTAGCCAGCGTCAATGCCGCGCTCATTGGAAAGCTCGAAGATCTTAGACCTGATGTTCCGGGATGCCCTGGCTGCGACGACGTACTGCTGGCGGTCCCGGATCAGGGTGGACAGCCGCGTCTTGCGTCCGGCCATGAGCTGGGCCAGCCCGGACGGGTGGGCGTGTGTCAGATCGATGGAACCTTCGGGAGTCTTGGTGAAGCGCAGCATTGTGTCCGCCCCGGTGACGGGTTTAAGCCCGGACAGCCATTTGCGGAGCTCCTCGGAGCCCTCCGGGTGGCCTTGACCAACTGACACTACTGCCTTCTTTTCTGCGCTTGCACGTGACGTCCTGGACCATACGAGCATAGGTTCGAGAGTAGCCGCTTAGGCGGCGGGACTGAGAGACCGCAACACTGCGCGCCCCGAAATTCCGGAGGATTTCACCCCGGAACACCAGTGGCCGGCCTCCCTTGACGGAGGCCGGCCACTCAGGATGCTACTCCCACTCGATGGTTCCCGGCGGCTTGCTGGTGACGTCGAGCACCACGCGGTTGACGCCTTCCACCTCGTTGGTGATGCGGTTGGAGATCCTGGCCAGCAGTTCGTACGGAAGCCGGGACCAGTCCGCCGTCATGGCGTCCTCGGAGGAGACGGGGCGGAGCACGATGGGGTGGCCGTAGGTGCGGCCGTCACCCATGACTCCGACGCTGCGCACGTCAGCCAGCAGCACCACGGGCATCTGCCAGACCTCGTTGTCCAGGCCCGCGGCGGTCAGCTCGGCGCGCGCGATGGCGTCGGCCTTGCGCAGCAGGTCAAGGCGCTCCTTGGTGACCTCGCCGACGATCCGGATCCCGAGGCCGGGGCCGGGGAAGGGCTGGCGACCCACGATTTCCTGGGGCAGGCCCAGCTGTGCACCCACGGCGCGGACTTCGTCCTTGAAGAGTGCCCGAAGCGGTTCGACGAGCTCGAACTGCAGGTCCTCGGGCAGGCCGCCCACGTTGTGGTGGCTCTTGATGTTCGCTGCGCCCTCGCCACCGCCGCTTTCGACGACGTCCGGGTAGAGGGTTCCCTGGACCAGGAACTTGATCTTCTCGCCATGGGCGGCGGCCTCGGCGATGATGGTCAGTTCGGCTTCCTCGAACGCGCGGATGAACTCGCGGCCGATGATCTTGCGCTTGGTTTCGGGATCGCTGACGCCGGCAAGCGCGGACAGGAAGCGCTCCTGCTCGTTCGCGACATACAGCTTCACGCCGGTGGCGGCCACGAAGTCGCGCTCCACCTGCTCGGCTTCGCCTTCGCGCAGCAGTCCGTGGTCCACGAACACACAGGTCAGCTGGTCACCGACGGCGCGCTGCACCAGGGCTGCGGCGACGGCGGAATCCACGCCGCCGGAGAGGCCGCAGATGACCCTCGCATCACCGATCTGCTTCCGGATCCGCTCCACCTGCTCCTCGAGGATGTTCCCGGTGGTCCAGTTGGGCTCGATCCGGGCACCCTTGAAGAGGAAGTTTTCCAGGACCTGCTGGCCGTAGGCGGAGTGCTTTACCTCGGGGTGCCACTGCACGCCGAACAGGCCCTTCTCCTCGTTGGCGAAGGCAGCCACTTCGGCGCCCGCCGTCGTCGCCAGCACTTCAAAGCCTTCCGGGGCCTCGTGGACGGAGTCGCCGTGGCTCATCCAGGTGTTCTGGTGCTGGGGCATGCCTTCCAGGACCGAGCGGCCTTCACCGATGATGGTGGTCTGGGTTGAGCCGTACTCGCGCAGCCCGGTCTTGTCCACCTTGCCGCCGAGGGCGTTCGCCATGGCCTGGAAGCCGTAGCAGATGCCGAAGACCGGGACCCCGGCCTCGAAGAGGTCGGCACCGACGCTCGGGGCCCCGTCAGCGTAAACGCTGGAGGGGCCGCCGGACAGGATGATGGCGGCGGGGTTCTTGGCCAGGAGCTGCTCGGTGGTGTAAGTATGCGGAACCACTTCCGAATACACGTTTGCTTCCCGGACGCGGCGGGCAATCAGCTGCGCGTACTGGGCACCGTAGTCAACAACCAGCACCGGCTTCTGGGAAGTCTGGGATGCAGTGGGAGTAGTCACCGTCATAGCCTACTTTGCGCCGTTGCGCCGGCGCACCTTGAGAAGCGGTGCTGTGACGGAGCAGACTCCCCGGCGGGCAGCCCCGGCCATTGCCGGTCAGTAGCGCCGGGGTGCCTGGGGGTTGGCGGCCAGCTCCGCCTCAACCTCGGCGTGGACTTTCTTTTCCACGATGAAGGAGAGGAAGGGAACCACGCCGCCCAGTGCCAGCAGGACCAGTTTGAGGAACGGCCAGCGCATTAGGGACCAGAGCCGGAAGTTGGAGATCAGGTACACCACGTACATCCAGCCGTGCACAATCAGGACGGCCACGGACAGGTTGACGCCTCCCAGCACACCCGGAGGCTCCGCATCGGCAAAACCGAAGCCGAAAGGCTGCCCGGTGACGGCATTGGTGCCACCGGCAAACAGGTACTGCCCGAAGCCGTACCGGGCGGCCAGTTCGGCGCAGAGCAGCAGCAGCATGGTGCCGGTCAGGTACGCGAGCACTTTGTAGAACTTCAGGGCAGAGCGGATCTGGGCCTCAGTCCCGCCGAAGCGCCGCTTCCTGCCGGCGGACTTTCCTGCCGGGCTGGTGCCTGTGTTGGTGCCTGTGTTGGTGCCCGTGTTACTGCCTGCGGCGGTGGCGGGGTTGGCCGGTTTCGGGTCGATCATGGCTGTACCTTTTGCTGGTTGTGTTCGGGATGCAGGGTGTCTTCGTCTTCTTCCTCAAGGCTGTCCTCGAGGTCGCGGTGGTAGTCGTCCTTGACGAGCCGCCACCAGATGAAGAGGGCAAAGCCGGCGAAGACCACCCATTCGAGGGAGTAGAAGAGATTGAGCCAGTTGATCTGCTGGGCCGGCGGCTGCGGGCCGATGTTCAGGGGAAGGAGCTCGCCGGGCACGGCAGCCGGGCTGACGTCCTCACCGCCCGTTATTTCCGCGGTGGCGGCGACGAAACCGGGGTAGCTGCTGACCTCCCAGTAGTTGATCAGCTCAGCCACGGAAACCGCGGTGGCTTCTCCCGGCTGGGGTGCCGTTCCCGGCACGGGCGCCTCGGACGGCAGGAGCCGCCCCGTCAGTTGGAGGATGCCCGACGGCGGCGCTGGAGCAGCCGCACGGTCCGCCACCCAGCCGCGGGCCACCGGGATCCACGTCTGGGGTGAGGCGGCAACGCCGCTCAGCGTGGGTGCGCCGGAGACGGCAAAGGCGGTAACTACCCAGTAGCCTGGCCTGCCGTCGTGAAGCCGACCGGGAACCAGCAGCTGCTTTGCGGGATCATAGGATCCCTCTGCCGAAACCATCTGGTCGGCATCCGTTCCGTGGAAGAACTCGCCGGGCTGCAGGGTTTCAGTGAGGGGCTGGACCTGTTCGGTGGCGGGGTTGGCGGGGATTTCGGGCCTGGTGGACCGCCCGAACTGCCACTGGCTCAGCAGCACGAAGACCCCGGAGATGGCGATCGCGAAGACAAAACCGGCGATCCATCGGGGCTTAAGGGCTGTTTTCCACACGTCTTAACCGTACTTCGTGCCGCTGTAGAACAACTAAACGCCGGGACGGCGGCAGGAACCGCACCGGACGGTCGGTCCCGGTGGCCCGGGTGGTTGGCTGGGGCTGCCTAGTGATCGAAGAACACCAGGCTCGAGTTGATGAGCTCCGCAATCACCTCAGGATCGTAAGCCCGGCGCAGCGACTCCCGGAACGACTCCTTGGACAGCGACCGGGCCAAGGTTGCCAGGACTTCGAGGTGGTCCGAGAAGGAACTCGCGGGGGTGGCGATCAGCAGGATCACGGTAGCGGGACCGTCCGCCGCGCCAAAGTCCAGGGCATGTCCGTACTTGGCGATGCCGACGGCAATGGACGTGCGGGAAACAAACTCGCTGCGGGCGTGCGGAAGGCCAATCCCGCCGGGAAGCCCTGTGGCCAGCTGGTGTTCCCGGGCATTCACATGCTTGAGGAATCCGTCCAGGTCCGAAATCCGCCCGGCGGCATACAGCCGCTTGGCGAGTTGCGTGGCGGCATCAGCCTTGTCCGTTGCCTCCAGCTCCAGGATCACCATTTCGGGCGTGGTGAGCCCGGCATCGTACCGGTCA
This sequence comes from Pseudarthrobacter sp. CC4, assembly GCF_048957775.1. NCBI lineage: Bacteria > Bacillati > Actinomycetota > Actinomycetes > Micrococcales > Micrococcaceae > Pseudarthrobacter > Pseudarthrobacter sp. CC4. Next base: position 69,601 of record NZ_JARCCZ010000013.1, on the reverse strand, counting down.
AGTGGTTCCGCCAAGGCGTGTCCCTTCGGTCAGGAGTGCTGTTGCCGTGGACCCCTCAGCGCAAGGGCACGATGTCTTCCACGCCCAGGCGGGCGGCGTCTGCGGATTCGTCGTCCGGCTGTTGCTGGCTGAGGCGTTCGGCCTCCACCCGTGCGATGTAGTGCCGGACCTCGTTTTCGCGCTGTTCGTCACTCCAGCCAAGAACGTCACCCATTAGTTTAGCGACAACCGGCACGGCGGACACGCCGCGGTCCCACGCCTCGATGGAAATCCGGGTCCTTCGGGTCAGGACGTCGTGCACGTGCCGGGCACCCTCGTGGGTGGCGGCGTAGACGGCCTCGGCCTGGAGGTAGTCATCAGCGCCGGGAATCGGCTCAGCCATTGCCGGATTCTCCTCGATGATGGCCAGCACTTCATCGGTCATGGAGCCATAGCGGTTCAGCAGGTGCTCGATGCGGGCCACATGCACGCCGGATTCCTCCGCGGTGCGGTTGCGCCGGTTCCAGGCCGCCCTGAAGCCGCTTGCGCCCAGCAGCGGGATGGTCTCCGTGCAGCTGGGCGGAACCCGCTCGTCCATGGTGCGGGTGGCCTCATCCACCGCGTCCTTGGCCATCACGCGGTAGGTGGTCCACTTCCCGCCGGCCACCACCACAAGGCCCGGAACGGGATGGGCCACCACGTGTTCGCGGGACAGCTTGGCGGTGGAGTCGTTTTCCCCGGCCAGGAGCGGACGCAGGCCGGCGTAGACGCCCTCCACATCCTCCCGGGTCAGCGGCCGCTTGAGGACCTTGTTGACGTGTTCCAGGATGTAGTCGATGTCCTTGCTGGAGGCGGCCGGGTGGGCCTTGTCCAGGTTCCAGTCGGTGTCCGTGGTGCCGATGATCCAGTGCCGGCCCCAGGGAATCACGAACAGCACCGACTTTTCGGTGCGCAGGATCAGCCCCACCGTTGACTGGAAGCGGTCCCGCGGAACCACCAGGTGGATGCCCTTGGAGGCCCTGACCTTCAGCTGGCCGCGGTCGGTCACCATGGCCTGGGTTTCGTCCGTCCAGACGCCCGTGGCATTGATGACCTGCTTGGCGCGGATGTTGAACTGCGTCCCGTCCTCATGGTTGACCACCTTGGCCCCCACTACCCGTTCACCCTCGCGGAGGAAATCCACCACCTTCATCTGGTTGACGGCGTGGGCGCCATAGTAGGCGGCGGTCCGCACCAGGTTGGCGCAGTATTTGGCGTCGTCCACCTGGCCGTCGTAGTACCGGATGGAGCCAACGAAGGCATCGTTCTTGAGGCTGGGGGCGGCACGCAGGGTGCCCCGGCGGGTGAGGTGTTTATGGAACGGCACTCCCCTGCTGTGCCCGCTGGAGATGGACATGACGTCATACAACGCGATCCCGGCACCCACGTAGGGCCGCTCGATGAAGGGCTTGGTCAGCGGATACAGGAAAGGCACCGGCCGCGCGAGGTGGGGCGCCAGTTCCGAGAGCAGCAGCCCCCGCTCCTGCAAGGCCTCCTTCACCAGGCCGAAATCCAGCATTTCGAGGTAGCGGAGGCCGCCATGGATAAGCTTCGAGGACCTGGAGGACGTGCCTGCCGCCCAGTCGTTCGCCTCAACGATGCCCACCGTCAGGCCCCGCGTGACGGCGTCCAGCGCGGCTCCGGTGCCCACGATCCCGCCGCCAACAATGAGGATGTCCAGCTCCTGGCCGGGCTCCGAGGTCGCACGCAGCCGTTGGATGGATGCTTCCCTGGCTTCCGGGCCGAGTGCCCCGCCGTTAACAGGAAATCTCTTCATTGAACGCCTCCAGTGCCTCTCGTGCCGGTAGTAAAACCACCCTACTTGCTTGGGGCACGCTTGGGCAGGAGTCTGTCAGTTTCCGGCGTAAGGGGAAACCACGACGTCGACCCGCTGGAATTCCTTCAGGTCCGAGTAGCCGGTGGTCGCCATGGAGCGGCGCAATGCGCCGATGAGGTTGGAGGTTCCGTTGGTGTGGTGGCCCGGCCCGAACAGCACTTCCTCCAGCGGGCCTACAGTGCCCACGTTGGCGCGGTCGCCGCGGGGAAGTTCGAGGTGGTGGGCTTCCTGGCCCCAGTGCCATCCCTTGCCTGGCGCCTCCTCGGCCCGGGCCAGGGCGCTGCCGAGCATCACGGCGTCGGCTCCCATTGCGATCGCCTTGACGATGTCGCCCGAGGTGCCCATGCCGCCGTCGGCAATCACGTGGACATAGCGGCCGCCGGATTCGTCCATGTAGTCCCGACGTGCGGCGGCGACGTCGGAAATGGCGGAGGCCATGGGCGAGTGGATGCCCAGGGCGCGGCGGGTGGTGGTGGTGGCACCGCCGCCAAAGCCCACCAGGACACCGGCCGCGCCGGTGCGCATGAGGTGCAGGGCGGGCGTGTAGCCGGCCGCGCCGCCCACGATAACGGGGACGTCGAGTTCGTAGATGAACTGCTTGAGGTTCAGCGGCTCGTGGTCCTTGGAGACGTGCTCGGCGGATACGGTGGTGCCGCGGATGACGAAGATGTCGACGCCGGCGGCCACGACGGTCTTGTAGTGCTCCTGGGTGCGCTGCGGGGTGAGCGACCCCGCAACGGTCACTCCGGCCTCGCGGATCTCCGCCAGGCGGGACGTAATCAGTTCAGGCTGGATGGGCGCCTTGTACAGCTCCTGCATCCGCCCCGTCACAGCGGGGCTGTTGGTTTCATCCTCCAGCGCGCCGATCTCGTCCAGGATGGGCTGCGGGTCCTCGTAGCGGGTCCACAGGCCTTCGAGGTCAAGCACGCCGAGGCCGCCGAGCCGGCCCAGGGCAATGGCGGTCTGGGGCGACATGGCTGAATCCATCGGCGCCGCGATCACCGGCATGCTGAACTGGTAGGCGTCGATCTGCCAGGAGACGGAGACGTCCTTGGGGTCGCGGGTACGACGGTTAGGGACGATTGCAATGTCATCCAGGGAGTAGGCTCGACGCCCACGCTTGCCACGGCCGATCTCGATCTCGTAAGTCACTGCTCTAGGTTATCCCAGCCGGGGTGCTGGCCACGGCTGCGGCTGTCCGTGGCTACAGTGGCCTGATGGGTTCACAGTGGGTATTCGACGGCCATATTGCCGGCATTGGCACGGGCTCCGGACTGCGGGCGGTGGTGGGCATCTGGCAGGAGTCCCCGTTCGGACGGTTTGCGGAAGTGATGGTCCAGCACCCCTCCGGGCACCGGCAACTGCTGGCCCCCACCGGGGCGGCGGCGGACTTCATTTCCGCCACCTACACCTTCGATGACGTTGCAGTGGTCGGCGTGTCCGCGCGGCTGGAGCAGGGGATCCTGACGGTCGACGCCGGTCCCTTGGGGATCAGCGCCAGCCTGGGCAGCCGGACCCTCCTTGGCAGCGCGCTGCGGGCCGTCCCCCGGCGGCTGGCAGTCCACCCCGGCTGGCTGCGCGCCGTCAGTCCCGTGGCCGGCATTGTCAGCGGCGGCTCCCGGACGTCCGGCACCGCGGGCAGCGGCCGGCGGGAGTACTACGGGGTGAGCGACCTGCACACCATCAGTGCCGCCGTCGTCAGCTGGGACGGCGCTGACGCCGGCGCACTGGCACCTGTCCACCCGCCGGTGACCTTCGGTTTCAGCAGCGTTCCGCCGCAGCCAAGCCTCGCCCGCGTGCGCACCACCGTGGTTGAGGCCGCGCCCCGCCGGCCGCCTGCGGCCGACGCCCGCCGGTTCCCTGGCAGGCGAAGCGGGGTCAGGGGCTGGTGGGGACGCTGAGCTGGGACTCGAACATCCGGAAGTACCGCCCGCGCAGCGCCACCAGTTCCTTGTGCGTGCCCCGCTCCACGATCCTGCCGTCCTCCAGCATGTACACGATGTCCGCCTTCTCGATGGTGGCCAGGCGGTGGCTGATGGCGATGATCGTGCTGCCGCGGTCGGCGAAGAGGCGGGTGAAGATCCGGTGCTCGGCGAGGGCGTCGATGGCTCACGTCGGCTCGTCCATCACCATGAATGAAGCGTTCCGGTAGAAGTTGCGGGCCATCGCGAGCCGCTGCCACTGGCCGCCCGAGAGGCCGCTGCCCTTCCGGCCGCGCGGGTCCTCCATCCAGTTGCTGACGTGGTTTTCCAGGCCGTTAGGCAGTTTGTTGATGAACTCCAGCGCCTCCGCGTCTCCAGCAGCCTTGCGGATGCGCGCATCGTCCCGCGGCGAGTCGACGTCGCCGAAGTAGATGTTTTCCGCAGCCGTGGCGAACTCGTATTTGAGGAACTCCTGGCTCAGCACCGCCAGGTGCCGGTGCCAGGAGGTGACGTCGACGGCGGCGAGGTCAACGCCGTCGAGCATCACCTGCCCGGAGTCGGGGCGGTAGAGTCCGGCGAGTATACGTATCAGGGTGGACTTTCCGGCGCCGTTCTCCCCCACGACGGCGATGTGCTGGCCCTCGCGGATGGTCATGCTGATGCCGCGGATCACCTCGATGTCGCTGCCCGTGTAGGTGAAGCGGATGTCTTTCAGCTCAACGGTTTTCGGGGACTCCAGCAGGGGCGGCGCGTGTTCCGAGTGCACCGGCAACCGCATGAACAGCTCGTAGTCCTTGAGGTTGGCCAGGTCCTCATCGATGGAACTGAGGGAGGATACGAGGCTGTTCGCGGTGGACAGTGCCCTGCTGACAATCTGCTGTACGTAGAGGAACTGGCCCACGGGCTGGGCCCGGGCGATGATCTGCCCCACCACCCAGATCAGGGACACCACTTCCGCGCCGTACTGCAGGGCATCAGCGGCGAGCTGCTTCGGGATATACCGGCGCTGGAAATCAAGGCGGCGGCGCTCGTCCGCGTCCCGGAGGCGGGAACGGAGGCCCATCAGGAATCCCACGATGCCGTAGAGGCGCATCTCCGCGATGTGCTGCGGCCGGAGGAGGTTCGTTTCGATCATCCTGCGCTGCCGGCGCGAGTCCACCTGGGTGTTCCAGTGGGCAATCTGCTCACGGGACAGCTTGAACTGAAGGTAGACGCTGGGCACGATGGCCACCAGGACAATCACCGCGATCCACCAGCTGACCAGGAGCAGCGCCCCGACGGCCAGGATCACCGATACGAGCTGGGTGAAGATGGCTGCGATCCGGTCCAGCACCCGGGCGTAGGAATCGGAGAAACGCTTGGCACGGTCGTACAGGTCAACGGTTTCTTTGTCGTCGTACCGCCAGAACTCCAGCGCCAGGAACCGCTCGTACATCTGGTCGCCCACGATGGCGCCCACCCTGAAGCTCATCAGTTGCTGGATGTAGCGGTCCACGCTGCTGAAGGCGCCCCAGAACAGCCCCAGGGCAGCGGTGATGATGACGTAGACGATGGCCAGCTGCCCTGCGCCGGAGTCACCTGCGTAGGCCGCCGCCAGCGCCGTGGTGGTGAGCGCGGCGAAGTAGGTGGTCACCAAGGGAAGCACGGCCGAGATCAGCGAGCCGAGCACCTTCATGATCACAGCGCCAGGCGAGGCATGGAAGCTGACGCGCAGTACCTGGGCCACCGCGCGGGCGTATGGGCGAAGGGCCAGCCGCCGCGAGGGCTCCCGCTTGGGGGTAAGCTCCGCCGGATGTTGCGTTGGGGGCATGGTCCCAGCCTAGCGCCGCGCCCCGGGTCGGGCGGGCGTCAGTACTCCTCGCCGTACTCGTACTCGGGGAAGGGGAAGCAGGCGCTGTAGCCGGACACCCTGAGTGTCTCGGGTGCATCCCGGAAGGACACCAGCAAGTGGGTACCGTCACTGTGCAACAGGTCGACCCTGCGCTTTCCGCCGGCGGTTTTGCCGTCATCCACTGTCCAGCCGTCCTTGGTGGACATCGACGCCACGACATCGTCCAGGAATGCATCCCGGTCAACTCCCGGCGCAAGCTCGGCCTCGGCGTCGCCGGTCCACTTTCGTTGTTCCCCGGAACAGGGCATCAGCGGCGAGGTGTCGTGGGCGAACCTGGACAGCACCTTGTCCTGGGGCAGGAGGCCTACGATCTCCTGCTCGGTGGACATGACCTTGTCCTTGGCTGATTCCAGGCTGATGTCCATGTTCTTTCCATTTCCGGCCTGTCCGCACGAGGCCACCATTGCTAGCAGTGCTGTTGCTCCTGCAAGTCGCCAGGCAGAAGCGCGCCTGGACTTACCGGCCACTGATTTCCTCTTCGATGTCATCAAGGGCTTCCTCGTTTTCGGGAACAGTCTCGGCAATCAGCGAATGGTTGTCGATGCTGTACATCTCCGAGGGCCTGAGACCGCCCGGCGGAGCGTAGACGTGCTTGTCAAAGGCGGGCTCCCGCATGGGGTAGTTCTCGCCCACCAGCCCGTTGGCCTCTGCCGTGAGCAGGATATCGGGGTAGGTGTAGCTGGTGTAGTCGGTCCCAGGGCTGGGCGTCCAGCCCGGCGGCATCGCGGCACCTGAGAGCGCGATGACCTTGCTGTAGGACGCCCCCTCCATTTCGGAGCCCGTCACGTTCCGCAGGCCCCAGCTGTGGCCCATGCCCACCGTCTGGGCGTCGCGTGGCAGCTCCAGGTCCACCGCCTCCTGGAAGGCAGCGAGGACCGGTGCCGATGCAGCCACGAATTCATCGCTTTTGGCCTCCACCAGGAAGGCCTCCACGAGGTCGCCGTCGGGGAACTCGGATCCCTTGTAGACAAATGCCGCCGTGCTCCCGGAGGTATCGGCCTGGACCAGGCGGTTGGGCACAGCCTGTGGGCCGCCGTCGTAAAAAGACGCCTCGTTGGTGGTGGTTCCGGGAACGTAGGTGATCACCGTCGTCGTGGCAGCGTTGTATTCACCCAGCAGCTCCACGATCGAACTTTGGCCGGGATCGTAGGCTGCCAGGTGGATCTTGCCTTCCACGACATTTTGAAGGTATCCGATGCCATCTTGACGCTTGCGCCACGCCTCATGTTCGGCAGCGAAGCGTGCGGGATAGCCCGAGTCGAGGATCCAGGGATTCAGCCTGGGCTCAGGATCGTTGTTTTGCAGCCAGTCGATCCGTAACCGGGCGTTGAGCCGGTTGGCCTCGATCCGCGCGTCGAAAGGGATCCCGTTGGTGTTTCCCGCCTCGTGGGGGTGGTTGCGGATGAACGCCTGCTGCTGGTGGCCGGCCAGCCCGAACCACCAGGTCCTTATCTCCGCCGGGGATCTGCCGTGAAGGTCCTCGGGCCGGGGCTCCGGGGACCGCTCGACGCCAGGCAGGGACAGCATCGCTGAAGCACCGCCTGCAGCACTTGCCCGCTGCTGTTCATCCGCCTGCCGCATCAGGTCCTTAGCTGCCTGCTGCAGGAGTATGGCGGCTGCCCCAAGCGAGCGGCTGTGGACGGTTTTCCAGTCCTGGCGGAATATCTCAGCGTCCGGACCGGGCCAGGGCGTGCCGGCCACCCGGCCGTTCAGAGCCAGCCGTTGCATCTCCAGCATCCGGCCCGCGCTGCTCATGGTTGTTGCGAGCTGCTGCAACTGCGCGACGTCAGCTCCGTAGAATCCGCCGTTCAAACCGTCCCCCAATTGCCGGATGTTGATCCATCGAATGTACTTGACGGCGCAAAAAGAAGGGATGGGCAGCACTGCCCATCCCTTCCTGGTGTTTAGCGGGAGCCGTAGTTCGGCGCCTCGACGGTCATCTGGATATCGTGCGGGTGCGATTCCTTCAGGCCGGCCGGGGTGATCCGGACGAACTTGCCGCGGGCCTTCAGTTCGGCAACGGTGGGCGCACCGGTGTAGAACATGGTCTGGCGGAGGCCGCCCACCAGCTGGTAGGCCACGGAGGACAACGGACCGCGGTAGGCAACCCGGCCTTCGATGCCCTCGGGGATGAGCTTGTCATCCCCGGAGACGTCCGCCTGGAAGTAGCGGTCCTTGGAGTAGGACGTGTTCTTGCCGCGCGACTGCATGGCGCCCAGCGAGCCCATGCCGCGGTAGGACTTGAACTGCTTGCCGTTGACGAAGATCAGTTCACCCGGGGACTCGTCGCAGCCCGCGAGCAGGGAGCCGAGCATGACGGTGTCGGCTCCGGCAACCAGCGCCTTGCCGATGTCGCCCGAGTACTGCAGGCCGCCGTCGGCAATCAGCGGAACGCCGGCCGGGATGGCGGCCTTGGCGGACTCGTAGATGGCGGTGATCTGCGGGACGCCAACACCGGCCACCACGCGGGTGGTGCAGATGGAGCCCGGCCCCACGCCCACCTTGATGCCGTCGGCACCGGCGTCGATCAGCGCCTGGGCGCCTTCGCGGGTGGCGGCCTGGCCGCCGATGATGTCCACGTGCGCGGCAACGGGATCGGATTTGAGCCTGCGGATCATGTCCAGCACGCCCTGGGAGTGGCCGTTGGCGGTATCGACGAACAGGGCGTCGACGCCGGCGTCCACGAGTGCCATGGCGCGCTCCCAGCCGTCCCCGAAGAAGCCGATGGCGGCCCCCACGCGGAGCCGGCCTTCGTCGTCCTTGGTGGCCAGCGGGTACTGCTCCGCCTTGGTGAAGTCCTTGGTGGTGATGAGGCCTTTGAGCCGGCCCTGGTCGTCAACCAGGGGCAGCTTCTCGATCTTGTTGGTGGCCAGCTTGTGCGAGGCTTCCTCGCGGCTGATTCCCACGTGTCCGGTGACCAGCGGCATCTTGGTCATGACGTCGCTGACCAGCCGGAGCGGAAAGTCGGACTCGGGAACAAAGCGGGTGTCGCGGTTGGTGACAATGCCCAGCAGGCGGTTGTCCTCATCCACCACGGGAAGGCCTGAGACCCGGTACTGGGCGCAGAGGTTGTCCAGCTCGCGCAGGGTTGCCTCGGGCCGGATGGTGAGCGGGTTGGTGATCATGCCGGATTCGCTGCGCTTGACCCGGTCCACCTGGTCCGCCTGGTCCGCGATGGAAAGGTTCCGGTGCACCACGCCCAGGCCGCCCTGCCGCGCCATGGCGATGGCCATGCGGGATTCGGTGACGGTGTCCATGGCCGCGGAAAGCAACGGCGTCTGCACAGTGATCCGCTTGGAGATCCGGGAGGACGTGTCGGCCTCGGACGGGATGACCTCGGTGTGGCCCGGCAGGAGCAGGACGTCATCGTAGGTCAGGCCTATGAAGCCGAAGGGGTTGTGTTCGGGCTCGGTCATGAGTGCGCCTCTTACCTTGGTTGCTGGACGGGTAGGGGTTGCAGCCGATGACCAGCCCGTCATTACGGGACTGGCCTGTGCAGGAGATGTTGCCGGGCAGCCGCGGGGGCGGCGCCCTGCGGGCCGGAAAGTATTGAGTAAATATTAGAACCTCCGCGCCGATCCCCCTATTCCACGCGTGCAATGTGAGCAACTGCACGTCCCGGCCGGCCGCTGAGCAGCCCCGGCCCTCAGCTCCACCCCGCGGCTGCCAGCAACCGCTCCTCAAACATGGGGATCATGCTTTCCACATACGTCCGGGTGAGGTGGTTGTCGTCCTTGTACACATAGACGTTCCCCACCACGCCGGGGCAGATCCCCCGGGCACAGATGAAGTCGCTCAGATCCATCAGGTGCAGCCGCTCCAGTTTGCCCCGGTAGCCGTCCAGCGGCGACGGGTCCGCCAGGGACTCCGCCAGGGGCACACTGCATTCCGCGGCGTCCGCGCCGTTCCGCTGCACGCACTCGGGCATGTTGAAGGTGAAACGGGGGTTGTCCCTGATCCCGATCACATCGATTCCCGCGGCCGCGAACGGGCGGACTCCCTCAAGGTATCCCGGGACCTCAGTCTCGTAGGGCGCCTCCTCGTGCGTCAGCGAGGCCACCGTGAACACGGCATCGGGCCGATGCTCCAGGACGTAGGCAGCGCTGGCCCGGTTGTGGGCGTTGCACTCGGCGCTCCTTTCGGCCGATTCCGCCCCGAAGCGGCAGGCCGGCATCAGCAGCGTCACCAGTTCCCAGCCCCGGCTGGCCGCGACCGGCGCCAGCGCGCCGAGGTACTGCTGGGAGTGGGAGTCGCCCAGGACCACAATGCGCCTGGCCGCCTCCCCTTCCGGAAGCTCCTGCCGGCAGCCCTCAAGGATGGGGTCGCTGGTGGCGTTGGCCCCGGTGCAGGGAGCATGGATCCCGGCCCAGTCGTTGTCCAGCGCGGCAGGCCCGGGAATGATCCTGGCATCCGGGGCCGGCACCGGGGCGTTTTCCAGGTTCAGTGCCGCGGCACCGGGCGTGAGCTCCCGGGGCTGCGCCGCCGTCGCGCTTTCCTCGGCGGTGAGCGTGGTCTGCCACACTGCGACGGGCCCCGCCAGGACGGCACCGCAGGCGGCAATGACGACGGCGGTGCGCCGGGCCCGCAGCTGGGGCCAGCGCCAGTCGCGGAGCGGCTTTTCCACAAAACGCGTGGTGAGGACGGCGAGCACGATGGAGGCGCCGACGATCCCCAGGCCCTGGACGAGATTGGGCGCCTCCACGCCGGTGGCGGCGAGCGAGAGGACCAGGACGGGCCAGTGCCACAGGTACAGGGCATACGAATTGTCTCCCAGTGCCACCAGCGGCTTGCTGCCGAGGAGCCGGTCCACGCCCCACCGGCTGCCGGTCTGCCCGGCCAGGATGATCGCGGCGCCGGCCAGGGTGGGCCAGAGTGCAACGTACCCGGGAAACGAGCGGTCCACGGTCAGGAGCAGGCCGCAGGAGACCATGGCAGCCAGGCCTGCCCAGCCCAGCACCACGCGGAGGGCCCGTGCCGGCCTCAGCCAGGGCAGGGCAAGCGCCAGGAGGGAGCCCAGCGCGAACTCCCAGAGCCGGGTCCTGGTGTCGAAATAGGCGTAGGCCTGGTTGGTGGCTGTCTGCTCCACGGAGTATGCCAGCGATGCCGCGAACACCGCGCCGAAGGCCAGCCCCAACAACCCGCGGTAGTTGACCCCGGCCAGTGCCGGGACGCGGTGCAGCAACGCCAGCAGCGCCGCGGTGCCGGTGAAGATCAGTGGCCACAGGATGAACACCTGGCCCTGGATGGACAGCGACCAGAAATGCTGAAGCGGGCTGGCGCCTGCGTGGTCCTGCGCGTAGTAGTCCACCGCCGTGTCCGCGAGCAGCCAGTTCTGGCCGTAAAGCAGCGAGGCCCAGGCCTGTTCCAGTACCTGCGGCCAACGGCTCTGCGGGAGGATCAGCCAGGTGCCGGCGAGGACGCCTAGGATTACCACGACGGCGGCCGGCAGCAGCCGCTTGAACAGGTGCAGCCAGTGGGCCAGGAGTCCAAACGGGCGCCCTGCTTCGGCTTTCCGGACAAAGGAGAGTGTCAGCAGGAAGGCGGAGACCAACAGGAAGATGTCCACTCCGCCCGATACCCGGCCAAGCCACACATGGTAGGCGACGACCATCAGGACGGCGAGCGCCCGGAGCCCTTGGACTTCGGGACGGAAGGTCGGTTTCCGCTGGCCGGACCGGGCCTGGCGTCCACGGCGTGGTTCAACCAAGGTCCCCGCACTCGACATGAAAACCCCTCCAGACCCGCCAGCCAAAACATCAAGCCTACGGATCGGCGTCGGCCAAGGCCAATAAACGGCAGCGCCCCAGCCCACGAACTATGCTTGCCACAACCAGGGAGGGGAGCCGACGTGATTGTCCAGCTGCGGATCTGTGTGCCGGAAGAGTTGTCGGCAGTGACGCTGAATACTTGTCAGGACCACCCCGGAACGGCCGAGGCAGCCTTTTTTCCAGGCGCATCCGTGGCGCCCCCGGGCGATGTCATCGAACTCCAGGTTGCCCGGGAATCGGTCGAGGGGCTGCTTGAGAAACTTGATGTCCTCAAGGCGCAAGAGATGGGATCGATCGTCATTTCGATGCCGGAGCTCGTACTGTCGCGGCGCGCAGACAGTGCCGAGTCAGCTGCCCCTGGATTCGGCGCGGATGCGGTGATTTGGGACGAGGTCTCGCACCAGACCGGCGAGGACTCAAAATTATCGTGGAGCTATCTGGCCTTCCTGGTCCTGGCCACCCAGCTTGCCGCGATCGGCATCGTGACCAATTCCACAATCGCCATCGTGGGGGCGATGGCCGTAGGGCCGGAGTTCGGTCCCCTGGCTGCGCTGGCGGTGGCACTGGCGCGGGGCCAGTGGGGGCTCGGCCGGAAGGCCGCCGTCGCGCTTGGCGTCGGTTTTCCGGTGGCGATGCTGCTGGCGGCGCTGACCGCCTGGCTATCCATCCCGCTCGGGCTCTTTCCCGCCGATGCCCTGGACACCGGATCCGCCGTCGAATTCATCTACCATCCAGGACCCTATTCACTGATCGTCGCCATCCTGGCCGGCGCCGCCGGAATGCTGTCCGTCATCAGTCGCCGGTCAGCGGCGCTCATCGGCGTCTTTATCTCGGTCACCACCGTCCCGGCGGCGGGATACGTTGCCGTGGCGCTGGTGTTGGGCGAGTTCCAGAAGGCGGCCGGATCCGCCTTCCAGCTGTTGCTGAACCTCGTCGGCATAGTTGTAGCCGCTGTGGCGATCCTCCTCATCTACCGTGTTGTCTCCAAACGGCTGCCTGAGGCCACAACGCGGCGGCTCAAGTGGGAGCTACGGCGGACTCGCGGTTGAGCGGAGCAGGAATCCTGGCCGCAAGGTACCGCGCGTCGCGGCCGACTCCGGGAAGGGTTGCGGAGGCCGCCGCGTACAGGAATTCCTGCCCCAGGAAGAACAGCCCGGGGGTGTCCAGGGCGATACCGCGGTGCTGGCGCGGCAGCGCGCCGCCGTCGAGCAGGTCCGGATCGATCCAGCTGAAATCGTCCCGGAACCCCGTGCACCAGATCACGTTTGCGGCATCCTGCCGGGTGCCGTCCGCCAGGACCGGCTTGCCGTCCTCCACGCCGGCCACCCGCGGTGCGAGCCGCACGCCGGCCGCCGCCAGGTCCTTGGTCTTGGTCCTGATCAGGGGCGTGGCGTGCGCTTTGAAGACCGGCGCCGCTTTGCGCCCGATGGGCGTGCCAAGCGTGAGCACATGCAGCCCAAGGAAGCGGACAAGGGGCAGAGCGTAGCGGGCAGCGGCCCGGCCGTGTTTCACCGGAAGCTCGCCGCCGGGCTTGCCCGCCACGGTAGTGGGGTGGGTCCGGCATACTTCGAGGGCTATCTCCGCCCCCGAGTTGCCCAGCCCCACCACCAGGACCGGCCCGTCCTGCAGCTGGCCCGGATTCCGGTAGCCGCTGGAGTGGAGTTGGAGTATGGAGGGGGCAAGCTCCGCCGCAAAAGCAGGCACTTTGGGTGCCTGGCTGACCCCGGTAGCCACGACGGCGTTGCGCGCCTCCCAGCGGCGGCCGTTGGACGCTGCGACGAAGTGGTCCGCTTCCCGCCACAGGCGTTCCACCCGGGTGCCGTGGACTATGGGCAGGCCCTTCCCCGCGGCGTAGCTTTCCAGATATCCGGCCACCTCGTCCTTCGTGGGGAAGGACAGCGGATCGGCCGGGAACGGTTCTCCGGGAAGTCCGTCGAACTTCGCGGGCGTGAACAGCCGGAGCGAATCCCACCGCTGGCGCCAGGCGTCGCCGGTGCGCGGATTTGCATCCAGGATGAGGAAGGTCCGTTGCTGCTCCTTGAGGTGGTGGCCCAGGGCGAGTCCCGCCTGGCCGCCACCGATGATCATTGTGTCCAGCATGCCGGTCACGTTGCTGCTGTTCATGGCTGTGCTCCTGTTGTGCTGATGGGAATGCCTGATTCTGAGCCTTCCTGTCCTGACGCGTGGGCGCCTCCCTCAGTGCGGCCTGCGCCGCCGTAGCGCAGCCACCACACCAGCATCAGGCCGGAAGCCGCGACGTAGGCGAGATGGAGGGCCCAGATGGGCCCGGCCGGGAGGTTGAACACGTACACGGAATGGACCGCATTGGCCACATTTGTCAGCAGCAGGTTTCCCAGGCTGTAGGAGGACAGGTTCTTGGTCCGTGCCGCCTTGACCAGCATCGGCAGCATACCGAGGGCGAAGAGCACCGTGGAAAGGGTGCCGGCAAGGACTGAAAGGTTCATGCTTGAAGGCTATGGGCCGCGAACGGGCGGGCGCGTCGGGCAAAACATGCAACTGGGCCGCAGGACCTGCTGGGTAATTTTGTGCACCCCCTAGCCGGTGAGCCCGTGCTCGAAGGCGTACTTCGTGGCCGCAGCCCGCGAAGACAGTCCGAGCTTCAGGAAGATGTTGCTGATGTGCCGGGCCACGGTTTTCTCGCTGAGGAACAGGTGCGCCGCGATGGCGCGGTTACCCTCCCCGGACGCCACGAGCCGCAGCACCTCGACCTCCCGCTCGGTCAAGGGGCCTTGGTGCCGGCCGGCGTCGTCCGTGCCTGCCTGCATGAGGGAGGCCGCCCACGCGGCGGCCGGAGCGGCGCCAAGTTCGAGGAATTCAGCATGGGCGGACTCAAAATCCATCAGCGCAGAGGCTTCATCGCCCAACGCCCGGCAGGCAATTCCGATCAGCACACGGCACTGGGCAGCCTCGTACGGCACGCCAAGTCCAGCCCACAGGTGCCAGGCCTGCCTCAAAGACACGCACGCCGCGGCAGGATTGCCTTCCGCCAGCCGGACCGCCCCATCAGCCTGGCTGGCTGCCGCCCGGACCATTGGTTTGGGGTACTCCCGGGCGAAGAACTCCAGCTCTGCGGCAGCCCGGGCCGCTGCTTCCACATCGGCTGCTGCCAACTCGATCTCCACCAGTGCCGGCAGCAGGTGCCGGCGGGTGGCCTCATCAGCTTCGCCGGCGGTCCGGCGGATCATCGACTGCGCCTGCCGAGGGTCACCCCGTGCCAGCCAAAGGAGGGCAAGGCCAGGTTGGGGCTCGTAGCCGCTCCGGGCCGCCTGGCGGTAGGAAGCGTCCGCTGCGTCAAGGTCGCCGGCGAGGCGCTGCACCTCGCCCTGCTGGTAGTAGCCGCCGAACAGCGCCTGGGGATCACCGTGGATGGCCCGTTGCTGTGCGACCGCCGCTGCCTCCAGTGCTTCATGCCAGGCGCCATGGAGCCGGAAGAGTTCGGCCCGGTGGGACTGGCACTGGCCGCTGAACGGCACCATATCCGGGCGGGCAGCACACCAGCGGTCGAGGGCCGCTGTCCACTCCAGCGCCCTCTTCAGGTCGAAGGCCAGATGGCAATTGCCGATGACCGCGCAGTAAATGATGCCGGAAGGGATCGGGGACAGCTCACCTGTTGTCACAGCGACCATGGCCTCATCGAACAAGCTGATCGCCTCGTCCGCCCGGCCCAGCATAAGGGTGGCCTGGCCGGTGCCAAGGAGGCCAAGTGCGGACAGGTCCTTATCTTGGAACCTCCGGCCGACCTCGGCAGCCTGGGAGAAGAGCTGGAGTGCGGCTGCGGGCTCCCCGCCATATAGTTTGCCCAGGGCTGCGGGGACCAGCAGGAACCCCTCCACGACGTTGGGCTCCGTCAGCTCATCGAGGAGCCGCTGGCCGCGGGCGAACCATCCCCCGGCCTGCGCCGCCTCGCCGAGGTTCATGAACTGGATCCCGAGCCAGCCGGCACACCGGGCGGCCCCTGCCACATCGCCGATTTCCAGGTACTCTTCGTGGGCCCGGGTGAGTGTGTCCAGGCCCGTTGTGGTGTTTCCGGTCAGGATCTCGGCGGTGGCCAGCCGTTCAAGGTCGGCGGCGGGAAGCCCGCCACGCTGGTTCGCGTCCGTGTAGCTCCTGAGGGAATCGGTCCAGCGATTCTCCCGGAAGGCTGACCTGCCCTCGTCAATGGCCGTTTCAGTTGACACTCGGACCTCCTTGGGCACCTGCCCGCCCCGCCGGCCTCGCCGCCACGGGCGCCGGACGCCCGGGACCTAAGCGTCACGCTACGCCCGGTGCACACCGGGCACAAGCGGCTGGAAGAGGCGGGTCCGGCTACGGCCGCAGCAGCCCCCGCAGGGTCTGGATGGTGTCCGCTTCCGCGGCCGGCTTGTCGTCCCTGTAGCGTTTTACGCGCGCGAACCTCAGCGCGATACCGCCTGGATAGCGGGACGACTACTGTACACCGTCGATGGCAATCTCGACCACCGTGACCGGCTCTACCCAGACGGTGCCCGCCGTGCGCCGCACCTCGAGTTCCTGGAACCGCCCGGTCTGCCAGCGCAGCAGCTCATCAGTGAGGCCTTTGAAGGTCTTGCCCACCATGACGAAGCCGCCGGGATCACCAAACTCACCCGTGGGGTCCAAGGCGCCAAGGTGCAGGTTGGACAGCAGCCCGGTGCGCCGGCCCGAGCCCCATTCGCAGGCGAGCACCACCAGGTCGTAAGTGAGCACCGGCTTCACCTTGATCCAGTTGGAGCCCCGGCGGCCGGCCGCGTAAGGGGACCCCACGGCCTTCACCACCACGCCCTCATGGCCGGCAGCGAGTGCATCGCGCGACACCCTTTCGGCAGCGGCCGGGTCCGCCGTGATCTCCCCGGGGATCCTGTGCCCGGGCACGATGCTTTCAAGCACGCCGATGCGTGTGGACAACGGTTCGTCCAGCAGGTCCCGCCCGTCAAGGTGCAGCACGTCGAAGAACCACGGATGCAGCAGCGTCTCGCGTGCAGCGTCCGCCCCGAACCGGGACATGGTTTCCTGGAACGGCCGGGGGCCGCCGTCCTCGTCCAGGGCGAGGGTCTCGCCGTCGAGGATCACGTCCCGCACCCCAAGTCCGCGCACCACCTCCACCACCTCAGGCAGCCTGTGGGTCACTTCCGCCAAGGTGCGTGTGTAGATGCGCACGTCGTCGCCGGTACGGTGCACCTGGATGCGTGCGCCGTCGAGCTTGTATTCCACGGACGCCTCCCCGGTGACCTCCAGCGCCGCGCCGACGCTGGCCGCGGTTGAGGCGAGCATGGGCTGCACGGGGCGTCCCACGACGAGTCCGACGGCGTCAAGCTCGGCAGGCGTTCCCGTGAGCGCCAGGACGGCGGTGTCGCCCAGGTCGCCGGAGAGCATGGCCGCCCGGCGCACGGCCTCGACCGGCCGGCCGGAGGCACGGGCAACCGCATCCGCCAGGACGCCCTCGAGCGCACCGGTCCGCAGTTCTCCCAGCAGCACGCCGGCGATGAATGCCTGCTCGCGTTCAGTGGCTGCCGCTGTGAGCGTCCTGAGGGTCGCAGCACGTTCTGCTGCCGATCCCGCGCCTGCTGTTGCGAGCAGCCGGTCCAACGCCGCATCGAGGTCTGCGACAGTAAGCCTGGGCTCGGCGGCCGGCTCCCCCATGGCCGCTGACATGCCGCGCCAGCCAATCCCTACCCGGCCCTGGCGCGGCCTGGCAGCCAGCAGGCCCACCGCCGTCGCGATCTCCGCGGGCTCGAGGCGGCGCAGCAGGTGGGCCAGTGCGTCCACCTTCGCCAGCCGGGACCGGGTGGACGCGACGGCATCCGAAGTACTCACGAGCTCGTCGAGCAGCATTGCCCCAGTCTGCCACGGCTGTTGTGCCGCGGGCGGCGGATGCTGGACAGGGCCGGAACTCCGTCCCAAAATGGGCTGGTGGGGATCATTATCGCCAACCTGTTCATCACCCTCGACGGCGTCTACCAGGCGCCCGGCGGCCGCGAGGAGGACACTGCGGGCGGCTTCGCCTTCGGCGGCTGGCAGGCGCCCGTGTCCGACGACGAGGCTGAAGCGGCCATCGAGGCTGAGATCAGCCAGATCGACGCCCTGCTTCTCGGCCGGAAAACCTACGACATTTTCGCTTCGTACTGGCCCCGCCAGTCCGGTGATATCGGGGGCACGCTCAACCGGGTGCCGAAGTACGTTGTCTCCGGCACCCTCACCTCTCCGGGCTGGGCGGGCACAAAAGTCCTGCCGGATGCCACGGCCGCGGGCCGGCTGCGGGAGGAATACGACCAGGTGCACATGTTCGGCAGCGGCGTCCTCATCCGTTCGCTGCTCGCGGCAAACGTACTGGACCGCCTCCACCTCTGGCTTTATCCGATAACCCTCGGGCAGGGCAAGCGCCTGTTCGACGCCGGGACCATCCCTGCGTCCTTCCGCCTCGCGGAGCCGGCACGCAGTTTCCCGAAGGGGGCGGTGTCGCTGGTCTACGAGCGCGCCGGCGACGTGGAAACGCAGGACATGCCGGGAGCGTAGAGCGGATGCCCTGAACGGACGGTCCCGGGGCAACAAAAAACCGGCCCAGCGGAGGCTGGACCGGTTTTTTGCGTTACACGGTTGCCCGTGCGCAGCTACTTGCTAGTGGCTGTGTCCCGCGTGCTCGTCTTCCTCGGCAGGCTTCTCGACAACCAGGGTCTCGGTGGTGAGAACCAGGGCAGCGATGGAAGCCGCGTTGCGGAGGGCCGCGCGGGTGACCTTGACGGGGTCGATGACACCGGCAGCGATCAGGTCCTCGTACTCGCCCGACTTGGCGTTGAAGCCGTTGTTGGTTTCGAGCTCGGCAACCTTGGCGGTGATGACGTAGCCGTCGAAGCCGGCGTTCTGGGCAATCCAGCGCAGCGGCTGGACCAGCGCGCGGCGGACAATGCCCACGGCAGCGGCGGCGTCGCCTTCGAGTGCCTTGACGGCCGGGTCCTCATCCAGTGCCTTCAAGGCGTGGATCAGGGCCGAGCCACCGCCGGCCACGATGCCTTCTTCCAGGGCAGCTCGGGTGGAGGAAACAGCATCCTCGATGCGGTGCTTCTTCTCCTTGAGCTCAACCTCGGTGGCTGCGCCAACCTTGATGACACCGATGCCGCCGGCCAGCTTGGCCAGGCGTTCCTGGAGCTTTTCACGGTCCCAGTCGGAATCGGTGCGGGTCAGCTCGGCGCGGAGCTGGGCCACGCGTGCTGCCACGTCTTCGGCCGAGCCTGCGCCGTCAACGATGGTGGTGTTGTCCTTGGTGACGGTGATGCGGCGGGCGGTGCCCAGCACCTCAAGGCCGACGGTGTCCAGGCTGAGGCCCAGTTCCGGGGACACAACCTGCGCACCGGTGAGGGTGGCGATGTCCTGCAGCATGGCCTTGCGGCGGTCACCGAAGCCGGGAGCCTTGACGGCGACGACGTTCAGGGTGCCGCGGATGCGGTTGACGATCAGCGTGGACAGGGCCTCGCCCTCAACGTCTTCGGCAATGATGAACAGCGGCTTGGAAGCCTGCAGCGCCTTTTCCAGCAGCGGCAGGAATTCCTGGATGCTGGAGATCTTGCCCTGGTTGATCAGGATCAGGGCGTCCTCGAGGACTGCTTCCTGGCGTTCCGCGTCCGTGACGAAGTACGGGGACAGGTAGCCCTTGTCGAACTGCATGCCCTCGGTCAGGACCAGTTCGGTCTGCGTGGTGGAGGACTCCTCGATGGTGATCACACCATCCTTGCCCACCTTGCCGAATGCCTCGGCGAGGAGCTCGCCGATCTCGTCGCTCTGGGCGGAGATGGCTGCAACGTTGGCCACCTGGGTGCCTTCAACGGGGCGGGCGTTCTCCAGCAGGCGGGCGGCGACGGCCTCAACGGCAACCTCGATGCCCCGCTTGATCTGGCCGGGAGCTGCGCCTGCAGCCACGTTGCGCAGGCCTTCCTTGACCAGGGCCTGCGCCAGGACGGTTGCCGTGGTGGTGCCGTCACCGGCAACATCGTTGGTCTTGGTTGCGACTTCCTTGGCCAGCTGCGCGCCAAGGTTCTCGTAGGGGTCGTCCAGTTCCACTTCGCGGGCGATGGTGACGCCGTCGTTCGTGATGGTGGGAGCGCCCCACTTCTTGTCCAGGACGACGTTGCGGCCGCGGGGGCCGAGCGTCACCTTGACGGTGTTGGCGAGCTTATCGATGCCGGCTTCAAGAGACCGGCGGGCAGCGTCGTTAAACGCAAGCTGCTTTGCCATGGTTTTGTCCTTTCAAGACAGAACCCCGCGCAGCCGACCAGCAGAATGCATGACCAGCGGCACGGGGATCCGGAGAGTTACTTTACGACGATCGCCAGGACGTCGCGGGCGGACAGCACGAGGTACTCGGTGCCGCCGGTCTTGACTTCGGTTCCGCCGTACTTGGAGTAGATAACGACGTCGCCAACGGCTACGTCGACAGGAACGCGGTTGCCGTCCTCAAAGCGGCCGGGGCCTACTGCAACAACTTCGCCTTCCTGCGGCTTCTCCTGTGCGGAGTCCGGGATGACCAGGCCGGAAGCCGTGGTCTGCTCGGCTTCGAGCGGGCGGACAACAATACGATCCTCAAGAGGCTTAATAGAGACCGACACTCGGACCTCTCCTTCTTCGTCAGCAAATTCGTGGACTGGAAAGCTTTCCGCCCTGGCTGGCAAACCGTCGTCGCGGTGCCGGCAGCAGCCAGGCTGGCAGCTCTTCATGTGTTAGCACCCTCCTAGGGAGAGTGCTAATGATGACTCTATGTAAGGCTTAGCACTCGGTCAAGGCGAGTGCCAGCGTTTCGTCATGGGCGGACACCAATCCATGTACATTTGACCGGTGCGAGCAGCCCTGTACCTGACCCTTGCCACCCTCTTCTGGGCGGGTAACTTCGTTGTAGGCCAGGCCGCCATGGAAACCATGCAGCCGCTCCAGCTGACCTTCTGGCGCTGGGCCCTGGCTGCCGTGCCGCTGCTGGCCCTGGCACAGGCGGTGGACCGGCCGGACTGGCGCGCTGTCCTGCGCCGCTGGCCGATGCTCCTGCTCCTGAGCTGCCTTGGGATGAGCGCCTATACCCTGCTGCTCTACAGTGCGCTGGGGCACACCTCTGCCCTGAACGCCTCCCTGGTGACGGCTGCGAACCCGGCCCTGATCATGGTCCTGGCCGCCATCCTGCTTCGGGACAGGCCGGGTCCCCTGAGCTGGGTGGGCGTTGCCCTGGGCCTGGCAGGCGTCCTGCTGGTCCTCACCGGAGGCAACCTGCAGCGGCTGCTGACTTTCTCGATTGATGCCGGCGAATTGCTGATCGTGGCCGCCATCACCGTCTGGGGCTTCTATACGATCATCGCCCGCAGGCTCTCCGTCCCGGCGATTACGTCCACCGCGGTGCAGGTGGCCATGGCGGCGATTGTCCTGGTTCCCTTTGCGGTGGCCACCGGGGCAGGGCTGCCGGCCACCGCCTCGGAGGGCTGGTCGCTGGCCTACATTGCCCTGTTCCCCTCCTTGGGTTCCTACCTGCTCTGGAACCTTGCACTCAAGCGCACCTCGGCTGCCAATGCCGGAAACTACCTGAACCTCATTGCCGTCTTCACCGCGATCATCACGGTGGCCCTTGGCCAGCCCATCACGGTCCCGCAGGTCCTGGGCGGCGTCCTGGTCATTTCCGGGGTCCTGCTCACCAGCGCGGGCGGCAGGCCACCTCAGCGGCCCAGGTCGTCGAAGTCGACGTCCTCTCCGCCGTCGGCCCCGCCTGCGGAGTTCCGCCCCCGGTAGAGGAGGAAGGCAGAAACCAGGGCGGTCAACAGCGACGCGGCAAGGAAGACGACGCTGCCGGCCCGGGCTCCGTCGTACAGCCCCCGGATATCCCGGGCCTCCTGGGTGTCGTCCTTGATGTCGTTGCCGCCCACCGAATAGACGGTGGCGTTGAAGGTGTCCAGGAAGAAGATGATCACCAGGAGCGCCAGGCACACCACCGCCACCACGGAACCTGCGATCAGTGCCGGCCGGGCGAACCTCGCCGGGCCGCCGTCCCCGGGTTGGTGCTGACGGGGCTGCTGCGGACCTGCACTCTGGTTCATGGCTTCAACACTATCGGCATAGCGGCGGCCCGCTCCTCCACTAGGCTGGAACCCATGGCTCACGCTCCCCAGGACCAGATTGCACCGCTGCTCACCCCTGAAGGCTGGGAGCTCCTGGCGTCCCTGGGCCCCTACCAGGAAGAGAAGTCCTTCGAGCTGAACTCGGCCCTCCGCAAGGCCGGCCACTCCCCCGAACTGGTTTCCGCCGTCCTGACCCAGTCCCGGCTCCGCACCAAGGCCGCGGCGAAGTTCGGTGAGTTCGCCCGCAGCATGCTGTTCACCCAGGCAGGGCTGGAACAGGCAACCCGGCTGAACGTCGCCGCCCGCCATGCCCAGAGGTTCGCCGAGGCCGGAGTCCGCCACGTGGCGGACCTGGGCTGCGGCCTGGCCGCGGACTCGCTGGCGCTGGCTTCCATGGACATCAACGTCACCGCTGTGGAGATGGACGAGACGACGGCGGCCTGCGCCACGGTGAACCTCATTCCGTTCCCCAACGCCACCGTGGTCCACGCAGACGCCACGGCGGTGCCGCTGGACGGGATCGACGGCGTCTGGCTGGATCCCGCGCGCCGGGTTACTTCGACGTCGGGCACCAAGCGGATCTGGGACCCTGAAGCCTTTTCGCCGCCCTTGTCCTTCGTTGAGGGCCTGGCCGCGTCCGGCCTGGCCGTCGGGGTCAAGATGGGCCCGGGCATGCCGCACGAGTCCGTTCCGGCCGGCTGTGAGGCACAGTGGGTTTCGGTGGCGGGCGACGTCACCGAGGTTGCGCTGTGGTTCAACGCAGTGCGCCGGCCCGGAGTCCGCCGGGCCGCTCTGGTGCTCGGCGCCCGGGGCGCGGCGGAGCTGACCAGCGGAGAAGACTTCGGCGCCGGTCCTGCCGCTCCGGTGGGGCCGGTGGGGGGCTACCTCTACGAACCGGACGGCGCGGTGATCCGGGCCGGTCTGGTGGCCGACGTCGCGCTGCAGCTTGGCGGACACCTGGTGGATGAGCACATCGCCTATGTGTGCGCACCGGAGCTGGTGGATACACCGTTCGCGCGCGCCTACAAGGTCCTGGACGTGATGCCCTACAACGTCAAGGCGCTCAAGGCCTGGGTGAAGGCAGAGGGCATCGGGGTGCTGGACATCAAAAAGCGCGGCACCGCCGTCACTCCCGAGGAGCTCCGCAGGCAGCTCCTGCCAGGGGGGAAGAGCGCAGCCGGAAAGAACTCCGGCAAGAAGGCCGGGACCAAAACAGCCACCCTGGTCCTGACCCGTATCGGGGAGGACCGGGTGGCCATCGTGGTGGAGCCGGTGCCGGGCACTGCCCGCGAAGAAACGGCTACTGCGCGCGCATGAACTCTTCCGCCGCGCGCACCTGCCCGGCAGTGGGCCGGATGCCGGTGTACAGCACGAACTGCTCCAGGGCCTGGATGGTTGCCACTTCCGCACCGGTAATCACGGGTTTCCCCGCCGCCCGCGCAGCCTTGACCAGCGGCGTCTCGGCGGGCAGCGCAACCACGTCGAACACCACTTTGGCGGCGTCGATGGCTTCCTGCGGGAAGGCCAGGGCACCTGCCTCGGATCCGCCCGCCATGCCAATCGGCGTCACGTTGATGATCAGGTCGGCGGTCCCGCCGTCGAGTTCGGCGCGCCACTGGAACCCGTACTGTTCTGCGAGCGCCCGGCCCGTGGTTTCGTTCCGTGCAATGACCGTGACGTCGGTAAAGCCGGCGTCCCGAAGCGCGGCGACAGTGGCCTTGGCCATCCCGCCCGCGCCCTGGACCAGGACGGAATAGCCCGTAGGCACCTTGTTGGCGGCCAGAAGCTGTTCGATTGCCGTGTAGTCGGTGTTGTAGGCCTTGAGGTGCCCGTCCGTGTTCACGATGGTGTTCACTGAATCAATGGCCTTGGCCGAGGGGTCCATCTCGTCGACGAGGGCGATGACGTCCTCCTTGTACGGCATGGAGATGGCGCAGCCGCGGATGCCCAGCCCCCGGACCCCGGCGATGGCCTGTTCAAGGTTGGTGGGGGCGAAGGCCTTGTAGATCCAGTTGAGGTCCAGCTGCTCATACAGGTGGTTGTGGAACCGGGTCCCGTTGTTGCTGGGCCGGGCCGAGAGCGAGATGCAAAGGGTCATGTCTTTATTCAGAATGGGCACCCCACCATTTAACCCGCTCCCGCCCAACTAGGTAGCGCTAAGTGTCGTTTTGAGCCCCCAAAACGACACTTAGCGCTACCTAGTTGGGTTAGGGGCAGCCGGTGCCGGCCGGGAAGCTCCCGACGGCGGCGGGCAGCTTCCCGGGGGCGGGCGCCTTCCCTGCCAGGACGGCGGCCAGGGCGTCGAAGGCACCGTCGGTGCGGCCATAGAGGGCTATCTTCACCGGAGCGGGCGAGTCCTGCAGCGGCCAGGGCGCATCGAGCGCGACGGCGATGTCCCCTTCCACCCCGCGCCCGCCGTAGCCGATGAGGCTCACCAGCGGCCCGGAGCCCACGGACAGTCCGGCCCGGGCGGCAGCGGCCTCAAACCGGGCCCTGTCCCCCGGCCCGCCGCCGGCCACCCGCACCGCTCCGGGCACCAGGGGTCCGCTGCACGGTCCGGAGAGCACGGTGACGGCGGAGGCGGAAACCCGGGCTGAGAGGGCTCCCCCGCTTCCCGCCGGCGCACCGTTCGCCGCAGCGGTCCTGCCGTGCCACGCCATCATCGTTGCCACCCGCCGGGCGGCCTCGTCCAGGCGCTCAGCCGGCAGGGCGCCGGAGGCGACGGCCTGGACGATGGCCGCATGCGCCTGCCCCACGTCGGCCGGCATCAGCAGGAGGTCAGCTCCGGCGGCAAGGGCCATCACGGCGGCGGTTCCGCCGGGGTACTGCTTGGCCACGGCGCCCATGTTCAGGGCGTCCGTCACCGCCACCCCGTTGAAGCCCAGGCCCCGCAGTGCGGCATACGTGGGTCCGGAGAGCGACGCCGGCACGCCGGGTTGCAGCGCCGGGACGGCGATGTGCCCTGTCATCACCATGGGCGAACCGGCGGCGATGGCGGCCCCGAACGGTTTCCAGTCGCGGCCGCCGAGGTCCGCAACGGCCGCGGGCTGCACGGGGAGGCTGACATGGGAATCAACGGCCACCGAACCGTGTCCCGGGAAGTGCTTGACCGCAGGCAGGACGCCCGCCGCGAGCATCCCCTGGGAGAATGCCACGCCGAGCGAAGCGGCAGCGCCCGGGTCCGAGGACATGGACCGGGCACCGATGGTGGGATCCTTCGGGCCGATGGTGACGTCCGTATCGGGAGCGAAGTCCACGTTGAACCCCAGCGGCACCAGCTCCGCA
Source organism: Pseudarthrobacter sp. CC4 (assembly GCF_048957775.1). NCBI lineage: Bacteria > Bacillati > Actinomycetota > Actinomycetes > Micrococcales > Micrococcaceae > Pseudarthrobacter > Pseudarthrobacter sp. CC4. The sequence continues at coordinate 44,780 of NZ_JARCCZ010000013.1, read as the reverse complement.
GCCAGACCTTGCCCGGCCTCCTTGGCCAGTGGCACGCTCCCGGCGGCCCCGTAGCTCATGGGCGTGGGCCATTCCGTCAGGGGTGGCCCCAGCCTGGCAACCTGGCCGCCTTCCTGGTCCACCGCGATGATCCCGGGCCAGGGCCGGCCGCCGGCGGCTGCAGCCTGGGCCAGCCGCTGGTTGACGGCGGCCATGCCGGACACGTCCAGCCTGCCCTGGGGGTCGAGCGGAACGTTGTCGCCCATGATGATGGACCCGGCAAGGTGCAGGCGCTCGATGGCGGCAGCGTGGGCCTCCACCTCCTTGCCCTTGAAGGACGGAAGGAGGACCTGCCCGGCTTTCTCCTCGGTGGTCATCGCCGCCACCGCCGCGGCGGCCTTGTCCTGGTCGCGCTGCCGGGGCCCCCAGCCCAGTGGCCGGGCACCCGGATCAGGTGGCGGGGAGGAGGTGGCGGGCGCCGTCGTCGTACTCGGCGATGCGGCGGGCGGGGCTGGCGCAGAAGGGGCCGACGACGGGACGGGGCCGGGTGCGGCCGTACAGGACGCCAGGGCTACTGCGGCGGAGGCTGCCGCCAGGAGGGGGAAGGTTTTGTTAGGACTCTCACGCAGGTGTTGGAACAAGGCCATCAATACGATGCTACCCCTGCACTAGACTTGAACCATCCGTTCGCCTGCCGGCAACAGCCTGTCAGTGACGGCGTGAGCCAGCGGCAAACAGGACAGTTAGGAAATGCGTGAAGATCGATTTCGCCCCCTCAAGGCAGTCAACGCTGGGAGTTGAGTGGGAACTCGCGCTGGTGGACGGCAGGACAGGCGAACTCGCGTCCGTAGCCAATGAGGTGCTTCGCGGCGTTTCTTCACGACACCCGGAACTCAATGATGACGACGAGCATCCCCACATCAAGCAGGAACTGCTCCTGAACACGGTTGAACTGGTGACCGGCATCTGCGAGACCGCCGCTGAAGCCAAGGAGGACCTCAGCCGTTCCCTGGCCGCCGTCCGCGAAATCACCGATCCCATGGGCGTGGAACTCTTTTGTGCCGGAAGCCACCCGTTCAGCCCGCCGCAGCTGCAGCCGGTGACGGACAAGGCCCGTTATGCCAAGCTGATCGACCGCACCCAGTGGTGGGGCCGGCAGATGGTCATCTACGGCGTGCACGTCCACGTCGGCCTGGACCGCCGCGACAAGGCGCTGCCCGTGCTGGACGGCCTGGTCAACTACTTCCCGCATTTCCAGGCGCTCTCCGCATCAAGCCCGTTCTGGGGCGGCGAGGACACCGGCTACGCTTCACAGCGGGCGCTGATGTTCCAGCAGCTCCCCACCGCCGGCCTGCCCTTCCAGTTCAAGTCCTGGGAGGAGTACGAGTCCTACGTGCAGGACATGTTCACCACCGGCGTGATCGACACCCTCTCGGAGATCCGCTGGGACATCCGGCCGGTGCCCAACCTGGGCACCATTGAGATGCGCATCTGCGACGGCCTGGCCACGCTGGAGGAAGTGGGCGCCATCGCGGCCCTCACCCAGTGCCTGGTGGACGAGTTCTCCACGATCCTGGACAACGGCGGCACCATCCCCACCATGCCGCCCTGGCACATCCAGGAAAACAAGTGGCGCGCAGCCCGCTACGGCATGGACGCCATTATCATCCTGGACGCCGCGGGCCACGAGCAGCTGGTCACCGAGCACCTGCTGGAGACCCTGAACCGGCTTGAGCCCGTGGCCGCCAAGCTGGGCTGCCCGGACGAGCTGGCCGACGTCGAAAAGATCATCCGCCGCGGTGCCGGCTACCAGCGCCAGCGCCGCGTGGCCGCCGAACACGGCGGAGACCTCCGGGCCGTGGTCCTGGACCTGGTCAACCAGATGCGCAACGGCCCCACCGCTTAGGCCCCTTCCGGCGGTTTACGCCGGGAGGGACACCGAGGTGACCGGCATGGACGAGTCCGGGGCGAAGCGGAGGCCGCTGGGTTCCACGCCCGCCATCACCAGCTGCGCGCCCAGTGCCGCCACCATGGCGCCGTTGTCCGTGCAGAGGTCCAGCGGCGGCACGTGCAGCCTGATCCCGGCGGAGGCGCAGCGCTGGCCCGTGAGCTCGCGCAGCCTTGAGTTGGCCGCTACGCCGCCGCCCAGGAGCACGTCCTTGATGCCGTGTTCACGGCAGGCCAGGACGGCCTTGGAAGAGATGATGTCCACCACGGCCTCCTGGAAGGCGGCCGCAATGTCAGCCACCGGAATCTCCTCGCCGCGCGCCTCGAACTGCTCCACGCAGCGGGCCACCGCCGTCTTGAGGCCGCTGAAGGACCAGTCATAGCGGTGCGGGCCGGGCTCCTCGGCCGTGCCCATGTACTTGGGCTGGCTGAGGCCGCGGGGAAACCGGATGGACTTCGGGTTGCCGGTGCGGGCCACCTTGTCGATGGCCGGTCCGCCCGGATAGCCGAGGCCCAGGATGCGGGCCACCTTGTCGTAGGCTTCGCCGGCGGCATCGTCGATGGTGGAGCCGAGGAGCACCACGTCGTCGGTAATGCTGTTGATTTTCAGGATTTCAGTGTGGCCGCCGGAGACCAGCAGGGCGCCGAGGTTCTCGGGCAGCTGCGGGGTACCAGGGGCCGTTCCGGCCGGGGCGCCCCCGTCCAGCAGTCCCACACCCACGTGGGCCACCAGGTGGTTGATGGCGTACAGGGGCTTGCCGGTTGCCACCGACAGCGCCTTGGCCGCGCACACCCCCACCATGAGGGCTCCGGCCAGGCCAGGACCGGACGTGACGGCGATGGCGTCCACCTCGTCGAGGGTCACGCCGGCGTCGGAAAGCGCCTGTTCCAGGGTGGGAACGAAGGCATCCAGGTGGGCCCGGGAGGCGATCTCGGGAATGACACCGCCAAACCGGACGTGCTCGTCCATGGAGGAGGACACGGTGTTGGTGAGCAGCGTTGTGCCGCGGACCACGCCGACGCCGGTCTCGTCGCAGGACGATTCGATGCCCAGCACCAGTGGCTGCGAGCGGTTCATGGCCGGCGTCCTTCCGTGGGATTCGCGTCTTCAGTGCCTGTTCCCGGGGTTCCGGTGAGCTGGAGGCGCATGATGAGGGCGTCGGTGCCGTCGCGGTAATACCGGGGGCGGACGTGGATCTGTTCGAAGCCGAAGCGGACATACAGCTGCTGGGCCCGCGGGTTGTCCGCCCGGACCTCCAGCAGGACGTCCGCCGCCCGCCTGCGCCGGGCTTCGTCGATGAGGCTGGTGAGCAGCGCGGTGCCGATGCCCCGGCCCTCATACTCAGGGACGACGGCGATGGTCTGGACGTCCGCGATGGGCTCAATGCACATCAGGCCGGCGTAGCCCACGATGCCGTCGCTGCCTTGCGCCACCAGGTAGCGGCGGGTTTCCGGCTGGGACAGTTCGTCGAGGAACATCTGCAGGGGCCAGGCATCGACCGGGAAGAGCCGCTGTTCCAGGGCACTGACGGCGGGGATGTCGTCCAGGGTCATGTCGCGGACGGTGACGTCCTGGCTGCGGGAGCCGGGCGTGGCGTTCACAGGGCCCTCTTCCTTGGTCCGGGGACTTGGGCGTCGGATTCCCGAAGGTACAGCGGCGTGGAGTCGGGAAGTCCGTTGCCGGCCGCCAGCCTGGCCAGCGCGAACTGCCCCAGGTACAGGGCGTCCGGCTGTTCCTCCGCGAAGTCGGGGTGGACTTTCAGTACGTCCGCGTACAGGCCGGCTCCGGCACCGAAAGCGGGCAGGTCGGGCAGGTCGGCGGCGAAGCTGACATGCGGGCCGTCTTCCAGGACTGGAAGCTGGCCTTCCGTGAGGCTGTAGCGAGCCCAGTAGACCTCTTTGCGGCGCGCGTCGGTTGCCACGAGGAACTCGCTCACCGCCGCCGAGGATTCCGCCACTTCCAGGGCCACGGCATCCAGGCTCATCAGCCCGTGGAGGGGCTTGCCCCAGACAAAGGCCAGGGTCCTCGCGGTGGCGATTCCGGACCGCAGCCCGGTGAAAGGCCCGGGACCCACCCCCACAACCAGGGCGTCGATGTCGTTTCCGGTAACGCCGGCGTCGGCGAGCATCCCTGCGATCCCGGGGGCAAGGACCTCGGCGTGGCTGCGGGTGTCCTCTGTGGAGAAGCTGGCGAGCACTCCTTCCGGCACATGGTCTGAAACCAGGGCGGCGCTGGCTACGGCGGAGGTGTCAATGGCGAGGATCAGCATCAGCGGACGCCTTCCTTCGCGGCGCCGAGCGCCGGGGCTTCAGGCCAGCGGGGACCGTACCCGCGCATGACGATGGTGCGGGGCTCGTCCGCGTCTTCCGTGTCGAAGTCCAGGCCGGCCGAGGGCAGGCCAGTGCCGAGCCCGATGGCCCGGTGCAGGTCGATCTCCAGCCTGCTTTCGCTGAGGTGTTCCACCCGCTCCTTGCCCCACTCCACCACCGTGACGGAGGAGTCCATGGTGTTTTCAAGGTCGATGTCGTCAATCTCGGCTGCTGATCCCAGCCGGTAGGCATCCACATGGACCAGGTCCGGGCCGCCGGGCCGTGGTCCCGCCGGCAGGTTGGGGTGGATGCGGACCAGGACGAACGTTGGGGAAATGATGCCCTCGCGGACGCCCAGCCCCTCTCCCAGCCCCTGGGTGAAGGTGGTCTTCCCGGCACCCAGCTCGCCGCTCAGCACCAGCAGGTCCCCGGCCTCCAGGACCGCAGCAAGGCGGACGGCGAGCGCATGGGTCTGCTCCGCCGTCGTCGCGGTGAAAGTCTGTTCCCAGTTGGGCAGGGCAGCCTCGCCATTGGTGCTCACGGGAGCTTCTCCTGGCTGGACACGGAGCCCGGGTCCTCTTCGTTGACGAAGCAGCGCGGCACCCTGGGGCTGATCCTGGTGACGATCTCATAGTTGATGGTGCCGGCCGCCCGCGCCCAGTCATCGGCGGTGGGGCCGCCGTCCGCGCCGTCGCCGAACAGTTCCGCCTCCGCGCCCAGCAGGTCCGCGCTGGCGGGGCCGTCGTCGCCCATGTCAATGACCATCTGGTCCATCGCAATCCGGCCCACCACGGGATAGGTCGTGCCTGCCACCCGGACCGGGCCGCCGGTAGCGACGCGCGGGACGCCGTCGGCATAACCCATCGGGATCAGGCCCAGCGTGCTGGGGCCGCTGGTGTGGTAGCGGAGGCCGTAGGAGACGCCCTGCCCGTCCGGCACGTCCTTGCACTGTGACACCAGGGTCCGCAGGGTCATGGCCGGACGCAGCCCCAGCTCGGCTGAGCTCTGCCCGCTGAACGGCGAGAGGCCGTAGATGCCAAGGCCCACCCGGACCAGGTCAAAGTGGGTGTCGGGCCGGGAGAGCGTGGCAGGGGTATTGGCGAGGTGCCGGACCTCCGGGTCCACCCCGGCGTCCTCGGCAACGGCAAGGACCTCCCGGAATGTGGCCAGCTGCTGGTCTGTTTCGGGGCGCTCGGGCTCATCGGCAACCGCAAGGTGGGAGAAGATTCCCACTACGCGCAGCAGGCCCTGGTCCTGGTACTCCATGGCCTCGCCCACCAGCTGGTCCCAGGTGTCCAGGGCGGCTCCGTTCCGTCCCAGTCCGGTGTCCACTTTCAGGTGGATGCGGGCGGGGCGCTCCTGCTCCCGGGCCGCGGCCACGATGCTTTCCAGCTCCCAGCCCGAGCAGCCAATGTCGACGCCGGCCGCCACGGCAGCACCGAAGTTGCTTTCCGTGGTGTGCAGCCAGGCGAGCAGCGGCGCGTCGATACCGGCAGCGCGCAGCGCCAGGGCCTCGGAAATGTGGGCCACGCCCAACCAGGCGGCGCCTGCCTCCAGGGCTGCCCGCGCCACCGGGACCGCACCGTGCCCGTACGCATCAGCCTTGACCACGGCCATGACTTTCGCGGGGGAGGCGGCGGCGGCCAGGCGCCGGACGTTGTGCCGGATCGCGTCGAGGTCGATCACGGCCGACCGTTCATAGCGGGGGCCGGGCCCCGGGGCAGCGCTGAATTCTCCGGTTGTTGCGGGGTAAGTCACCCTAGTGATTCTAGTGCTGGCGCTTCAGGCCGAATAATCCGTCAGGCGTCCGAGAGGTGGGCGATGGTTGCCGAAGCCCGGCGCTGGGCGGCGAGCGGGACGTCCTGGATGATGTCGGCGAGGAAGCCGAAGCGCCTCAGCCATTGGCTTGTCTGGCGCTCGGGACGGGCGTTGGCGCGCTTCCACCAGTCGGCGATATCTCCCCAGCCGGGGGCGGCCAGCGATCCGCCCACCTCCTGCACCGCCAGCGAGGCGCAGAGGTTGGCAAAACGCAGCCTGTTGCCCAGCGGCCAGCCAGCGAGGCTGCCAACGATGAACGCGGCGTCGAAGCAGTCCCCCGCGCCGGTGGGATCGTAGGCCTTGACCGGAAGCGACGGCACCCATTCCTCCTCCCCCGTTTCGGAGTCCACGGCCATGGCACCCTGGGCACCGAGCGTCACCACGGCCACCGGGACCCGGTCCGCCAGCGCATAGAGGGCTGTCCAGGGATCGTCCTTCCCGGTGAAGGCCATGGCCTCGCGCTGGTTGGGCAGGAAGGCATGGAAGTACTGCAGGTTGTCCAGCCGGGCGGGCGCCCATTCTCCGCTCGGGTCCCAGCCGACGTCGCCGAACAGCTTGACCCCCGCGTGGTGGGCTGCCTTGGCCCACGGCTCGATCTCCCTGCCCACTTCCGCGATGCCTGCGAGCGCAGGAGGGGGGTCCCCGATCAGCTCGGAGGAGGTGATGGGCGCGGCGTGGCCGTGGGTCACCATCGACCGGTCCTTCTCCACGCAGAGGGAGACGGTGACGGGTGAGTGCCAGCCGGGCACTTTCTGCGACAGCGAGAGGTCCACGTGCTCCTGGCCGGAGAGAATCTTCCAGTTGAAGTCCCCGTAGCCGTCGTCGCCGAACGCGGCGGCCAGTCCTGTCTTCAGTCCCAGCCGTGCCGCGGCGATGGCCTGGTTGGCAACCCCGCCGGGGCAGCTGCCCATGCCGTCGCTCCAGATTTCGGTGCCGGGCTCCGGCGCGTGCGGAAGGCCCGTGAAAATGATGTCCTGGAAAACTGTTCCGGCCAGCAGCACGTCGAATCCGGGAGTGGAGGGCGGGCGGACAGCTTCCAGGGGGTCGAAGGGGCGGGCTGGGATCGCGTCCATGTCCGCACACTACGCCCTGGCGCGGACATCCGGTAGGGGCCTGCCGGGCGCGGGCCTAGACTGCTGATTATGCGGCTTCTTATTGCCGGCGGCGGGGGTTTCCGGGTGCCGCTGATATACCGGGCGCTGGCCTCCGGCCGCTTTGCGGGGATGGTCAGCGACCTTGTGCTGTACGACGTCGACCCCGCCCGCCTCGAGGCTGTCACCGCTGTTCTTCGCAGCATGCCGGGAGGACCCGGTGCACGCCTTCCCGTCCATTCCACCACCGACCTTCCCGAGGCGCTGGACGGTGCCGGGATGGTGTTCGCCGCGATCCGGCCCGGCGGGACGGCAGGACGGGTGGCGGACGAAAAGGTGGCCCAGGACCTTGGCCTGCTGGGGCAGGAAACGACGGGCGCGGGCGGGATTTCCTACGCCCTGCGGACCATCCCGCACATGCTTCGACTGGCCCGGCTGATGAGGGAGCATTGCCCGGATGCCTGGCTGATCAACTTCACCAATCCAGCGGGCATGGTCACGGAGGCGCTGTTCCCTGAGCTGGGCCGGAAGGTGATCGGCATCTGCGACTCCGCAGGGGCCCTGGTGCAGCGGGCCGCACGGGCGGCCGGCGCGGCGCTTCCGGAAGGACGGCTCGACGGCGTGGGCTACTACGGGCTCAACCACCTGGGCTGGCTGTACCGGCTGGAGTCCGCCGGGCTGGATGTGCTGCCGGAGCTGCTCCGGGACCCGCGGGCGCTGGGCTCGTTCGAGGAAGGCCGGCTGTTCCCGCAGCCGTTCCTGGCCGGGCTTGGCGCCCTGCCCAACGAGTACCTCTATTACTACTACCGGCAGGACGCCGCGCGGACGGCGATGCGCGCCATGGCCCGGACCCGCGGAGAAACCATCCACAGCCAGCAGCAGGAGCTTTATCCACGGCTGGCCGCGGCTGGCGCCGACGCCTTCCGGCTGTGGGAAGAGGCGCGCCGGTCCCGCGAGGAGGGCTACCTGGCCGAGGCCCGCCATGAGGGCGGGCAGCGGGACGAGGCCGACCTGGCGGGCGGCGGCTACGAGCGGGTGGCCCTTGCCGCAATGCACGCCCTGTCCGGAGGAGGCGGCACACAGCTGATCCTCAACACCCGCAACTCCCTCTCCCGCCCAGCGGAGACAAGCACGCCTGAGCCGGCCACCGCAGGCCCGGCCGCCCTTGAACCGGCGATTCCCGGGCTGCCGGCGGACGCCGTCGTCGAAGTTCCCTGCACGGTGACGGCCGACGGCGCGCTGCCGCTGGCCCAGCAGGCTCCCCCGGAGCCGCAACTGGCACTCCTCCGGCGGGTCAAGGAGGTGGAGCGGCTGACGGTGCGGGCGGCCACGGCCGGTGACCGGGACGCGGCCCTGGACGCGTTCACGCGCCATCCGCTGGTGGATTCCCGGGAGCTGGCCGGGCAGCTGCTGGCGGGTTATGAGCGGGAGTTCCCCGAGCTCCGGGACCTGTGGCGCCGTGGCGGGCGTTAAGGGAGGAGTAGTGTTTTATCGGATGCGCACACTACCGGCGCTGCCAGGACACGCCGGTGGCCGGAAGGAGGTCCCATGGCACTGATCCGCAGGGTCGCTTTGCTCTCCCTCCATACCTCCCCCATGGAGCAGCCGGGCTCCGGCGACGCCGGCGGAATGAACGTCTACATCCGCGAACTCGCATCCGCGCTGGCCGAAGCAGGCGTTGAGGTGGAGATCTTCACCCGGTCCACCTCGGCCAACCAGCCCGCCGTCGAGCACCCGGATCCCGGCGTCTGCGTCCATAACGTCCTGGCCGGGCCCCTGAAGAAGATTCCCAAGGAAGAGCTTCCTGGCCTCCTGCACAGCATGGTTGCCGAGATCGAGCAGATCCGCCGCCGCCAGCCGCACGGGCGCTACGACGTGATCCATTCGCACTACTGGGTCTCCGGAATCGCGGGGCTGGAGCTGTCCGGACTCTGGGGCGTGCCGCTGGTCCACACCATGCACACCATGGCCAAGGTCAAGAACCTGCTCCTGGAATCGGGTGAGCAGCCGGAGCCGCGGCGGCGGGAGCTGGGCGAGCACCGGATCGTGGACGGGGCGGCCCGGCTGATTGCCAATACCAGTGCCGAGGCCGCTGAACTCGTTTCGCATTACGGCGCCACGTACGACCGGATCGACATCGCCCCGCCCGGCGTGGACCTCAGCACCTTCACGCCTGCCTTCCGGGCACGGTCCCGGGCAGAACGGGGTATCCGTCCCGGGACGTTCCACCTTGTTTTCGCCGGCCGCATCCAGCGGCTGAAGGGGCCCCAGGTCCTGGTCAAGGCCGCCGCGCTGCTCCGGCGGCGCCGCCCGGACATCGACCTCCAGGTCACCATCCTTGGCTCGCTGAGCGGTAACAAGGAATTCAACCTCCGCCGCCTGGTCTCCGAGGCGGACATGGACGACGTCGTCACGCAGCTTCCGCCGGTCACGGCGCCGGAACTTGCGGCGTGGTTCAGGGCGGCGGACGTAGTGGTGATGCCTTCCTTCAGCGAGTCCTTCGGGCTGGTGGCGCTCGAAGCGCAGGCCTGCGGCACGCCGGTGGTGGCCACGCGGGTGGGCGGGCTGTCGCGGGCGATCTTCCACGGCAGGACCGGGCTGCTGGTGGACGGTCACCACGCCGCCGACTGGGCTGATGCGCTTGAGGCCCTTTATGACGATCCCGCCACCCGCGAGGACATGGGGCGGGCAGCCGCCATCCGCGCCCAGAACTCCGGATGGGCCCGCACCGCCGCCATCACGCTCGAAAGCTACCACGCCGCCGTCGACCGTTACTCGGGGAGCAGGCTGGTGCAGGCCTTTCCGGCCTCCTGACCACCCCTACACCCCACCGGACCCGCCAAGCAAAGGACAATGATGCCTTCCACCCCAAGTGACCTGGAGATCGCCAGGACGGCACGGATCCGGCCCATCGAGGAAATCGCAGCGGCGGCCGGCATCAACGCTGACGCCCTGGAACAGTACGGGCGCTACAAAGCGAAGATCGACCCCGCGCGGCTGCAGGCTCCGGCCCCGGCAGGGAAGGTGGTGCTGGTCTCCGCGATGTCCCCCACCCCCGCCGGCGAGGGGAAGTCCACCACCACGGTGGGGCTTGCCGATTCCCTTGCCCGGGCCGGCCACAAGGTAATGATCGCCCTGCGCGAGCCCTCCCTGGGCCCGGTGCTGGGCATGAAGGGCGGAGCCACCGGCGGCGGCTACTCCCAGGTGCTGCCGATGGACGAAATCAACCTCCACTTCACTGGGGATTTCCATGCCGTCACGGCCGCCAACAATGCCCTGATGGCCCTGGTGGACAACCACATCTACCAGGGCAACCAGCTCAACATCGACCCCCGGCGCATGACGTTCAAGCGGGTGCTGGACATGAACGACCGCGCACTGCGGGAGGTGGTCATAGGTTTGGGCGGGCCCACGCAGGGCGTCCCGCGCCAGGACGGTTTCGACATCACCGTGGCGTCGGAGATCATGGCGGTCTTCTGCCTGGCCACGGACCTGGCCGACCTCCGGTCCCGGCTGGGCCGGATCACGTTCGGTTACACCTTTGACCGGTCGCCCGTGACCGTGGCGGATCTCGGCGTGCAGGGGGCGCTGACGCTGCTGCTGAAGGAAGCCGTCAAGCCCAACCTCGTGCAGACCATCGCCGGTACCCCCGCCCTGGTCCACGGCGGCCCGTTCGCCAACATTGCCCACGGCTGCAATTCGCTCATTGCCACCCAGACGGCCCGGCGGCTGGCGGACATTGTGGTCACGGAGGCGGGCTTCGGCGCCGACCTTGGTGCCGAGAAGTTCATGGACATCAAGGCACGGACCGGTGGCCTGGCCCCCTCGGCGGTGGTGGTGGTGGCAACGGTGCGGGCCCTGAAGATGCAGGGCGGAGTGGCCAAGGACCAGCTCACCGCACCGAACCTCGCCGCCCTCGAGGCGGGAATGGCCAACCTGCACCGGCACGTGCGGAACGTGGAGAAATTTGGGGTTCCGCCCGTGGTGGCCATCAACAGGTTCGCCTCCGACTCGGCCGAGGAACTCGACTGGCTGCTGGCGTGGTGCGCGGCGGAAGGAGTGCCGGCCGCCGTCGCCGATGTGTGGGGACGCGGCGGCGGAGGTGACGGCGGGGATGAACTTGCGGCGCTCGTGGCGAAGACGGTGGCGGGGCCAAACAATTTCCGGCACCTGTACGCGCTGGGGCTGCCGGTGGAGGACAAGATCCGGACCATCGCCCAGGAAATCTACGGGGCGGACGGGGTGGACTTCTCCGTACCGGCCCTGAAACGGCTGGCCGATATCGAGCGGAACGGCTGGGGCGGCCTCCCCGTATGCATGGCCAAGACCCAGTATTCGTTCACGGACGACGCCTCACGCCTGGGCGCCCCCAAGGGATTCACCATCCACGTCAGGGACCTCCTGCCCAAGACCGGTGCAGGGTTCATTGTGGCGCTGACCGGAGCGGTGATGACCATGCCCGGGCTGCCCGCTGCCCCGGCCGCGATGCGGATGGACGTGGACGGCGACGGCAACCCCGTGGGCCTCGCCTAGCCGCACCCTCTCTCACTTAATGTGCGCTTTTAAGGCACCCTCTCTCACTTGATGCGGGCTTTCCACAGACGCTCTCTCACTTCCGACGAGTCAGGGACCCGTGCGGCCGACGCTTGTGGGGTCACAACGGTCCGTGACGGCCCGCCCATCCGGTCTCCGCGCTTCAGCGAAACGAAGATCGCCACCGTAGTCAGCACCACAAGCCCGCAGACGAACGCCACGGAAATGGGGTCCTCGCTGACCAACTTCGGAATCGCCCGCCCGGGCACTGTGACGGCAAAGATAAACGCCACCGCGATTCCGATATAGCTGCCGATCATGTTTCCCCTGTGCGATGCGATGTTGCCGCGAACGGCACTGACCAGGCCCAGAGTAACGGTCACGATGGTGAAGGCCGACAGCCCGTGCAGCCAGCTGAAATGCCCGTCGGACACAATCCAGAAACTGCTGAAGCAGACGTAGTACATGGCAGCCACCCATAAGTAGCCCATGGTGCGGTGGATGCGGTCTCGCCGTGGGCGCAGTATCTGCAGGGGCCCGATGGCCAGAACAAAAAGGGCGGCAACCACGTGGCTGGCAAGTAGGACATTCCAAGGCTCCATAGGCTTAGGATAGAGCCACTATCCAAGTGTGTACATCAGGATAGCCGGGGCCGGATTCACTATCCAAACAGACGGGCAGGGAAAGAGGCGGGATGCAGCTCCATGAACTGAGCCAGCGGTCAGGAGTCACACCCGCAAGCATCAAGTACTACCTGCGCGAAGGCCTGCTTCCGCCGGGCGAGGCCGTTCACGCAACCCGTGCCGAGTATTCAGCCAGTCATCTCGAGCGGCTCGAATTAATCCAGGCGCTCCGCCGGATCGTGGGCCTCAACATCGGGCAAATCCGCGGCCTCGTGAAAATGGCCGACGACGGCGTGCCCCGCCTCGATCTCCTAGCTGCGGTCCAGCGGGTGGTGCTGGATCTCGGTAACTACACCACGGCGATCGGTGGCGAAGCGGCAGAGGCGACTGCCGCCGTCGTACGTCTCCGCGGCTGGCCGGATTCCCCAAGTGACGCCCGGAACGCACTCACGGCCCACCTGGAGCTGATGGCGGGCCTCAAGATTCCTGTCTCTGCGACAGTTCTGGAGGCGTACAGCAAGGCAATGGACGAGGTGGCCGGAATCGACATTGCCGCGACGACCGCCCCGGAGAGCACCGACAGGCTCATACTTACTGCCGCCGTCGGCATGCATATGCACAGCCAGCTTCTGCTCAAACTCCTGGCACTCGCCCAGGCCAGCCACGCCATCCGCCGATACCAGGATTAAAGGCGCGGCGCTCCCCCACCGAAGTGAGAGAGCGCCGCGTGAAAGCCCACGTTAAGTGAGAGAGGATCGTCCAGAAACCCGCGTCAAGTGAGAGAGGGTCTCAGGGGCAACCGGACTGGAGGTTTAGCGCTCGAGGTCTCCGCGGATGAAGGCTTCCACCTTTTCGCGGGCGAGGTCGTCGTTGAACTGCTCCGGCGGGGACTTCATGAAGTAGCTCGATGCCGAAAGCAGGGGTCCGCCGATGCCGCGGTCCAGACCGATCTTGGCGGCGCGGATGGCGTCGATGATCACGCCGGCGGAGTTCGGGGAATCCCAGACCTCCAGCTTGTATTCGAGCGACACGGGCGCGTCGCCGAAGTTGCGGCCCTCAAGGCGGACGAACGCCCACTTGCGGTCGTCAAGCCACTGGACGTAGTCGGACGGGCCGATGTGCACGTCCTTGGCAGCCAGTTCGGCTTCGACGTTCGACGTCACAGCCTGCGTCTTGGAGATCTTCTTGGACTCCAGGCGGTCGCGCTCCAGCATGTTCTTGAAGTCCATGTTGCCGCCGACGTTCAGCTGGTAGGTGCGGTCCAGGGTGACGCCGCGGTCTTCGAAGAGCTTCGCCATGACGCGGTGCGTGATGGTGGCACCGATCTGGCTCTTGATGTCGTCGCCCACGATCGGAACGCCGGCGGCGGTGAACTTGTCAGCCCACTCCTTGGTCCCGGCAATGAACACGGGCAGGGCGTTCACGAAGGCGACGCCGGCGTCGGTGGCGCACTGGGCGTAGAACTCGGCGGCTTCCTGCGACCCCACCGGCAGGTAGCAGACCATGACGTCGACCTTGGCGTCCTTGAGCGCCTGGACGACGTCCACGGGCTCTTCGGTGGACTGCTCAATGGTCTCGAGGTAGTACTTGCCCAGGCCGTCGAGGGTGTGGCCGCGCTGGACGGTGACGCCGGTGGGCGGCACGTCAGCGATCTTGATGGTGTTGTTTTCGCTGGCCAGAATGGCGTCGGCAAGGTCAACGCCGACCTTCTTGCCGTCGACGTCGAACGCGGCGACGAACTCAACGTCACCCACGTGGTACGGGCCGAACTCAACGTGCATCAGGCCCGGAACCGTGGCCTTGGGGTCGGCGTCCTTGTAGTAGTGGACGCCCTGGACCAGCGAAGCGGCGCAGTTACCTACGCCGACGATTGCAACACGAATCGGATGTGAAGACACGGAACTCCTTTGAGGACAAACGTCAGCCCGCCGCGATCGCGTCGAAGAATGGACGACGGCGGCGCGGCAGGCTCTGCGCCAAGCGGCGCGTTTTCATAGTATCCAACTGAGTGGGACCGGGGCTTGTTCCCCCGTCCCACTCTGTGGAATCACGGTAACGGAATCAGGCAGGCTGCTTCCAGAGGTTGATGTCCGATTCAACGGCGAACTCGTCGATGGCGTTCAGCTCGTCCGCGGTGAACTCGAGGTTGTTGATGGCGGACAGGGTGTCCTCCAGCTGGCGGACGCTGGAGGCGCCGATGAGGGCGGAGGTGACCGGTGAGCCCTTCGGCTGGTCCCGCAGGATCCAGGCAACGGCCATCTGGGCCAGCGACTGCCCGCGGCCCTCGGCGATCCTGTGCAGGCCCCGGATCCGGTCCAGCTTCTCCTCCGTGATGGCGTCCTCGGAGAGGAAACGTGCCTTGGCTGCCCGGGAATCGGCGGGGATGCCGTTCAGGTAGCGGTCGGTGAGCATGCCTTGGGCCAGCGGGGAGAAGGCGATGGAGCCTGCACCCACCTGGTCGAGCGCCTCGTACAGGTTCGGCGTTCCGTTCTCGGTCCAGCGGTTGAGCATGGAGTAGCTGGGCTGGTGGATGAGCAGCGGGGTGCCGAGCTCTTTCAGGATGCGGGCGGCTTCAAGGGTCTGCTCGGGTGTGTAGGACGAGATGCCGGCGTACAGCGCCTTGCCGGAGCGGACGGCGTAGTCCAGGGCGCCCATGGTCTCCTCCATGGGCGTCTCGGGGTCGGGTCGGTGGCTGTAGAAGATGTCCACGTAGTCCAGGCCCATCCGCTGCAGCGACTGGTCCAGGCTGGAGATGAGGTACTTGCGGGAGCCCCACTCCCCGTACGGGCCAGGCCACATGTAGTAGCCGGCCTTGGTGGAGATGACCAGCTCGTCCCGGTAGGGCTTGAAGTCATCCTGCAGGTGGCGGCCGAAGTTGGTTTCGGCGGAGCCGTCCGGCGGGCCGTAGTTGTTGGCGAGGTCGAAGTGGTTCACGCCCAGATCGAAGGCGCGGCGGAGGATGGCGCGCTGTTCGTCAAAGCGCTTGTCGTCACCGAAGTTGTGCCAGAGGCCCAGCGAGATGGCCGGGAGTTTCAGGCCGCTCCGGCCGACGCGGCGGTAAGGCATGGATTCATAGCGGTTTTCCGCGGCTGAATAAGTCATACGTTCCATCCTGCCAGTTGTGACGGGCGCTACAGTCCGGAGCGCAAAAGTTACGCCGCGGGCTGACAACTCCAGCCCGCGGCGCAAACGTTGCCTGACCAGGGATCAGGACTTCACAATGGCCGCGCTCCAAGGCGCCAGGGCGAGGGCTTCGCCGTCAAGGCCGGTCCCCTCGTCCGTTGCCAGCAGGACGGCACCGGGCACGTTTTCCAGCCGGACCTTGGCGTCCGACAGGTTCAGCAGCACCTCAATGCTCCCCCGCCGGAATCGCAGCCAGCCCGCGTCGTCGTCGAACGTCACGTCCGTCTCGGTGAAGCCAAGGCCGGCAAGTTCCGCGTGCTCCCGGCGCAATGCCGTCAGGGAGCGGTAAAGCTCAAGGAGCCGCGCGTGGTCACCCCTGGCGGCCTCGTCCCAGTTCAGCTTGGACCGGCGGAAGGTCTCCGGGTCCTGGGGATCGGGCACGACGGCGGGATCCCACCCCATGCGCTCGAACTCCTTGATCCGGCCTTCCGCAGTGGCCTTGCCGAGTTCAGGCTCAGGGTGGGAGGTGAAGAACTGCCAGGGGGTGCTCGCGGCGAACTCCTCGCCCATGAACAGCATGGGCGTGAACGGCGAGGTCAGCGTGAGTACGGCGGCCATGGCCAACTGCCCGTGGGACAGCGACTGCGAGAGCCTGTCCCCCGTGGCGCGGTTGCCGATCTGGTCGTGGTTCTGGCTGCACACCACCAATGCCGCCGGGTGCACCAGCGAAGCATTGATGGGCCGGCCGTGGTGCCGGCCGCGGAAACTGGAGTAGCTGCCGTCGTGCAGGAAGCCGTCCTTGAGTACCTTCGCCAGGACCCCCAGCGACTGGAAGTCCTCGTAGTACCCGGTGGTCTCGCCGCTGACGCTCACGTGCACCGCGTGGTGGAAGTCGTCGCTCCACTGCCCGGCCAGCCCGTACCCGTTGGCGTCCCGGGGATACAGCAGGCGGGGGTTGTTCAGGTCCGATTCCGCAATCAGGGTCTTCGGCAGCCCCGTTTCGGCCGAGACGGCGTCGCCCAAGGCGCCGAACTCTTCCAGGATGTGCACGGCCCGCTCATCGCGCAGCGCGTGCACCGCATCCAGCCGGAGCCCGTCCACGTGGTAGTCGCGGAGCCACAGCGCCAGGTTGTCCAGGATGTACTCGCGCACCACGTCGGAGCCGGGGCCGTCCAGGTTCACCGAGTCGCCCCACGTGTTGGCGTCGCCCTGCTTCAGGTAGGGCCCGAACCTGGACAGGTAGTTCCCGCTGGGGCCGAGGTGGTTGTAGACAACGTCCTGGATGACGCCAATGCCGGCAGCATGGGCCGCGTCCACGAACCGCTGGTAGGCCGCCGGGCCGCCGTAGCCTTCGTGGACCGCGTACCACTGGACGCCGTCGTAGCCCCAGTTGTGGGTTCCGTTGAAGCCGTTGACCGGCAGCAGTTCGACGAAGTCGACGCCGAGGTCCGCCAGATAGCCTAGCTTTGCGGCGGCGGCCTCCAGGGTTCCCTCGGGCGTGAAGGTCCCCACGTGGAGTTCGTAGATGACCGAGCCCTGCAGTTCCTTGCCCTTCCAGCCGCCGTCCTGCCAGGCATGGGCGGCGGGGTCGAAGGTCCTGGAGAGCTCATGCACTCCGGCAGGCAGCCGCCGCGACCGCGGATCCGGCAGCGGGTGGCCGTCCCCGTCCAGCAGGTACCCGTAGTCCACCTCGCCCTCGCCCGGTGCGTCCGGAGCGGCCCACCAGCCGTCCGAGCCGGGCGCCGTCTCCTTCTTCACCATGGGGTACTGCCGGCCGTCCGCGAGCAGGGTTACCGACCTGGCCTCCGGGGCCCAGACATCGAAACGCTCCGGCCCAACATTCACGAGGGTCATGCCTGTTCTCCATCCACTGGTACCAGCAAAGCCACGGGGTAGGTACCCAGCACGTCTGCCACCGAAACGGCGCCCGGCCCGTAGCCGGCGCCGGTCAGGGCGTCCCGCATGGCTACGGAAAGTTCGACGGCGGTGTCCTGCCAGCCGCCGTTGGCCGCCAGTCCGGCGGGCAGCCGGGTGGCCAGCGTCAGGGCGCCCGCGGCACCGTCACTCCCGCGGTGGAAGGCGAGCAGGTGCGCTGCCGCGGAACCTGTGGCCGTCACAGGGTGGTAGCCCTGGAACAGTTCGGGCCGATCGCGGCGGAGCCGGAGTGCCCGGGAGGTGGCCAGGAGCTTGCTGGTTTCGGTGCCCGCCTCAGGCAAGGTGCCGGCGTCGAGCTTTGCCAGCTCCTCCTGCCGGCCGGCGAAGTCCACGGGCCGCCGGTTGTCGGGGTCGGTCAGGGACCGTTCCCAGAACTCGCTGCCCTGGTACACGTCCGGAACGCCCGGCATGGTCAGTTGGACCAGCTTGGCGGACACGGAGTTGGACGCGGCGTAGGAGTCGATCCGTGCCACGAAATCCTCCACCACCCTGGCGACCCGGGCGTCGTCGAACATTGCGTCCACGGCTGCCTTGACTGAGGACTCGAAGTCCCCGTCCGGGTCCGTCCAGGTGGTGGAGTTGCCGGCTTCCCGGGCGGCCTTTTCCGCGTAGCCCTGGAGCCGTTCCCGGCTGGCGGGCCACGCTCCGACGACCGCCTGCCAGAGCAGGTTCTCGTACGGGCCGTCCGGGATCGGGGCAAGTCCGCGCAGCGTGTCCAGGGTGTCCGCCCACTCCCGGGGAAGTTCAGCGATGACCGAGATCCGTGCCCTGGCGTCCTCGCTGCGCTTGGTGTCATGGGTGGACATGGTGGTCATGGACAGCGGCAGCTCCTGCTGGCGGCGAAGCATCCTGTGGTGGAACTCCTCAACCGGCACGGAGAATTCGGTCGGTTCGGCCCCTACCTCCGTCAGCGTGCCCAGACGGGTGTAGCGGTAGAACGCGGTGTCCTCCACGCCCTTGGCCATCACCATGCCGGAGGTCTGCTGGAACCGGACCGCGATGGGGTTCGCCGGATCAAGGAGCAGCGGCAGCAGCGTTCCCACGGCAACCTCCAGCTCGGGCCGCGAGGCAGCGGCGGACTCGCACGCCTCTTTGAGGATCTCAGCGCCGGTGGGCAGGTAGGTCCGGTACACCGGGAACGCGGCAATGATCTCGGCGATGGCGTCGGCTGCCTGTTCCACCGTAAGCCCGTGGGACTCGGGAACCAGCCGGGCCAGCCGCAGCACCTCGGAGCGCAGGATGCCGTCCGCGATCATCCGCTTGGTGCCCCGGATCATCCCGGCATAATCCGCGGGAATATCAGAGTGCCGGAGCTTCGCGTCCAGGGCGTCCAGCGCCTGTTCTCCGGCCGGGTCCACGAACACCCGGTCCACGTCCGCCAGGGCGTCGTACCCGGTGGTTCCTTCACACGCGAACTCGCTGGGCAGGTCCTCGCCCGGTTCGAGGATTTTCTCCACCAGCACATAGGCGCCGCCGCTGAGGTCCTTCAGCCAGCGCAGGTACCCCACCGGATCTGCCAGCCCGTCAGGGTGGTCCACCCGCAGGCCGTCCACCAGGCCCTCGCGGAACCACCGGCCCACCTCGGCATGGGCTTCCTCGAACACGCGCGGAGTTTCCACCCGGATCCCCGCGAGCGTGGTAACCGCGAAGAAGCGCCGGTAGTTGAGCTCCGCGTCCGCGCGGCGCCAGTCCATCAGCTCGTAGTGCTGGCGGCTGTGCACCTCCTGCGGTGAATCGCCGTCGGAGTACGTGCCCTCGGCGAGCGGGAAGCGGTGGTCGTAGTACCGAAGTTCTCCGTCCTTGATCTCCAGCTTGTCCAGGTCCCCGTCAGAGCCCAGCATGGGCAGCCGGATCTTCCCGCCGGCAAGCTCCCACTCGACATCGAACGCTTCGGCGTACGGTGAGCCCTGCCCTTCCTTCAGCAAAGACCACCACCACGGGTTCTGGGCCGGCGTCGCCACGCCCACATGGTTGGGCACAATGTCCACCAAAACGCCCATGCCGTGTTCGCGCGCGGCCTTGGACAGCGCCGCCAGCCCCTCGGGGCCGCCCCGCGCCGGGTCCACGGCGGAGGGATCGGTCACGTCATAGCCGTGGTCCGAGCCCTGCTCTGCCGTCAGGATGGGTGAAAGATACACCCAGTCCACCCCGAGCGACTTCAGGTACGGCACCTTTTCGGCAGCATCAAACAGTGTGAAGCTGCTTCGGATCTGCAGGCGGTAGGTGGATGCGGGCACCCTCATTTTTTGGAAGACTTCCGCGAGCCGACCTTGGTAGTCTTCCCGGGTTCGGCCACCATGGGCGTGGTGAGCGACTCGGTTTCGCTGGTGGAGGTCTGCGTCAGGGCCGCCAGGGATGCGGCCACGGAGTGGTCAGGCTCAACTTCCTCGACTTGGTGCGCGCGCAGGACCACCAGGGACTTTGCTTCCACGGGCAGCGGCTCCCCGGCGTTGACCGGCTGGGTGTCCGCGTTCTGCCCGGCAGTGTCGATGATGACGTCCCAGGCCGGTGCGTATTCGTCCGCAGGCAGGGTGAACTTGACGGTGTCATCGTGGGCATTGAAGTACAGCAGGAAGTTCACGTCGGTGATCCTCCGGCCGCGGCTGTCCTTGCCCTGGATGCCATGGCCGTTCAGGAAGACGCCCACGGACCGCCCGAATCCGCTGTCCCACGCTTCCGGCTTCATGGTCTCGCCCGACGGATCCAGCCAAACGATGTCCGGCAGCCGTTCTCCCTCGCCCCGCAGCACGGGCCGTCCGTCGAAGAACCGGCTGCGGCGGAAGGTGGGGTGCTTGGCCCGCAGCGCGTTGACCGCTGCCGTGAACTCGATCAGTGGCTGGTCGACGGTGTCCCAGTTGACCCAGGTCAGCTCGGAGTCCTGGCAGTAGCCGTTGTTGTTGCCCTGCTGGGTGCGCCCCATTTCGTCACCGTGCAGGAGCATGGGGACGCCCTGGGACAGCAGCAGCGAGGCAATGAAGTTCCGTTGCTGCCGGGCGCGCAGGCCAAGGACTTCGGGGTCATCGGTGGGACCTTCGACGCCACAGTTCCAGGACCGGTTGTGGGATTCGCCGTCGTTGTTGCCTTCGCCGTTGGCCTCGTTGTGCTTCTCGTTGTAGGACACCAGGTCCGCGAGGGTGAAGCCGTCATGCGCGGTGACGAAGTTGATGGAGGCCACCGGCCGGCGGCCGGAGTGCTCGTACAGGTCCGCGGAACCGGTGATGCGGGAGGCGAATTCGCCGAGCGTGGCGGGCTCGCCGCGCCAGAAGTCCCGCACGGTGTCACGGTATTTGCCGTTCCATTCAGTCCACTGCGGCGGGAAGTTGCCCACCTGGTAGCCGCCGGGACCAACGTCCCAGGGCTCGGCGATGAGCTTCACCTGGGAGACGACCGGGTCCTGCTGGATGAGTTCGAAGAAGGTGGACAGCTTGTCAACGTCGTAGAACTCGCGGGCCAGGGTGGAGGCGAGGTCGAAGCGGAAGCCGTCCACGTGCATCTCGCTGACCCAGTAGCGCAGTGAGTCCATCAGCAGCTGCAGGGAGTGCGGCTGGCGGACGTTGAGGGAGTTGCCGGTGCCGGTGTAGTCCATGTAGTGCTTTTCGTCGCCCTCCATCAAACGGTAGTAGGCGGCGTTGTCGATGCCCTTGAAGGACAGCGTGGGGCCCAGGTGGTTGCCTTCCGCGGTGTGGTTGTAGACGACGTCCAGGATGACCTCGATGCCGGCCTTGTGAAGGGACCGCACCATGGCTTTGAAGTCCTGGACCTGCTGGCCGGTGTCGCCGGTGGAGCTGTAGGTGTTCTGCGGCGCAAAGAAGCCGATGGTGTTGTAGCCCCAGTAGTTGTTCAGGCCCTTGTCCTGCAGGGTGCCTTCATTGACGAACTGGTGCACGGGCATCAGCTCGATGGCGGTGACGCCGAGCTTCTGCAGGTGGGAGATGACGGCGGGGTGCGCCACACCGGCGTAGGTTCCGCGCTGTTCCTCGGGGATTTCCGGGTGGAGCTGGGTGAGGCCCTTGACGTGGGCTTCGTAGATAACGGACTGGTGGTAGGGAATCCGGAGGTTCTGGTCGCCGTCCCAGTCGAAGAAGGGGTTGATGACCACGCCCATCATCATGTGGCTGGCGGAGTCCTCGTTGTTGATGGAGTCCGGCTCGCCCAGGTTGTAGGTGAACAGGGACGGATCCCAGTCCACCTGGCCGTGCACGGCCTTGGCATAGGGGTCCAACAGGAGCTTGTTGGGGTTGAAGCGGTTGCCCGACGCGGGGTCGTAGGGTCCGTGGACGCGGTAGCCGTACTTCTGACCCGGCTGGACCTGCGGGATATAGCAGTGCCAGACGTATCCGTCCACCTCGTCCAGGGTGATGCGGGTTTCCTTGCCGTCCTCATCGAAGAGGCAAAGTTCGACTTTTTCTGCTCGTTCGCTGAACAGGGCAAAGTTGGTGCCGGTTCCGTTGAACGTGGCACCCAGGGGATAAGCCGATCCAGGCCAGACTTCCATAATGCTCCTCTTTGTGATTCGGCAGCAGAGGAGCAGGAGCGCCCCTACTGCCGGTGCGAACTAATGCCTACCGTAACGGCTGGCTGTGACTATTACATTTCCCGGCCCCAGAGTTACTAAGCTTGCTGACTTTACCCCACACTTCGGGTAAGGCGTCGGCAATTCCGCCAGCAGCGATCGGACCACCGGAGCACGCGTCCGACGCCGACGTGCCGGCTTTCCCGTGCAGGGCGGCTCCCAGCGCGGCAATAGCGGCCCAGCGCGCGTCCCCGTCAGCGCCCTCCGTCCGGAAGCGTCCGACGTCGGAACCTGCCTGGGCGAGCAGCGCGCCGATGACGCCGGCCAGGACGTCGCCGCTGCCGGCGGTGGCGAGCCAGGGTGTGCCGTCAGCCTGGCTGTACACGCTGCCGGAGGGTGCGGCCACCAGGGTGGTTGCGCCCTTGAGCAGCACTGTGGCCCCGGTCAGCTGCGAAGCCTGGCGGACGGCGGCCAGGGTTCCGGCTTCCACGGCTTCCCTGTCCTCCCCCCGGCCAAGGCGCCGCAGGAGCGCGGCGAGCTCGCCGGCATGCGGGGTGAGGACAACCTGCGGGGCCAGAACATCGGGAAGGGCGGGCAGGGCCCCGGCATCTGCCACGACAGGGAGCCCGGAGTCCACGGCATCACGGGCGCGCTGGAGCTGGTCATGGTCCCCGGGACCCATGCCCGAGCCCACCAGCCAGGCCTGGACGCGGTTCTCCGCAACCGTGCCGGTACTGCAGACCACTTCGGGGCAGGACTGCCGCACCAGGTCAGCGACTTCGGGCGGACCGAGGTAACGGACCATCCCCACCCCGGCGGCGAGCGCACCCCGGCAGGCCAGGACGGCGGCGCCCGGATAATCAGCGGACCCCGCCACCACTCCCAGCACCCCGCGCGAATACTTGTGGGCCCGGCGGGCAGGGCGCGGGAGGATCCTGGCCATGTCCACTTCTTCGAGCCGGCGCAGCAACGGTTCGGGCAGGTGTTCCTCGATGCCGATCGGCACTACCTCCACCCTGCCGGCATAGTCGGCGCCCGGGTCGGCCAGCAGGCCCGCCTTGGCGCCGCCGAACGTGACGGTCAGGTCAGCCGGCAGCACAGGCCGGGACACTTCCCCGGTGTCGGCGTCCACGCCGCTGGGAAGGTCGCAGGCCACAACAAAGGTGTTTCCGGCGCCGTCAGCCCTGAGCTCGGCGAGGGCGGCCACGAGGCCGGCAGCACTTCCCCGCAGCCCGCCTTGCGCACCTGTGCCCAGCACGGCATCAATCACGACGTCGGCGCAGGCCGTTTCTGCCGCAAGTTTCCCGGGTGCCGCTTCGGAGAGGCGGCGGACCCGGCCGCCGGCGCGCTCAAAGGCAGCCAACGCCAGTGCGTGGGCGGAATCCCCGGTGAGGACCGCCGTCGTGCGCACGCCCCGGGCCGCAAGGAACGAGGCCGCGTACAGCCCGTCCCCGCCGTTGTTGCCCTTGCCGGCCAGCACTGCGACGCTGGCACCGTAAACGCGGCGGCCGCGGGTTTTGAGCTCGGCGAAGACCGCGTTGGCCAGGCCGTGGGCGGCGCGCTGCATGAGGGCGTCCCCCAGGCCGGAGGCGAGGAGCGGTTCCTCGGCCTGCCGGACCTGGGTGCCGGTATAGGCGCTGATCAACGTGTCAGTCCCGTGACGGCCGGAGCCGCTCAGCCTTCGGCCAGGACCGTCGCAGTGGCGATGCCGCCGTCGTGGCTCATGGAGAGGTGCCAGCGCTTGACGCCCTTGGCCTCTGCCACGGCCAGCACGGTGCCCTTCACCTGGACGGTGGGCCCGTTGTGGTCCAGGCCGATCCAGCAGTCCTGCCAGTTCATGCCGGCCGGCGCGCCCAGGACCTTGGCCACAGCCTCCTTCGCGGCAAACCGCGCGGCGAGGGACCGGGTGTTCAGTTCCCGCTCAGCCGGAACGAACAGCCGGTCCCGGAGGCCGGGGGTGCGCTCAAGCTGGCGGCCGAACCGCTCGATGTCTACAACGTCTACGCCAATGCCAACAATCATGCGGCTTATTCTACGGTGACGCCCCCGGGCTGCCGCCCATGCCGGGCCGGAGCACACGCTTAAAAGCTGAAGCCCCGGGCTCTGTGCCCGGGGCTTCAGCTCTAAATCAGGTCCAGTTACTCGACGGTGACGCTCTTGGCGAGGTTGCGGGGCTGGTCCACGTCGTAGCCCTTTGCCTGGGCCAGTTCCGCGGCGAAGATCTGCAGCGGGACGGTGGTCAGCAGCGGCATCAGCAGCGTCGGGGTTTCCGGGACGTAGAAAACGTGCTCGGCGTAGGCCTTGACCGCTTCGTCGCCTTCCTCGGCGATGACCAGGGTGCGGGCGCCGCGGGCGCGGACTTCCTGGATGTTGGAGACCACCTTGGCGTGCAGGGAATCACGGCCGCGCGGGGACGGGACCACCACGAACACCGGCTGGCCTTCATCGATCAGGGCGATCGGGCCGTGCTTGAGCTCACCGGCGGCGAAGCCCTCGGCGTGGATGTACGCGATTTCCTTCAGCTTCAGCGCACCCTCCAGGGCCACCGGGTAGCCCACGTGGCGGCCCAGGAACAGCACCGACTTCTCGTTGGCCATGCTCCGGGCCAGCTCGCGCAGCGGGCCGGCGTTGTCCAGGATCTTCTGGATCTTCGCCGGGATCTTGTTCAGGTCCGCGAGGACGTCCTTGATCTGGCCGGAGAAGATGTTCCCGCGCAGCTGCGCCAGGTACAGGCCCAGCAGGTACGCGGCGGTGATCTGGGCCAGGAACGCCTTGGTGGAGGCCACCGCGATTTCCGGGCCGGCGTGGGTGTAGAGCACGGCGTCGGACTCGCGCGGGATGGTGGAACCGTTGGTGTTGCAGACCGAGATGGTCTTGGCGCCCTGTTCCCGGGCGTAGCGGACGGCCATCAGGGTGTCCATGGTTTCCCCGGACTGGCTGATGGACACCACCAAGGTGTTCGCGTCCAGGATCGGGTCCCGGTAGCGGAACTCGTGCGCGAGCTCCACCTCGGTGGGGATCCGGCACCAGTTCTCGATCGCGTACTTCGCCACCATCCCCGCGTACGCCGCGGTGCCGCAGGCCAACACGATGATCTTGTTGACCTGCTTCAAAAGCGCCGGATCGATCCGGAGCTCATCCAGGGTCAGCTTGTGGTTGATGTCCGAGCGGCCCAGCAGGGTCTGCGCCACGGCGTCCGGCTGGTCATGGATTTCCTTCTCCATGAACGAGCTGAACCCGCCCTTTTCGGCCGAGGCCGGGTCCCAGTCCACGTGGTATTCCTTGCCCGCGGCCGGGTTGCCGTAAAAGTCGGTGATCTCCACCGTGTCCGCGGTGATGGTGACGATCTGGTCCTGGCCCAGCTCCACCGCCCGGCGGGTGTAGTCGATGAACCCGGACACGTCCGAGCCGAGGAAGTTCTCCCCCTCACCCAGACCCACCACCAGGGGCGAGTTGCGGCGGGCGGCCACCACGACGTCGGGCTGGTCAGCGTGGACCGCGAGGAGCGTGAACGCACCCTCAAGGCGCTGGCAGGCGAGCTCCATGGCCCGGGTCAGGCCGCCGTCGGACGCGTCCCCGCCGAGCTTGTTCCGGAAAATGTCGCCCAGCAGCGCCGCAGCCACCTCGGTGTCCGTCTCGGACAGGAACGCGACGCCCTTGTCCAGCAGCTCCTGCTTGAGCTCGGCAAAGTTTTCGATGATGCCGTTGTGGATCACGGCAAGCCTGCCCTCATCAGCCAGGTGCGGGTGCGCGTTCCGGTCCGTCGGCCCGCCGTGCGTGGCCCAGCGGGTGTGGCCGATCCCGGTCATCGTCTCCGGCAGCGGACGCGCCTCCAGCTCCGCGATCAGGTTGCTCAGCTTCCCGGACTTCTTCCGGGACTCGATCACGCCCTTGGACACCACAGCCACCCCGGCGGAGTCGTAGCCCCGGTACTCCAGGCGGCGCAGCCCCTCAAGGACAACATCCAACGCACTGTGACTTCCGCCGTTACCAGAACGGCCCACATAACCCACGATTCCACACATAGGCTCAAGACTATCGGCAGGGGTGCCCTACATCTAAACCGGGACACTCTGCACGGGCTGTGATCCGCGGCGCGCATAGCCGCTGCTTACGCGCTCAAATGCGCCTCCATTTCGCTATGTGCCGGGCGAGGGGCAGAATCACTAACGTGACTTTGCAACGCAACGAGGCGAACGGAGAGGGTGTCTCCCCGTTCGTGGAGCTGGACCGGCAGACCTGGTCCCGGCTCGCAGACGAGATGGAACAGCCTCTTAACCAAGAGGACATCATCCGTCTCCGCGGCCTCGGGGATCCTTTGGACATGAAGGAGATCCGCGAGGTCTACCTTCCCCTGTCGCGGCTCCTGCACCTGTACGTCGAGGCTGCCGGGCAGCTGCACGCCGCCACCACCACGTTCCTGGGTGAGCACACCCAGCGCACGCCGTTTGTGATCGGCGTGGCGGGGTCCGTGGCGGTGGGCAAGTCGACCATTGCGCGCGTGCTCCGCGAGATGCTGCGGCGCTGGCCCGGTACCCCCAACGTGGAACTCATCACCACGGACGGCTTCCTTTATCCGCTGGCGGAGCTGAAGCGGCGGCAGCTGCTGGAGCGCAAGGGCTTTCCGGAGTCGTACGACCGGCGGGCCCTGCTGCGTTTCGTGAGTGAGATCAAGAGCGGCGCCGAGGAAGTGCGCGCCCCGTGGTATTCCCACGTAACGTACGACATCGTTCCGGACAAGGAAGTGGTGGTGCGCCGGCCCGATGTCCTGATTGTTGAGGGGCTGAACGTGCTGGCCCCGGCGCGGCCGCGGCACGACGGCCGGCAGGGCCTGGCCTTGAGCGACTTCTTCGACTTCTCCATCTACGTGGATGCCAAGACTTCCTACATCGAGGAATGGTACGTGGACCGGTTCCGCAAGCTGCGGAGCACGGCGTTTGCCCAGCCGGAATCGTACTTCCACCGCTACGCCACGTTGTCCGACGAAGAAGCCGAGGTCACCGCGCGGGACATCTGGAAGCGCATCAACGAGCCCAACCTGGAAGAAAACGTCCTTCCCACCCGGGGCCGTGCGCAGCTGGTGCTGACGAAGGAGGCGGACCACTCGATCCGCCGGATGTTGCTCCGGAAGGTTTAACACACGTGTGCCACGACTGCTCGCCTGTTTCCAGGCAGACGGCGAGCCGGCGCAGCTTCACCCGGTTCCTGGCAGCCGGCGCCGGCCTGACTGTTTTGGCAGCGTGCACGCCGGAGGCACCCGCGGCGATGGCGCCGTCGTCCACCTCCCCCTCATCCTCCGCGGGCGGTGCCCCCGCACCCGCCCCGGAAAGCACGACGGCGGCGCCCCCCACCGAGGTTGCCGCACCTGCCGCTCCGTCCCCCGCGCCGTCGCCCTCCGCAGCGCTGCCGCGGCAGTTCTCGCTCACAGACCCCGCGAGCCCCTGGCTGGTGGTCAACAAGCGCCGCCCCCTGGTCCCGGCCGACTACGTCCCGGCTGATTTGGTGCCGCCCGCCGTCGCAATGACCGCGTCCGGCGAAGCTGCGCTGCTGAACAGCACGACGGCGGCGGCTGCGGAGGCGATGTTCGCCGCTGCCGGGCGGGACGGCGTGGCGATGGTCCTGGCCAGCGGGTACCGCTCGTACGGTACGCAGGTGGGGACCTACAACACCTACGTCGCTGCGCGGGGGCAGGCCGACGCGGACACGGCCAGTGCGCGCCCTGGCTACTCGGAGCACCAGACTGGCTGGGCGTTCGACATCGCCGACGGCGGGGGCGCGTGCAGTTTCCAGCCGTGCTTTGCGGACCAGCCCGCCGCCGTGTGGGCCAAGGCGAACGGGCACCGGTTCGGCTTCGTGGTGCGGTACCCGTGGATGTTCCACCCCGTCACGGGGTACTACTACGAGCCGTGGCACCTGCGGTACATCGGCGTGGAAGCGGCCACGGACATGGTTGCGCGCGGGATTTTCACGCTCGAGGAGTACTTCGGTGTGGAGGCGGCGCCGGGCTACCCATAAGGCAACTGCGCTAGTTTGGTTCCTATGCTGACTGGATTCAAGAACTTCATCATGAAGGGCAACGTTGTTGACCTTGCCGTCGCCGTGGTTATCGGCACCGCCTTCGGCGCGGTGGTGACTGCTTTGGTGAACAAAGTGCTCATGCCGTTCATCGCCGGGCTGACCGGTTCACCCAACTTTGACAGCTTCGCCAAGATTGACTTCAACGGCAACGCCATCGAGTTTGGCGTCCTGCTGACGGCGATCGTCAATTTCCTGTTGATCTCGGCCGCCATCTACTTCGTGGTGGTGATGCCTATGAACCTCATGGTGGAACGCCGCAACCGCAGGCTGGGGATCGGC
Source organism: Pseudarthrobacter sp. CC4 (assembly GCF_048957775.1). Classification (NCBI taxonomy): domain Bacteria; kingdom Bacillati; phylum Actinomycetota; class Actinomycetes; order Micrococcales; family Micrococcaceae; genus Pseudarthrobacter; species Pseudarthrobacter sp. CC4. The sequence continues at coordinate 16,551 of NZ_JARCCZ010000013.1, read as the reverse complement.
CAGGACGTCAAGAAGGAGTCGGCGGAGGATCCTCAGATCGCCCTGCTCACCGAGATCCGGGACGCCCTGAAGAGCCGAACTAATTAGCTAAACTACACCCACCCAACGCAGCTGCCGGCCTCTATCAAGAGACGTGTCTTCCGCTATTTGGAATGAGTTCATTGACACACTGGACGCCCTCGCAAAATGATGACCTAATGGGGGAACCGCAGACAACTAGCAAAGGCCACACCCGTCGGACCGAATGGGATCTTCCGGACCCGGTCGCCTGGTTGGTTGCTGCCATCGCCATAGTAGCCCGCGCGGCGTTATTGCCATACGCAAGTGAAGACGCCACAAACTTCTTGCTGCCTTGGATGCTGGAATTTCGAAATCGCGGTGCCAGCGCTTTGGTTGGTGACTTTTCCAACTACAACTTCCCTTACTTGTTCTTAATGTTTCTTGCCAGCCACCTCCCGGCGGACCCACTGGCCGCGATCAAGATTGTCTCTCTCGCCGGAGACTGCTTCTTGGCCGTCTCTGTTGCGGCACTCGTGTCTCAGTTCCCTACAGCGAGGGTATCGCCGAGACTAGCGGCGCTGGTTGCGCTCTTCTTGCCCACCGTCTTGCTCAATGCCAGCATGTGGGGACAATGTGATTCCATCTACACGGCCTTCCTGCTGTTTTCGCTAAGGAGTTTGTTGCGGGATGATGGACGCAGCGCATGGCTATTCTGGGGCATTGCCTTTTCATTCAAGCTGCAATCCGTGTTCTTCCTGCCAGCACTCGTAATGGTCTCCTTGCGAAACCGCTATAGCATCTTCTTTCCCCTTCTAGCTGGCGGCGTCTGGGCCACGTTGAGCTTGCCCCCTGTACTGTACGGACGCTCCGCAGCCAACGCGTTGGGTGTCTATATGGCTCAAACCCAAGGGGATCGGCTTCTGTCTGGCGCCGCTAATATCTTCGCCTGGTTTCCACAGGCGAGCGTGGCCCAAGGTAGATGGTGGGGAATTGCGTTATGTGCTGCCGTAGTGGGATTGGCGGGCGTGGCGTACTGGCGTGGGAAAGACTCGAACCAGCGCCGAATCCTCCTGGCCGTCTTCACTCTTGCCGCATGCCCCCTGCTTCTCCCACAGATGCATGACCGCTACTTCTTCTCAGTCGAAGTCATGTCCCTCTTGATGCTCCGAGCAAACAACCTCCAGATAATACCGTGGCTCTTGTCTGGGACAGGGCTTACGGTCTATGTTCTCTATTTCGTAAGCAACCACTACGCATGGCCGTTAATGATTTTGTCGGTCGTTCAGGCCTTCGGGGTCTTGCTGCTATGGCATTGGTTAGCAAAGAACGCGGACCCTTGGGCGCACAGCCGATTGGTATCCGTTAGTCCGTGACAAGCTCCAGAGCCAGCTCGGTGCGCACCACCTGGGCCAGGTGTTCGGCGATGGACTGGGCTGTATCTTCGTCGGCTGCCTCCACCATCACGCGCACGACGGGCTCGGTGCCGGAGGGGCGGAGCAGGACGCGGCCAGTCTCGCCGAGGGCGGCCTCTGCCGCCGCCACGGCCTGGGCCAGGACTTCGTTCCTGCCCACCCGTGTGCGGTCAACGCCCTTGACGTTGATGAGCACCTGGGGAAGCTTGGTCATCACGGTGGCCAGTTCCTTGAGCGGCTTTCCGGTCAGGGCGATCTGGGCCGCCAGTTGCAGGCCGGTCAGGACGCCGTCGCCCGTGGTGGCATGGTCGGCGAAGATTACGTGCCCGGACTGTTCCCCGCCCAGGTTGAAGCCGCCGTCGCGCATTTCCTCCAGGACGTAACGGTCCCCCACGGCCGTTTCGCGGATGCTGATGCCCGCGTTGCGGAGCGCGATCTTCAGGCCGAGGTTGCTCATGACCGTGGCCACCAGGACGTCGTCCTTGAGCTTGCCGGACTTTTTCAGGGCAACTGCGAGGATGGCCATGATCTGGTCGCCGTCCACCTCGTTGCCCTCGTGGTCCACCGCGAGGCAGCGGTCGGCGTCGCCGTCGTGGGCAATACCGAGGTCGGCCTGGTATTTGACCACCGCTTCCTTGAGCGGGCCAAGATGGGTGGAGCCGACGCCGTCGTTGATGTTGTGGCCGTCGGGTTCGGCGCCGATGACCACCACGTGCGCGCCGGCATCCTTGAACACCTGGGGTGAGCAGCCGCTGGCGGCGCCGTGCGCGCAGTCCAGGACCACCTTGATGCCCTCGAGGTTGTGCGGCAGAGTGCGCAGGAGGTGGACGATGTAGCGGTCCTCGGCGTCGGAGAAGCGCTGGATCCGGCCCACATCAGCGCCGGTGGGCCGCACCGCTTCCTTGGACATCTGCGCCTCGATGGCATTCTCAACGTCGTCCGGCAGTTTCTGGCCGCCGCGGGCGAAGAACTTGATGCCGTTGTCCGGTGCGGGGTTGTGGGAGGCGGAGATCATCACGCCGAAATCGGCGTCCAGGTCAGCTACCAGGTAGGCCGCCGCAGGCGTGGGGAGGACGCCGGCGTCGTAGACGTCCACGCCTGAGCTTGAGAGCCCGGCCTCCACGGCAGCGGCGATGAACTCACCGCTCGCGCGAGGGTCACGCGCCACCACGGCGCGCGGCCGCGACCCGTTGGAGTTGCGGTCGTGGCCAAGCACGACGGCGGCCGCCTGGGCCAGCTGCAACGCCAGCTCCGCAGTCAACAGGCCGTTCGCCAGTCCCCGGACACCATCAGTTCCAAATAATCTAGACACCGGTCAAGTCTAGAGGATGGGTTCGGGCCGGGGCGCGTTGGACGGACGCGCATGACGTTTCTACTTGTTGGCGGGAGGCCAAGTACCTAGGTGTCATCAGGGCCAATTACTGGGACTACTTGGTTTATTTGGCCGGTACCTGTCTTTGCCCAAAAGCCTCGCCACGGCCATTTCAGCGCACCTACGATCCATGCATGACACCTAGCTATGGGGGCTTGGCGCTCGAAATTGTTGTACCGGTCTTCAACGAAGAAGCGGTACTCGAAAGCAGCATCACGAGGCTCGCCGAATATCTGACGCACGAAATGCCGTCGACGTGGAAAATCACGATCGCCGACAATGCAAGCACCGATCGGACTCCGGTGATTGCCGCTCGGCTCAGCGAGCACATGCCGAACGTTGAATACCGACGCCTTGAGATTAAGGGACGCGGTTACGCCCTCCGGGATGCGTGGGGCGCATCTGAAGCAAAGGTCTTAGCGTACCTGGACGTAGACTTGTCCACCGATCTTGCGGCATTGCCCCCTTTGGTTGCTCCCTTGCTGTCGGGGCATTCGGACATTTCCATTGGCACCCGGCTGGGGCAAAGCTCCCGGGTAAGCCGGGGACCCAAACGTGAATTCATATCCAGGTCCTACAATCTTCTGCTACGCCGGACAATGCAGGTGCGCTTTTCGGATGCGCAGTGTGGATTCAAGGCCATTCGTGCTGACGTAGCAAAGCGCCTCCTGCCGTATGTGGAGGACAACGGCTGGTTCTTCGACACCGAACTGCTGATAATTGCGGAGCGCTCTGGTCTCCGGATTCACGAAATCCCCGTTGACTGGGTGGACGACCCCGACAGCCGGGTGGATATTAAGCAGACCGCCCTGGACGATTTGCGGGGCATGGTGCGCGTGGCAGGCTCCCTGGTGAAAGGCGTCATTCCTGTTCAAGCGATATACGCCGAGCTGGGGCGCCGTCCCATTGTTCCGGAGAGCCGGCCAAGCTTCTTCGGCCAGGTGCTGCGGTTCGGCATGGTCGGCGCGGTGTCAACCTTGGCCTTCGCGTTGCTTTACCTGGTTCTGCAGGGTCCCTTCGGGGCGCAGGAAGCAAATTTCTTGTCTCTGCTTTTGACGGCCGTGGGTAACACAGCGGCCAACCGCCGGTTCACGTTCGGCATCACCGGACCGGCGAAGCTGTTCACCCAGCAGTTCCAGGGTCTGATGGTGTTCCTGCTGGCCTGGACAATCACGTCGTCGTCGCTGCTGGTACTGCACGCCGTGAACGCTGATGCGGCGCCGAACCTGGAACTGCTTACGCTGACGGCGGCTAACATCCTCGCCACTCTGCTGAGGTTCGTTCTCTTGCGGCTCTGGGTGTTCCGAGTGCGGCAAAATGACGGAGCCGCCGCCATTTCCGTTACCGCACCTCCTGCACCAAGTGGACGCTTCCTATGAGCGACATTCATGAGGCCCTATCAATTCCAAGGAAAAATCAGGATGCCTGGACGACGACGACCTCGTTGCCTCCCAAGGCAAGCAACCAGCGCCCCGGACGTTTGCCCGGCTTCCAAGCTCGTGCTGCGAGATCTGTTCGCGGCTGGTGGCGAGGTCGCGCTGAAGATCCAAGCTGGGAGCGACCAGTCTTGCTAGCGCTCCTAGCAGTAAATGCAGTGCTGTACTGCTGGAACCTGGGCATAAACGGCTGGGCTAACTTTTTCTACAGCGCCGCTGTTCAAGCTGGCACCATGGATGCGAAGGCCTTATTCTTCGGCTCCTCGGATTGGGGCAACTCCATCACAGTGGACAAGCCTCCCTTGAGCCTTTGGGTTATGGGACTGTCAGTCCGCGTCTTGGGCTTCAATCCGGTGGCCCTGCTGCTTCCTCAAGTCGCCATGGGCGTGGGCACCACACTACTCATCTACCTGATTCTAAGGCGATGTGCGTCAAGCACGGCTGCACTTTTTGGTGCAGCCGTCTTCTTTACGACGCCAATAATCACCTTAATGTCGCGCTATAACAACCCCGACCCTTTGATGCTTCTACTCATGGTGGCCAGCGTCTGGTTTGTACTCCGGAGCATCGAAACCGGACGCGGACATCTCTTCGTCGTGGCCGGAGCCCTTTTGGGGTTGTCCTTTATGACCAAACAATTGCAGGGACTCATCAGTGTGCCAGCCCTCGGGCTGGCCTTTCTACTCTTTAGCCAACAGCAATGGTCCAAGCGCTTGGCAACTGCGGCCGGTGGCGCTTTCGCTCTAGCAGTTACCGGCGGGCTCTGGATGCTGGTCGTTGATCTAATTCCCCAGGAACATCGACCGTATGTCGGCGGATCCCCGTCCAATAGTGTTCTTGAATTGACTTTTGCCTACAACGGTGTCGAGCGGATCATCGGAAATGGCGCCCAAATGCCAGCGGCGATGCAGGTTCCTGCCCAATTCCGTCCAGTGGACAGCGACGCAGGCTTCTTCCGGTTATTCAACGCTAACTACAACCAGGAGGCTTCGTGGCTCCTACTTAGTGCGCTTGTTGCCGTCGGACTGTTAGCTATGCAGTGGAAGAATCTTGCCCAAAACGTAACCACCCGTCCGCTGGTATTGATTTCGGCGGCTTGGCTATTCACGGCATTTCTACTTCTGAGCTTTATGGGCGAACAGATTCACACCTATTACACAGCTGTGCTTGGACCGCCTTTGGCTCTGGTGCTTGGCCTTACGCTAGACAATCTTATTAACAGACGTGACACACGGCTAGTTCGGCTTTCTGGAGCCGCCATCGCTATGAGCGGACTCCTGACAGCATGGCTCGTACTGAGAAGCGCCGAATGGCCGGTCTGGCTGCCAACAGCCATACTTGGCTTAGGCATCGCTTCGGTTGCAACGTTAATTGTTAGGCCACCCAGTAAGAAGTTCGAGTACGGTGCAGCCGGAGTTCTGGCCGCCTCCCTGCTCTGCGGCCCCTTGGTTACTTCAGTTCAAAACGTGACAGTGGGATTCAACGGGTCGAATCCGCTATCCGGCGTTCTCTCTAGAAATCCGGCTAGCATCAGCCATCTCATGGAATCACTACGTAACAACGAACTCCCCTGGGGGCATGATATTGCGTTCGGACGCGACCCTGACCCGGCGGTAGTGGAAACTCTGGCAGAAGCCGATGAATGCACTTGGGCAGCAGCCAGTTATGCCAGCCAAACGGCAGCCAGGCTCCAACTCGAGTCTGGTCGCGCCGTCATGCCACTCGGCGGCTTCGCTGGGAGCGATCCCTCCCCCACGCTTAAGGAATTTAAAGAAAAAGTAGCTGCCGGAGAAATCTGTTACTTCGTAGAGCAGGAGGCATTCCTCGAGGTGCAGGCATCCGAGAGCGAGTCAACGGCTATCTCGCGATGGGTTCACGAGAACTTTTCTCCGACAAGCATTGAAAGCACGACGGTGTATCAGCTCACGAAGAGCTGATACACCGAACAACAGAGCCCGCCCCGCCAAAGGCGGGACGGGCTTCTGTACAAGCGGATTTAGCGCTTGGAGTACTGCTGGGCCTTGCGGGCCTTCTTGAGACCGGCCTTCTTACGCTCGATGACGCGGGCGTCACGGGAGAGGTAACCGGCCTTCTTCAGGGTGGCGCGGTTATTCTCGACGTCGATCTCGTTCAGGGAACGGGCGATGCCGAGGCGCAGGGCGCCGGCCTGGCCGGAGATGCCGCCGCCGTGGATGCGGGCGATGACGTCGTAGGCGCCTTCGAGATCAAGGATCTTGAAGGGCTCGTTGACGTCCTGCTGGTGCAGCTTGTTCGGGAAGTAGTTGTCCAGCGCACGCCCGTTGATGGTCCACTTGCCGGAGCCGGGGACAACGCGAACGCGTGCAACAGCTTCCTTGCGGCGGCCAACAGCTGCGCCGGCGACGGTCAGTGCCGGGCGCTCCTTCTTCGGCGCAGCAGCGTCAGCTGCTGAGCTTTCAGAGGTGTAGCTGGTCAGGGTTTCCTCAGCCTCAACGGCTTCGGTGGTCTCTTCGTTCTGAGCCACGATTCTCCTTGTATAGATAAGTTGTTTGGTGGCCAGGACTACTGGGCGACCTGGGTGATTTCGAAAGTCTTGGGCTGCTGGGCGGCGTGCGGGTGCTCAGCACCGCGGTACACCTTCAGCTTGCCGAGCTGCTGGGCAGCGAGGGAGTTCTTGGGGAGCATGCCCTTGATGGCCTTCTCCACGGCGCGGACCGGGTTGGACTCCAGGAGTTCCGCGTAGTTGACGGAGGTCAGGCCGCCCGGGTAGCCGGAGTGGCGGTATGCGCGCTTCTGCTCCAGCTTGGCGCCGGTCAGGGCTACCTTCTCAGCGTTGATGATGATGACGAAGTCGCCCATGTCCATGTGGGACGCAAAGGTGGCCTTGTGCTTGCCGCGCAGCAGGATTGCGGTCTGGCTCGCGAGACGACCAAGGACAACGTCTGTGGCGTCAATGACGTGCCACTGGCGGTTGATATCGCCGGGCTTCGGGGTGTACGTACGCACGGTGTTTGCCTCGTTCTTGTTCTGGCGTTCTTGTTTAGGTGTCACTAGCTCGTGCACCTACTATCTGCGCGCTACCGGAACAGAGGTGAGGGCTCTATGTAACCAGTCATCCTTTGCTTCCGAATGTGCACGTTGAGTAGTCATCCTGCAACCGGATTCTCAAGCGGGCACGCACCATCGGAATAGGACACGCACAACGACTACCAAGATTAGCGCGTTAAGGGGTTCAGGGTCAAAATGGGGTAGCCGGACGCTGGTCCGCGCCGGGCCGGATCGACGTTCGCGGGGGGACACAGTGAATTCTTGGGTCAACGATGGGTCTGCTGTGTGGCTTTTCGTCGTCGGAGCCGGCGTCCTTGGCGGTATCCTCTCCCCCGCCGCGGAGGTTGCCATCGCCCACTTCCTTCCCAGGGCGGGTACCCGCCCCAGCATCCCTGCCCAAATCACGACGGCGGCAATTACCTTCGCAGCGTGCGCTGCCTTTTCCTTTCGCTTGGGAATTACCTTTAGCTTGCCGGCTTTTCTATTCCTGGCGGTTATGGGCACGCAGTTGGGGCGAATTGATATCTCCCGGCACCTGCTGCCCAACCCACTTGTCCTAACACTTCTTGCTGGCGGCCTCCTCCTGTTAATGCTGCCGGCCCTCTTCGATAATCAAGCTGGTGCACTCGCGCGAGCACTTGCTGGCGGCCTGATTTTGTTCTTCGCGTACCTGATTTTGGCGCTGATTTCGCCGGCGGGCATCGGGATGGGCGACGTCAAGCTCGCTGCGCCCATCGGCCTTTACCTTGGGTACCTAGGCTGGACGCAGCTTCTCTACGGGGGCCTCCTGGGCTTCATTATCAACGGGCTGGTCTCGGCGTTGGCCGCCGGCAGAAACCGCCGGATCACAGGGGCAGAAGTGGCGCACGGTCCTTCCATGCTGCTTGCGACCACAGTCGTCGCTCTCTTCGTCAACTAGTTAGATTCGGGCTTCATTGCCCCTCCCACTCCCTTGAGGCATGGGGTCCCCAAGTAGTCGACGTCGGCAAACGGCCGGCACCTGAGTACAGCGACCTCCATCTGAGTACGGCCACATCGGGCCCGGAAAAAAATTCGAGTACAACTACGCATTGTTGCCCTTCCCCCTCACTGACAATCTTTTCTTAGCGAAGTCCAGCCGCTAAAGAATTATGGGGGCAGCTGGAAATTCGTTGAAATCAAATCAACTCCATTTCACCGAATTAAAGGAAATTACAATGACTTCACTTATGGTCTCGATGATGGCTTTCGTTGCCGGCGTCAAGGATCGTTTCTCCTCTGAAAAGGGCGCCACCGCGACTGAGTACTCGCTCCTTGTCGCCTTCATCGCGCTCCTCATCATCGTCGGCGTCACCGCCTTCGGCGGCGCGCTGAACACCTGGTTCACCAGCCTCGGCACTCGTGTTGGCGGCTGGTAACAGCAGCAGCACCTGGGAGGTGCCAAGTTCTCGAAGGACTCGGCACCCCCCGCGCATTACGCGAATCAGCCCTGCACCGGCACTAAGGACAGCAACTTCCACACAAGAAGGAACATGACATGGCTTTTTCTCAGGTCGCACTTTTGGCCTTCCTCACAGGAATTAAAGAACGATTCTCATCAGAGAGGGGCGCGACCGCCACCGAGTACTCGCTCCTCGTGGCCTTCATTGCCTTGCTCATCATCGTCGGCGTCACCGCATTTGGGACCGCACTCAACAGCTGGTTCACCAACCTCGGAACTACCGTCGGCGGCTGGTAAAGCTCAAAGGAATGTGCCGCCCGTATAAACAGGCGGCACATTCCCACCCTTACAACCATCCTCGGGGGATCAGTTGAAGAAGACCCGTAAAGAAAACAGGGAGCACAAGAGCCGCGGTGCCATCGCCGTGGAGTTCGCTTTGGTCGCTCCGGTGCTGCTGGCGCTCGTCGTCGGCATCGTGGAGTTCGCCAACGCCTATAACGCCCAAATATCAGTCACTCAGGCGGCGCGTGAAGCGGCCCGAACGATGGCAGTGAAAAACAACCAAGCCGACGCCAAAGCAGCGGCGGTTGCCGGTTCGCCTGGGATCAACTCCGCGGCTTTCGCCTACACCTTCAGTCCAGCAGCTTGCGCGCCGAACGCAACTGCCCAAGTAACGATCACCTATCCCGCGTCTACGCTAACCGGGTTCTTTGGCAGTTCCGTCACACTCACAGGAGTAGGAGCTATGCGATGCAACGGATAGGCGGCGATTCCGAACGGGGAGCTGCCGGGGTATTGGTGGCCGTCATGATGGTCGTCCTCATCGGCGCCGGCGCCCTGGCCGTGGACACCGGGCAGATCTATGCCGAACGCGCCCAGCTGCAAAACGCAGCGGATGCTGGCGCCCTTGCTGGTGTGGACATCTGCTCCGAAGCCGGGGGTTGCACGCAAGCGAACGCAAATGCGGTGGCCGAGGCCCTTGCCAACAGCAACTCCAATGACAATAAGTCCACGGTTCAGTCCGTGGATCTTTCTGTTCCCGGCGAGGTCACCGTCACCACGTCCACGAAGGACGGGACTACGAACGCAGGCTTCCTCAGCAAAATGTTTGCGAGTGCCTTGAACGCACCGGCAGCCACCGTAGGTGCGACGGCGACAGCCAAGTGGCTGTATCCAACCGAAGGGATCACAGTTCTTCCCCTCACCTTTGCTACCTGCGAATTCAAGGACGACGGGCTACCCCACAAGATTCTAATCCAGGGCGGCGCCCAGGACTGTAACGGCCTTAACCCCTCGAACCAGATCATTCCTGGTGGCTTCGCGTGGCTCAATCCGGATAGCTCCACAGGCTGCAAAGTCACCGCGAAGGTCGACGAATGGAGCGAAACGAGCGCTGGTGCCGCCGTACCAAATGGATGCATTGACCTTTTCAATCCATCTCTGAACCCTTCCCTCGCAGGATCCACGGTGGCATTGCCTGTCTACAAATACACCTGCGATGGAATGCCTGCCGCACAGTTCGGCAGTTGCAGCGGCAGCACCGTCCAGTACTTCATCGAAAAGTGGGCCGGGTTCAAACTCCAGGCCTGGAACTTGTCCGGTCAGGCCAAGTATGACCCGACCAACGTATTCAGCGGAAGCGAGAAAGGTCTTTACGGCACCTTCGTCGGCTATTCCGCAGATCCCAACCTCTTCACCGGAGGAACAACCACACCCACGGGCAACGTCGTTGTCCTGGGGCTGATCAAGTAAGCATCATCAAAGGGGAAGAAAGTGAAAGCACGCCTACTGGGAGGCATCGCCGCGTTGGTTATTGCGATAGCCGGCACAGTCCTTCTGATCACCTACGTACAAAGTGCCGACGCGCGGGCAATGGCAGGAACCGAAACCACTGAGGTACTTGTGGTCCAGGCACCCATTCCAGCGGGAACACCGGTCAGCGAAATAGGAGGGATGGTGGTAAAAAAGCCGCTGCCCAAGTCCGCGCTGACGAGTGACACAGTCACTGACCTTGCTGATGAAGGAGCCAAAGTCACCGCGGTGTCGCTCGTTCCTGGTGAACAGTTGCTGGCCAGCCGCCTGGTCGAAGCCAACTCGTTCCTTGGTCCTTCCAGGGTTGCGGTCCCCGATGGCATGCAGGAGATTTCGCTCAAACTTCCTATTGAACGTGTTGTGGGCGGAAAAATTACCGCCGGCGACACCGTGGGCATCTTCATTTCCCTGACGGACTCAACCGGTGAAGGCGCGAACGCCACTCAGTCCGCAGGTACGCAGCTGACATTCCACAAGGTGCTTGTAACCGCCACCCAGTTCAGCAACGGCAGCCCCGCCCAGCCGGATGCAGCGAAGGAAGGACAGTCTGACGGCAAGCTGAGCTCCGGAGAAAACCAGAGCGACGGCACCTACCTCATCACGGTTGCCCGCAACTCCGTAGAAGCCGAACGGCTCGTATACGCTGCCGAATTCGGAAGGATCTACCTCTCCAAGGAACCCAGCGAAGCCACCGAGGGCAACAACGGTGTTGTGGATAAGACGAAGGTATTCCGATGAGCCGCTTCGTACTGATCACACCCAATACGGATTTTGAACGCCGGGTTCGTATGGCAACAGTCGGCATGCCTGGCTCCCTCCAGTACTTCCAAGCCGATTACCTCCCGCAGGGCCCTGAAGAGGTCCTCAGGCAGCTGCTGGGGGAACCACCCGAGGTATTCGTCCTCGGTCCGGGCCTTCCTGCGGACGACGCTCTGAAGTTCGCCGCCGTCATGGACCTGCAGTATCCGGAGATCAGCATGATCCTGGTGGCCGGTGAGTCCTCGGACGTGGCAATCCAAGCGATGCGCGCCGGAATCCGCGATCTTTTGGATCCAGCAGCGGACGTGGACCATATCCGGATCATTGTGGAACGTGCCAGCCTGGCATCAGCAGGTCGCCGGCGCGGTTTGGCGCCAAGCAGCTCCGAGCACCACGAGCATGCCGCCGGCGGACGCATCATCGCTGTCATCTCACCGAAGGGCGGCGTCGGCAAGACAACCGTTGCAACGAACATCGCCATAGGGCTGGGGAAGATTGCACCAATGGGTGTGGTCATCGTCGACCTCGACCTCCAGTTTGGCGACGTTGCGAGCGGGCTGATGCTGGAACCTGAGCACACCATCACGGATGCTGTTGTGGGCGCGGCAAGCCAGGATTCCATGGTTCTCAAGACATACCTGACAGTTCATCCAGGCGGAATCTATGCACTGTGCGCGCCAAAAAACCCCGTCGAAATGGACAGGATTAGTGGAGAAAACGTCAGTCATCTCCTCTCACAGCTCCGCCAGGAATTCCAGTACGTTGTGGTTGACACTGCACCTGGGCTCGGCGAGCACGTTCTGGCCACGCTTGACATGGCCTCCGACGCCGTATGGATCTGCGGAATGGACGTTCCAAGCATCCGCGGCCTTCGCACCGGCAACCAGATTCTTGCGGAGTTGAACCTTCTGCCGGAACGGCGGCACGTGGTGCTCAACATGGCTGACCGCAGAAGCGGACTGACCCTTCAGGACGTCGAAGCAACTATCGGTGCGCCGGTGGATGTCGTACTCCCCCGTTCAAGGACCTTGCCGTTCTCAACCAACAAAGGCATACCGCTGCTCCAGGACGGCACCAGGGACCCCGCAACAAGGGGGCTCCGGCAGCTGGTAGAGCGTTTCAAGCCCAATTGGGAAGAAAGACCACACAAGAAGTTGCATAGAAGGGCGGTTGTCCAGTGAACCTCTCACGCAGGCTTGAAAAGGTACGCGGTACTGAGTCAACCGCGCCAGTAGCGGAAGTCGAGCCGCAAAACGTCTTCGTGCCAGCGATGGGCCCTCTTGAACCGGCCACTCTCGGGCGGATCCATGAGGCGAAATCAGCGGAAATAGCCGAGGTCGTTGAGTTGGCACCCACAGCCGCCGTGGCCAGCGGCGCTCTCAGCGCCCTGAAGGAACGTGCTAGCCAAGCGCTTTACGAGCGCCTGGGCGCGCGCATCACTGACTCGTCGCTTGAGGAGGCAGAGCTCCATCAATATGTCAAAGACGAGCTGAAAATCGTCGTCGACGAGGAGCAGGTCCCCCTCACATCCGCTGAACGGCAGCGGTTGATTCGGGAAATCATCGACGACGTCCTTGGCCACGGGCCCATCCAGCGATTCCTGGATGATCCGTCGGTCACCGAAGTCATGGTGAACCGTTTTGACCAGGTCTACGTGGAGCGCGCCGGCAAACTGACACTCACGGATACCAAGTTCGCTTCCGACGACGCACTGCGTCGCGTCATCGAACGTATCGTCTCCAAGGTTGGCCGCCGTATTGACGAGTCCTCTCCGCTGGTGGACGCACGTTTGGCTGACGGCTCCCGCGTCAACGCAATCATCCCGCCGCTGGCGGTCAACGGACCGGCACTGACCATCCGAAAGTTTGGAGGTGATGCGCTCACCGTACAAAAGCTGATTGGTTTTGGCAGCCTGTCCCCTGAGATGGCAGAACTTCTCCAGGCCTGCGTACTGGCACGAATGAACATCATCGTTTCCGGCGGTACGGGTACAGGCAAAACCACCTTGCTCAACGCACTGTCGTCCTTCATCCCGGCTTCGGACAGGATCGTCACTATTGAGGACGCGGTGGAGCTCCAACTGCAGCAGGACCATGTGGTGAGGTTGGAGAGCCGGCCGGCAAACATCGAGGGCAAGGGCGAGGTTGCCATCCGGGACCTTGTCCGGAACTCGCTTCGCATGCGGCCTGACCGAATCGTTGTAGGCGAAGTCCGCGGCGGCGAATGTCTCGATATGTTGCAGGCCATGAACACCGGGCACGACGGTTCCCTCTCAACGGTCCACGCGAACTCACCCAGGGACGCAATCGCCCGCCTGGAGACTTTGGTCCTGATGGCCGGCATGGATCTGCCGCTCCGAGCAGTAAGGGAACAAGTAGCTTCCGCCGTGAACCTCATCGTCCACATTTCCAGGCTCCGCGACGGAACCCGGAGAGTCACTCACATCACCGAGGTTCAAGGGATGGAGGGGGATATCGTAACCCTTCAGGATGCCTTCGTCTTTGACTACTCGGCCGGGGTAGATGCAAGCGGACGCTTCCTCGGGAAGCCCATTCCTACAGGCGTTCGCCCGCGGTTCACTGACCGGTTTATTGAGCTCGGGATCCACGTTTCACCCCACATCTTTGGGGCCGACCCGATCAGGGGTCGATGACAATGGCAGTCGACACTCCTGTCGCGGTGTTCATGGCCGGACTGTTCCTGGTCTATGCTGCACTGGCCTTGGTCTTCACGGTTGTGTGGAGAAGCTCCGCCGTCCCCCTCTCGCGGAGACGTCCGGACATTGCCCAGCATTCTTCGAGCCTGTCCCGCCTGACCAACCAGGCCGTCGGGGTCCTGAACCGCAGTCTTAAGAAGCGACCCACGGGCCTCTTCAACAGGGAAAAGCTCGAGCAGGCAGGCCTAAACAAAGAACCGGGAGACTACCTCCTGATGGCGGGGGCAATCACGCTGGTGGCGACGGTGCTGGGCTTCTTGCTCGGCGGTCTCGGCATCAGCGTCCTTACCTTCATCATGGCCCCAGTCCTCCTTTACGTCGCCCTCAACTTCCTTATTTCCCGGCGTCGAAAGACGTTCGACTCCCAAGTACCGGATACGCTTCAAATGTTCTCGGGAGGTCTTCGTGCAGGCCACAGCCTGCTCCGTGCCATCGATGCAGCCGCTCAGGAAAACGATGGTCCGATGGCCGAGGAGCTTAGCCGCATCGTCAACGAGACCAGGATCGGCCGGGACCTGGGCGAATCGATGGCGGATGTCTCCAGGAGAACCGCGAGCGAAGATTTCTATTGGATCGCACAGGCAATTGAGATTCACCGTGAAGTCGGTGGTGACCTTGCCGAGGTCCTGGACCACGTGGGTGACACCATCCGTGACCGGAACCAGGTGAAAGGCCAGGTGAGGGCCCTGAGTGCGGAAGGGCGAATTTCCGCCCTGGTTCTCATGGCCTTGCCCATCCTGATGTTCATCGGACTGGTGACGTTCAACCCGACCTACGCGCGGGTGTTCACGACGACCTTCATCGGATTTGTCATGTTGGCCGCCGCGATCGCACTCCTCTCTACCGGCGGGTTTTGGCTCAGCCGCATCATCAAGCCAAAGTACTAGGGGGACACGACATGCAACCCATCGCTCTAGCAGCAATCTTGGCAATTATCGTTCCTATCTCCGGCATGGTCTGGCTGTCCTTCACGGGAGACCGTGCAGGATTGCGTCGGATCAAGGCCAACCTTGGCGGCCGCCCAAGTCAAGCCGTGCAGTCCCTCAACATCAGCCAGCAGTTCACGGATCTGTCCAAGCGCATTACGCCCAAGAGCTACGAAGCCTGGCTAGACAAGCAGCTGGCTGGTGCAGGTCGGCCGAAGCAATGGCCGCTTACCCGGATTCTTATGGTGAAGCCCCTGCTCGCTTTCGCTGGCGCGCTTCTTGGCCTCCTGGTTTTCCTGGGCGCACCCTCGGCCGGCAGGTTCGCCATCGCTGTGGTCATGGTTGCGCTGGCCTACTTCGTTCCCGACCTTCTTATCCGAAACCGGGCCCAAAAGCGGCGGGAAGAGATCCGTCTTGAACTTCCCAACGCCTTGGATCAGATGCTCATCTCCGTCCAGGCGGGCCTGGGTTTCGAATCTGCGATGGGCAGGGCGGGCGAGAACGGCCGCGGGCCATTGGCCGACGAGCTGATCAGGACCCTGCAGGACATCCAGGTGGGACGTTCACGCAAGGAGGCTTACTTGGCGCTTTCCGAACGAGTCGATGTTCCTTCAGTCCGTACTTTCGTACGGGCCGTCGTGCAGGCCGACACGTACGGCATTGCCATCGCAGGCGTCCTCAAGACGCAAGCGAAGGATATGAGAATCAAGCGCCGGCAGCTCGCGGAAGAACACGCAATGAAGATGCCGGTCAAGATGCTTTTTCCGCTCATCTTCTTCATCCTGCCTACTCTTTTCATCGTCCTGCTGGGGCCGGCCGTGCTTCAGATCATGTCTGTGTTCTCCTAGGGGAAGTTATGCATCTCCATATCAGCAGATGCCCGGTGCGTCTTTCAGGGACACTCAAGACCCTTCTTGAGGACCAACGTGGCGCCACCGCCACTGAGTACGGGATTTTGGTTTCGTTCCTGGCTTTGGCGCTGGTCCTCGGTGTCACGGCTTTCGGTCACGCATTGAATCTTCACTACCAAAGCCTCACGGCAGCCCTAAGCGCAGCCCTGGGCATCCCTTAGCTCACCTGATGAAAGTACCGCGCCGCCTTGGCGCCCCATAGACCGGACCCCCTCGGCACCCAGAACCGAGGGGGTCCGTTTGTGTGCCCGGGCAATTCCAAACCCAGCGTTAGCGCAGCGAAAACCAAGGATAAGCGCAAGAAAAATACACTGCGTAAAGCCTTCGCGCAGGATGCTCCAAGATCCGGCCGCAGGCCTAGCGTCCGTTGCTAACTTGATTTCAGAGCTGGTGCAGGACCAGCTTCCCCACTCGCTCAGGAGTCTCAAATGCTTTCTCTCTACACCAATCTCTCAGTCCGTCTCCGCAGCAACGAAAAGGGTGCCACCGCCGTCGAATACGGCATCATGGTCGGACTCATCGCAGTTGTCATCATTGTCGCCGTGAGCCTTCTTGGCGGCTCCTTGAACGCCATGTTCGAACAGGTGCAGTGCCAGGTCGGCGGCGGCACATGGTCGGCGACCGCAGCAGCAGAGGGCGTATCCGCAGGCGGAACCTGCGCCTACCCCACTACCCCATAGTCAAAGTACGTCCCTCGAGGGCGTTACTAAGCTCCTGAGTGGCGGCGGCATTCAAGCCGCCGCCACTCCTTATGTCGAAA
>NZ_JARCCZ010000012.1:0-19078 GCF_048957775.1 Pseudarthrobacter sp. CC4 | reverse complement strand
CCCCCCCCCCCGCGGGGGCGCCCCCCCCCGCCCGGGGGGGCCCCCCCCCCCCCCCCCCCCGCCACTCCTTATGTCGAAACGAGACTGAAAGGCACCACCATGTCCAGGGCATCCGAGCGCGGGGCCGTTGCGGTCGAATTTGCGATCGTGGCACCCGTCCTTGTCATGCTGCTTTTGGGCATCGTGGAGTTTAGCCGTGCCTACAACGCCCAGGCCTCGCTATCGGCAGCTGCCCGTGAAGGGGTCCGGGTGATGGCAATCACCGGCAACCAAACAACAGCGCGAACAGCAGCAAAGACCACAGCTGTTTCCGTCCAGCCGGGATTGCAGGACGCCAACATAGTTTTTGGTACGCCATGCCCCTCAATGGTCAGCACCGGGACAAGTCCCCAGGCCACAGTGACCATCACATATTCACTGTCCTCTCTGACCGGAATAGCAGGACCGTTCACCTTGACCGGCAAGGGAGCCATGCTGTGCGGCGGCTGACCCCTGGGAAGAGGGACTACGACGGCGAACGCGGCGCCGTGAGTGTGATCGTCGCCATTATGCTAGTGGCCCTTCTGGGCTTCGGCGCCATGGCCGTAGACGTTGCAATGATGTACTCAGAACGGGCCCAACTCCGAAACGGAGCGGACGCAGCTGCCTTTTCGGTGGCCCAAAAGTGCGCGAAGAACGCCGGCGACGTCGACTGCTCGAACACCTCTTCCCTGGCAAAGAGCCTCGCGAACCGCAACGCGAATGACGGCCTCAGCAATATCAAGTCGATAGTGCTCAACACGACTACCCGCACCGTGACGGCCACCGTCGGATCCCAGGAAGCCGGTCACGCCCCAAACCAGGTATCCCTCTTCCTTGCCCGCGCCCTGGGCTTCAACACGGCAGAGGTCAATGCCCCTTCAACAGTCGCTTGGGGCAGTCCGGTCAAGGGACCGACCGTCTTTCCCATTACGGTGTCCATCTGCCAAGTCCGCGGCCAGGCCGGGGTGATGCAGCTTCTGCAATTGCATGGGAAGAACGCCAACGCAGACTGCAACTACGGCCCGTCCGGCGCCGCAGTCCAAGGCGGATTCGGCGGCCTTAAACAGGACCCCGGCCAGTGCGGTGCGCTCATTGACACCAAGGCGAGCACAGGAACTGCCGGCGGATCCACGGGCGTTGATCCGCCCTCCCATTGCGAAGCCCTGCTGAATGGCTGGGCGGCAGACATGAATGCAGGCAAGGACGTCATCATCCTACTGCCGATTTTCACTTCGGTTACAGGAACGGGCTCCGGAGCTGTGTACGGACTTTCCACCTTCGCCGCCTTCAAGGTGGCCGGATGGAAGGTCGGCAACACGGGACTTCCCTACACTTTCCGCAACCGAACACCCGACGTTCCGGCCGCTCTTGAGTGCCGGGAGCCCTGCCGAGGCATCATCGGAACGTTCGTAAAATATGTTTCCCTCGCCAAGGGTTACACCTTGGGTGACGTCAACGCCGATGGCGCAACTGTCGTTGAACTCCGCTAGTCCGGCACGAACCATGATTTATAGGATATTCAGGAGCAGTCAGTGAAGTCTCGTTTGTTAGCCGGTGTGGTGGCGGTGCTGCTTGCCATCGTCGGCGCGGTCATTGTGGTGACCTACGCCCAGGGTGCCGACCAACGGGCCGTCTCCAACCTCGATCCAGTGGGAGTCCTGGTGGTCAACAAAGCGGTGCCGGCCGGCTCGTCCGTCGAAACTTTGAAGGCCTCCGTGGCGCTTCAGCAGTTGCCCGGCACCGCCGTCGCAAAGACCGCCTTGAACACCCTCGAAGGGTCCGCCGGAAAGGTCACGTCCGCGGACCTTGTCCCCGGTGAGCAGCTCGTAGCAGAGCGGCTGGTATCCCCCGAAGAACTAAAGACCTCCGGCTCCGTACCCGTGCCGGCAGGGCTGCAGGAAGTCTCCTTCCAGCTTGAGCCCCAGCGCGTTGTGGGCGGCCGCTTGGCTCCCGGCGACACTGTAGGCATCTTCATCTCCCTGCCCAACGGCGGCCTTGAGGCGAAGCCAGACAAGGAAACTGTCCAGCTCTCGATCCACAAAGCCCTGGTGACGGCAGTCCAGCGGGCGCCGGAAGCAACAGCGGCAAAGCCTTCCGCCGCCGCAACCGACCCTGCCCAGCCGGACCCCCAGGACGTGAACCTGCCCACGGGGATGCTCATGGTCACGGTGGCCGTCAACGATGTGAACTCGAACAAGATCGTTTTTGCTGCAGAATACGCCTCCCTTTGGCTCAGCCGCGAACCAGTCGACGCCCAGGAAAGCGGACCCCGCGTCATGACCCGGCAGGACCTGTACAAGTGAGCCGCTTTGTCCTCATCACTCCCGACGTGGACTTCGACTCCCGGCTCCGCCAGGCTGTCGCGGGTGGCCTTCAGGGCGGAGTCCAGACCTTCTTCACCAGCATGTTGCCTTCTGACCCGCACCAGCTCTTCGCGAGCCTGGACCAGGAGCAGCCTGAGGTCCTGATTTTGGGGCCTGAGGTTCCCTTGGACGAAGCGCTTCGGTTCGCCACCGTCCTGAACGTCAGCTTCCCGGCGCTGGGCGTGATTGTGGCCGCCGAGCCCGAGCCCGACTTCCTCCTGCATGCCATGCGGGCAGGCATCAAGGACATCGTCTCCCCCGATTCCGACGCCGCCCAGCTGCGTGTCCTGCTGGAGCGTGCCAGCCAGTCCTTCGCCAGCCGCCACCGGACACTCGCACCCCAGCAGGCGGCCGAGAGCAACAAGGGACTGGTGATCGGTGTTTTCTCGCCCAAAGGCGGCGTGGGCAAAACCACGATTGCCACCAATATTGCCATTGGGCTGGGGAAGATCGCCCCCATGAGCGTTGTCATTGTGGACCTCGACCTCCAGTTCGGGGATGTCGCTTCAGGGCTCTACCTGGACCCGGAGCACACAGTGACGGACGCTGTGTCTCCGGCCGCCAGCCAGGATTCGCTGGTCCTCAAGGCTTTCCTCACGGTTCACCCAAGCAGTATCTATGCCCTTTGCGCTCCCCCTACCCCCGTCGACGCGGACGAGATCACGCCGGACCAGATCGGCCGGCTCATCGAACAGCTGTCACAGCAGTTCCAGTACGTGGTGGTGGACACCGCGCCGGGGCTGCCCGAGATTGGGCTGGCAGCCATGGAAAAGTGCACCGATGTGGTCTGGGTCAGCGGCATGGATATCCCGAGCGTGCGCGGACTTCGTTCCGGATTGGATATCCTGCGCCAGCTGGACATCAACCCCGATACCCGCCATGTGGTGCTGAACATGGCCGACTCCAAGACCGGCCTCACCGTCCAGGACCTCGAATCAACCATCGGGGCGCCCATTGACGTGAGCATCCCGCGATCCCGCGCGGTTGCCCTGTCCACAAACCGGGGAATCCCGGTGCTCCAGGAGCCGGTAAAAGACCCGGCCGTCAAAGGGCTTAACCACCTCGTGGAGCGGTTCAACCCCGCGTGGCGGGCAAAATCCCAGCGCAAACTGCATCGAAGGGTAGTGGTCTAGATGAAACTTTCAGAGCGCATCAACGCCGCACAGGCGAAATCCCAGCCGTCTGCCCAGCCCGCCTCGGCCAAGGCTTCAGCTCCCACGCTCGACGCGCCGCGCCCCGAGGTTCCCGCCCAACGGGTGCAGTGGCTGGAACAGTCCCGAGAAAAGCGGACGACGGCGGCACCGGCTGCCGCCGTCGTCGCACCCAATGCGCTCTTTGAAGAGCCGAAGCCAAAACTCCAGCAATCCGTCGATGTTTTCGCAGCACTTAAGCAGCGGGCCGCGACCGCCTTGTTTGAACATCTGGGCGCCCGGTTCAATGACTCCGGCATCACGGAGCATGAGCTGAAAACCGCTGCCCGCGATGAGCTTACGAGGATCATCGACGCTGAGCAGGTGCCACTATCGCCTGAGGAACGTACACGCCTGGTCCAGGACGTGGCCGACGACGTTCTGGGCTACGGCCCGCTGCAGCGGTTGCTCGATGATCCAGCCGTTACGGAAATCATGGTCAACCGCATGGACCAGATCTACGTGGAGCGCAAAGGGCACCTTACCCTTGCAGACTCGCGTTTCAGCTCGGAGGAGCACCTGCGCAAGGTCATCGAGCGCATCGTTTCCAAAGTGGGCCGCCGCATCGACGAGTCCTCACCGCTGGTGGATGCCCGCCTCGAGGACGGCTCCCGTGTCAACGCCGTCATCCCGCCCCTGGCGGTGGGCGGCTCGTCGCTGACCATCCGTAAGTTCAGCAAGACTCCGCTGACTGTCCGGAACCTGATTGATTTCGGAACCTTGACGCCAGAGATGGCCGAGCTGCTTAACGCCTGCGTCAAGGCAAAGCTGAATATCATCGTCTCCGGCGGTACGGGCACCGGCAAAACCACGCTCCTTAACGTGCTGTCCTCCTTCCTGCCCTCGGACGAGCGGATCGTCACCATCGAGGATGCCGTGGAACTCCAAATCCAGCAGGAGCACGTGGTCCGGCTGGAGAGCCGCCCGCCGAACACGGAGGGCAAGGGCGAGGTGACCATCCGTGAACTGCTCCGGAACTCGCTCCGTATGCGACCGGACCGGATTGTGGTGGGTGAGGTCCGCGGCGGGGAATCCCTGGACATGCTCCAGGCCATGAACACCGGCCACGACGGCTCCCTGTCAACGGTGCACTCCAATTCACCCCGCGACGCCGTGGCCCGGCTCGAAACCCTGGTGCTGATGGCCGGCATGGATCTGCCGCTCCGGGCCATCCGTGAACAGATTGCTTCGGCGGTGAACCTGATTGTCCAGATTTCCCGTTTGCGTGATGGGTCCCGCCGGATCACGCATGTGACCGAGGTCCAAGGCATGGAAGGGGACATCGTGACCCTGCAGGATGCATTCGTCTTCGATTACTCTGCCGGCGTTGACCAGCACGGACGCTTCCTTGGCAAGCCCGTGGCCACAGGCATCCGGCCACGGTTCATCGACCGGTTCGAGGACCTGGGGATCCATGTGTCGCCGTCGGTGTTCGCCACCCCGGCCGGTGCTGCTCCGGCTGGTGCAAACCCTTCCGGCACAGGAAAGGCCTAGGACCGCATGTTGATCATTATCGGCGCCGCCCTCCTGTTCCTCGCCCCCATCATGGTGGGCGTGGCGCTGGTGCTGCCGCGCACTCCCGACATCGCGCTCGAAAGGCGGCGGCCCTTCCAGGCAGATCCGCCGTCGAACCTTACCCGGCTGGCCGACGCGACGGTTGGCGCCCTGGACCGGTTCCTGGCAACCCGCAACGTCCGTCTCTTCAACCGCGACGCACTTGAAAATGCCGGCGTGCGCTTCACTCAGACCGAATACATGGTGCTGGTCATTGCGGGCGCTACCGTCGGCGTCTTGGTGGGGTTGGTGATCGGAGTTCCTGCGATCTCCGTCCTCTTGTTTGTCCTGGCGCCTTTCGTAGGCCACCTTGTGCTCGGATTCCTCGCAGGCAAGCGGCGGACCAAGTTCGACAGCCAACTCGGCGACACCCTTCAACTTCTCTCCGGCGGCCTCCGCGCCGGGCACAGCATCCTTCGTGCCATTGATGCCGCAGCAGCCGAATCACAGAGCCCAACGTCCGAGGAGATGCGGCGGGTGATCACCGAGACAAGCCTGGGACGCGATCTGCTGGCCTCCCTCATTGATACATCGGAGCGCATGCGCAACGAGGACTTCGTTTGGATTGCCCAGGCTATCCAGATCAACCGCGAGGTGGGCGGAAACCTGGCAGAGGTTCTGGACCAGGTGAATGAAACCATCCGCGAGCGCGCGGAGATCAAGGGGCACATCAAATCCCTTGCAGCAGAAGGAAAGTTCTCCGCCTACATCCTCATCGCGATGCCCTTCGGCATTGTGCTGATGCTGATGACCGTCAATCCGGGCTACATGAACTCGATGTTCACCCACCCGCTCGGTTGGGGCATGATCGGCGCGTCGGCAGTGCTGATGACGATCGGCAGCCTTTGGATGCGCAAAATCATTGATCTGAAGTTCTGAGATGATCATGAATCCCACAGTGCTGTTTTCGCTGATACTTGTTTCCCTGCCCATCGGTTACCTGGCATGGTCCGTCCTCTCCGTTGACCGGAAGGCCCGCACGGCCACCGTTGCCATTCTCACCCGGGGCCGTCGGGCTGCCGAAGCTCCGGAGAAGAATACGGCAGGCCTTCTGGCGGGCATCGGTTACAGGCTCACCCCGCCAGCCTATGTCCGGAAACTGGACCGATTGCTGTCCTTGGCCGGCAGGCCCCAGTCCATGCCGCTGGCAAAGGTCCTCGCCGCCAAGCTCGGGCTCGGCGCAGCAGGAGCGTCCCTGGGCCTCTACCTCAGCGCCATCGGCAGCACGCCCATTATGAAGCTTGCGGGCCTGTTCGTCCTGTTCCTGGGCTACTTCATCCCGGACCTGCTGCTCTACAGCAAGGGCATCGAACGGCAGAAGGCGATGCAGCTGGAACTGGCCAACACGCTGGACCAGATGCTGATCTCCGTGGAGGCTGGCCTCGGTTTTGAGGGCGCCATGGCCCGCGCAGGGGAAAACGGCAAGGGTCCGCTCGCCGAGGAACTGGTCCGCACCCTGCAGGACATGCAGGTGGGCCGCAGCCGGCGCGAGTCCTACCAGGCGTTGGCAGAACGGACCAACATTCCGGAACTGCGCAGCTTTGTGCAGGCAGTAGTCCAGGCTGACACCTACGGCATCGCCATCAGCCGGGTGCTCCGAATCCAGGCGAAGGTGATGCGTGTAAAGCGGCGGCAGCGCGCGGAAGAAAAGGCGATGAAGCTTCCCGTGATGATCCTGTTTCCACTGCTCTTCTTCATTTTCCCGGTCCTCTTCATCGCCATTCTTGGACCGGCCGTCATCAACACCGTCGTGACCTTCAGCGGGCAGTAGGGCATCCCACTACCGGCTGCAAAATCGCTCAAGGTTTCCACAGGATCACCCGAAATAGGACAACGGAAAGAATCACAGGAAGTAGCCTTGAACAATGCACAGTATAGATCCCGATTCCGGCAGCGAGGCCGCCGCTGCGGGCTCCCTGCCGTCCGGGGTCGCTTCAGCCGCAGGAACCCCACCCTCACAGGAAGCGGCCGGGCTCTTGCCGCTCGTTGACGCAGCCGTCCTCGAAGAGCTGGAAGACGAGCTCGCCGGCTCCGGCCTGGCCCAGCGCTTCGCCCGCGACTACGCCGCCATGTGGGACCAGCGCTACGCCCGGCTGGCGGCAGCCGTTGCGAACCAGGACCGGGCCTCAGCCCTTGATGCCGTGATCAGCCTGAAGATCACGTCAGCCATGGTGGGCGGGCTCCGGCTGGCCAAACTTGCCGAACTGCTGGAAGCGGTGATCCGCATGGGTGACTTCCGCCGGGGCCAGGTGCTGATGGTGCGGGTGGCCGAGGACGGCGGGCAAACGGTGTCCGAGCTCCAGGCCAACTACATCCTGGAAAACGACTGAGCCCAACCTAACCCTCGGGGGGCCTGCTGGGCGCCAGCCGGTAGCCCACGCCGCGGACCGTCTGCAGCCAGCGCGGGGACACCTGGTCCTCCTTGAGCTTGCGGCGCAGGTTGCCCACGTGGACTTCGACGGCGCGTTCGTCCGCCTCGCTGATGTACGTGTCATGGTCATAGAACTCGCCGCGCACGGCCCTGACCAAGTCAGCCCGGGTGCACACCGCACCGCCGCCGCGCAGCAGCACATGGAGCAGGTCGAACTCGCTGCGGGTGAGCCCCAGCGGTTGACCTTTGATCTCCACCGTACGCGTTCGGTGGTTCAAGGTAAGTCCGTTGTGGTGCAGGACGGCGGAGTCGTGGGTCCGCGGGACGGCGGCCGGCGCGGGAGGTGCTCCCCAGGCGGACCCGGCGGGCTTCTGCCCTTGGATTTCGTGCCGAGGCCTGCGCATCATGGCTGCTACGCGGGCCCGCAGTTCCCTGGGCCGGAAAGGCTTGGCGATGTAGTCGTCCGCACCCGCATTGAGTGCGGACAGCAGGTCCGGCTCCTCTGTCCTGCCGGTCAGCATCACCACGTAGGCGTTACTGAAATGTCGGATCCGCCGCAGTACTTCAAAACCGTCAATATCGGGAAGCCCGATATCCAGCGTCACAACATTTGCCTGCTTGTCGCGGACCACTTCCACGCCGGCCCGTCCGTCTGCCGCTGTGTGCACTTCAAACCCTGCCTGCGTCAACACTCCTTCTAAAAGGTTGCGCACGTCGGCATCGTCTTCAATTACCACAGCCACGCCAAGTTCGTCCATTGATATCCCCATGCCAGGCGGACATGGCCCCCCATCAGCCCAGCGCCAATGCCATATCCGCTCCAACCATTTATACGCTACTCGTTACCTCTACTGACCACATCTACTTCCCCATTCAATTCGGAAAGTCAATTATCATGACAAGACATGTGGATTACGAGCCGAAAGGATGTGCTAACGGTGACCATCAGGAATTCGAACGCACTTGCCGCCCGGCATTCCATTCCAAGTCCGCGGGGTTTGAATCGCACTCATGGCTGAGCACTTGTTCCAGCGTGGACCTATACGGTTCTTCCGGGGTCTCGGACCCCGGGCCCAGGTGGTGCTGTGCCAGCTCCCGCTGACGTTGATTGTTGCCGGCCTTGCGGCGGCTACGCCCTTTGCATGGCCCGCATTGCTGCACAGTCCGCTCTATATGGCCGGAATCCTGCTCCATGGGATCCTCTTCCTGGGCTGTTTCCTGGTGCCGTGGGAGCGCCTGGGCCACCGGTCCTATCTGTTTGTCCCCGTCCTGGACTTCGCGGCCATCGGGTTTCTGCGCAACGGCGCCGCCCCGCTCCTGCCTGGGCTCGCTGTCCTGGTGGTCTTTCCGGTGATCTGGCTTTCCGCCTCAGGAATGCTCACACGCACCAGCCTGGTGTTGAGCTTTGTTGGCCCAATGTTCATCATGCTTCCCCCAATTGCGGGACGTTTCCCCAACCTGAACGCCACGGACATCACCACCGTTGTCCTCTTTCCCCTCATGATGCTCTCGGTATCGCTCGCCATCCGGTTTGCCAGTATCCATGTCCGGCTCCAGCAGCGTGAACTCGCGGAGAAGGACAGGGAGCTCCGGACACTGCTGCGCGAAAGCCGGGAACGGGAAAAGCTGCTCCAGACGGTACTGGACGCCACCGACGTCGGAATTGCCGCCGTCGACCGTTCCGGCCGCTTCCTCGTCTCCAACGACCGGCAGCGGAACTTCCGCCGGGCCACCGGCGCTGACGATGCCGCCCCGGGGCAGGGCCACCAGCTGATCTTCGGCCAGGACAGGCGGACCCTGCTGCCGCCGGAAAAGCGTCCCATCAGCCGGGCGATCGCAGGTGAGTCCTTCGCTGACTACCTGGTGTGGGCCGGTGAGGGAACAGAACAGCGCGCCGTGTCCACGGCCGCCCGGCCCCTGGTCAGCGAGGACGGCAGCTTCAACGGTGCGGTGGTTGTCTACAGCGATGTCACCGGCTGGGTGGAAGCCCTCGCCGCCAACCAGGAACTCGTCACGAACGTCTCCCACGAGTTCAAGTCGCCCCTGAATTCGATCATCGGGAACATCGACCTTGTCCTGGATGACGCCGGCGCTGAACTGCCGCCACAGGTGGCCCAGCGCCTGCTGGTGGTCCAGCGGAACGCGGAACGGCTGGTTGCCCTCGTCTCCGACCTGTCGGCGTCGGCTTCGGTTGCCCTGAACGTGCACCCCAAGCGGACAGACCTGGCCAGCCTGGTGGAAACCAGCCTGGGCTCCGCACAGGCCCAGGCCGAGCGGGCCCATATCCAGCTCAGGGCCGACGTTCCCTCGCCTCTCTGGGCCTACGCCGATCCGCTGCGCATCGGCCAGGCGCTGGACAACCTCGTCTCCAACGCCATCAAGTACTCCCCCGACGGCGGGACGGTCAGCGTCAGCGCCAGCTTCAGTGAGGAATGGGTCCGGCTCAGCGTCAGCGACACGGGAATGGGGATGAGCCGGGAAGACACCGCGAGGGTCTTCAAGCGCTTCTTCCGGACGGAATCTGCACGGAAAGCGGCCATAGCCGGCGCCGGGCTTGGCCTGTCCATCACCAAGATGATCGTGGAGGGCCACGGCGGCAGCATCACCTGTGAGAGCGGCCAGGGCAAGGGCAGCACGTTCACGCTGACACTCCCGGCGGACGGTCCCCCGCCGTCGTTCTAGGGAATCGGTTGCTCCGTAGATGCCGTTTTGACGGCTCAAAACGGCATCTACGGAGCAACCGATGGGTTCAGTGCTCCCGGAGCGCCCTTGTCAGTTCCGCACGGGCCAGCAGCTCGTCGTCGGACGGGTAGGCCACTTCCTCCAGCACCAGCGGGTGCGGCGCGGCGAGCACGGACTTGGCGTCCCGCTTCCTGGCCAGCAGGCGCTCGTGCAGCCAGCCCGCTTCCTCAACGCCCTCCCCCACGTACAGGGCAGAGCCGACCAGGGCGCGCACCATGTTGTGGCAAAAAGCGTCGGCCTGGACAGTGGCCACGATGACGCCGTCTTCGGCCCGCGTGAACTCGAAGCGCTGGAGCTCGCGGATAGTGGTTGCACCCTCCCGCGGCTTGCAGAAGGACAGGAAGTTCTGCAGCCCCAGGAGCTTGGAGGCACCCTCGTTGAGCAGGTCCACGTCCAGCGGGTTCTTATGCCACAGGGTGGAGTACCGGCCCAGCGGGTCCCACAGGGCGGGCCCGTCCGCGATGCGGTAGCTGTAGCGCCGCCACAGGGCCGAGAAACGGGCGTCAAAGCCTTCGGGTGCCAGCGTAATCCTGTGCACCTCCACGGCGCCGGTGAGGTCCCCGAGCACCCGGCTCAGGGCGCCGCGGATCCTGCGGAGCATGGCGACGGCGGGATCCAGTTCGTGCCCGCGGGGCAGTCCCCGCCACTCGGCTTCCGTGAGGTCCAGGTGGACAACCTGGCCGCGTGCGTGCACTCCCGCGTCCGTCCGGCCCGCAACGGTGACGCGGACCGGCCGCCGTACCAGCAGGTGCAGGGCCTCCTCGAGGACCCCCTGGACAGTGCGCAGGCCAGGCTGCAGTGCCCACCCGCTGAAAGGGCCGCCGTCGTACGACAAATCAAGCCGGACACGCAAAAACCCGCCGCCCCCCAATACGGGGGCCGCGGGTTTTTGGTCGTTCATAGACTCAAGTCTATGCGAAGGAAGTCAGCGAATTACTTCGCGTCCTTTTCCTCGGCTGCGGGAGCCTCGGGGGCTTCCTCAGCGGCCGGAGCCTCTTCGGTTGCAGCCTCTTCAGCCGGAGCCTCAGCAGCGTCGGCTTCAACAGCCTCTGCCTCGGGAGCCTCTTCTGCAACGGGTGCAGCAGCGGCTTCCTTCTTGTCAGCGTCGCGCTTCGCAGCGGAGGTAGCCTCGGCTACAACAGCCTGCTTGGCGGAAACCGGCTCGAGGACGAGCTCGATGACAGCCATGGGAGCGTTGTCGCCCTTGCGGTTGCCGATCTTGGTGATGCGGGTGTAGCCGCCGTCGCGGTTCTCCACAGCCTGGGCGATGTCGGTGAACAGCTCGTGGACGACGCCCTTGTTGCTGATCAGGCCGAGGACCCGGCGGCGGGAAGCGAGGTCGCCACGCTTGGCGAAGGTGACCAGGCGCTCTGCGTACGGCTTCAGGCGCTTGGCCTTGGTCACCGTGGTGGTGATCCGCTTGTGCTCGAACAGGGATGCTGCCAGGTTCGCGAGCATGAGGCGCTCGTGAGCCGGGCCGCCTCCGAGGCGCGGACCCTTAGTGGGGGTAGGCATAATTGTTTCTCCTCAAATGGAAGCCGTGGGCGCTGCACACCGTGGTGCCTGCCCGCCGGCCAAGGTCTGGTTTAGAGTTCGTCGTCGCCGAAGGCGGCGTCGTCCTCTTCGATTGCTGCGGCGCGTGCTGCGAGGTCAAAACCGGGAGGCGAGTCCTTGAGGGACAGGCCCAGTTCAACCAGCTTTGCCTTGACCTCGTCAATGGACTTGGCACCGAAGTTGCGGATGTCCATCAGGTCAGCCTCGGAGCGGGCAACGAGTTCACCCACGGTGTGGATGCCCTCACGCTTGAGGCAGTTGTAGGAACGGACGGTGAGGTCCAGATCCTCGATCGGCAGTGCCATGTCGGCTGCCAGGGCAGCGTCGGTGGGCGACGGGCCGATCTCGATACCTTCAGCTGCGGTGTTCAGCTCACGTGCCAGACCGAAGAGCTCCACCAGGGTGGTGCCTGCGGAAGCAACAGCATCGCGCGGGGCGATGGCCTGCTTGGTCTCGACGTCGACAATCAGCTTGTCGAAGTCGGTGCGCTGCTCAACACGGGTTGCTTCCACGCGGAAAGTAACCTTCAGCACCGGCGAGTAGATGGAGTCGACCGGGATGCGGCCGATCTCTGCATCGCCGGACTTGTTCTGAGCTGCCGAAACGTAGCCGCGGCCGCGCTCGATGGTCAGTTCGAGTTCGAACTTGCCCTTCGAGTTCAGCGTGGCGATGTGCAGATCCGGGTTGTGGAATTCGACGCCGGCCGGCGGAGCGATGTCCGCGGCGGTGACGACTCCGGGGCCCTGCTTGCGCAGGTATGCAACAACCGGCTCATCGTGCTCGGAGGAGACCGAGAGGCTCTTGATGTTCAGGATGATCTCAGTGACATCTTCCTTGACACCCGGAACCGTGGTGAACTCGTGCAGCACGCCATCGATCCGGATGCTGGTTACGGCAGCACCGGGGATGGAGGAGAGCAGGGTACGGCGGAGGGAGTTTCCGAGGGTGTAGCCGAAGCCCGGT
The DNA here is from genome assembly GCF_048957775.1 of Pseudarthrobacter sp. CC4. Taxonomy (NCBI): domain Bacteria; kingdom Bacillati; phylum Actinomycetota; class Actinomycetes; order Micrococcales; family Micrococcaceae; genus Pseudarthrobacter; species Pseudarthrobacter sp. CC4. Next base: position 6,320 of record NZ_JARCCZ010000012.1, on the reverse strand, counting down.
TCCAGCGGTTCAATGATGAAACGCGAACGGTTTTCGGAGACTACCTCTTCGGAGAGGGTGGGGCGCTGTGCAATGAGCACTTAGGTTTCCTTTCGGCGAGCATCCGCTATATGACGCAACACAGGTGGTGGAAATTCGGTCTGAAGACTTAACGCGCTGGGCTTGCCCGGACCGTCGACGGTCCGGGCAAGCTCAAACGGCGGAAAAGCCTTAGACGCGGCGGCGCTTCGGCGGGCGGCAGCCGTTGTGCGCAGCGGGGGTGACGTCCTGGATGGAGCCAACCTCGAGGCCGGCGGCCTGGAGCGAACGGATCGCGGTCTCGCGTCCGGAGCCCGGGCCCTTGACGAAAACGTCTACCTTGCGCATGCCGTGCTCCTGCGCACGCTTGGCAGCAGCTTCGGCGGCCATCTGGGCTGCGAACGGGGTGGACTTACGCGAGCCCTTGAAGCCAACCTCACCTGAGGAAGCCCAAGAGATAACAGCGCCGTTCGGGTCCGTGATGGAAACGATGGTGTTGTTAAAAGTGCTCTTGATGTGCGCCTGGCCCAGCGCGATATTCTTCTTGTCCTTCTTACGCGGCTTGCGAACCGCGCCACGAGTCTTCGGGGGCATTTTTTCTCCTACAGAAAGTTATCGGGGGAAAGTCCGTTAGTCCCGGCGGGGATTTTAACGGGCCTTCTTCTTGCCGGCGACGGTACGCTTCGGGCCCTTGCGGGTACGTGCGTTGGTCTTCGTACGCTGTCCGCGTACGGGCAGGCCCTTGCGGTGGCGCAGGCCTTCGTAGCTGCCGATTTCAACCTTGCGGCGGATATCTGCTGCTACTTCGCGGCGAAGGTCACCCTCAACCTTGTAGTTGCCTTCAATGTAGTCACGCAGCTCAACCAGCTGGGCGTCAGTCAGGTCCTTGACGCGAACGTCAGCGCTGATGCCCGTGGCAGCCAGGGTTTCGTGTGCACGGGTCTTGCCCACGCCGTAGATGTAAGTAAGCGCAATTTCCAGCCGCTTTTCGCGGGGAATGTCTACGCCAGCGAGACGAGCCATAGTGGCAGTACTCCTTGATAAACCGGAGGTCCTAGGCAGTACACCCGCACGTTCTGTGCGGCCCCAGCCTCCGACCGGGGGTTAGCTGTCCGGACTCTTTCGAGCTCAATGTTCCAGATCAGCTTGTGCTGCCTTTATTTACTTGCGTGGGTTAGCAACCCAGGATTTCCCGATGAAGGGAAATTAGCCCTGGCGCTGCTTGTGGCGCGGGTTCTCGCAGATCACCATGACCCGGCCATTACGGCGGATCACTTTGCACTTTTCGCAGATCTGCTTGACGCTCGGCTTGACCTTCATGGCATTCCTTTGCGTGTAACAGTTGGTCAACTGGAGCGGCGCTCAGCTCGCGCTGAAGCCGCCCAGCAATTTACTTGTAGCGGTAGACGATACGACCACGGGTGAGGTCGTACGGGCTCAGCTCCACCACTACGCGGTCCTCTGGGAGGATTCGGATGTAGTGCTGACGCATCTTTCCAGAGATGTGTGCCAGAACGATGTGCTTGTTGGTGAGCTCAACGCGAAACATCGCGTTAGGCAGCGCCTCGGTCACAACGCCTTCGATCTCAATGACCCCGTCCTTCTTGGCCATACCCTCCGCTAACTGTTGTTGCCGCAGCCCTGCCGGATTGCACCGGGCATGGCCACGAACGTTTTGGTTGGATCGATTGCCGGCTCCAGACCCAAAAGGGCGTGGCAGTCCAGACAACCAACAAACAACACTACGCCACTTTGCAGCGAAAGTTAAATCCAGCCATGCTAGCGCATCCCGCCGCCGTACGCACCATATTCCCCCGCCGGAGTGCTCACGGCCCGGGCACTGGCTACGCCGTCGAGGATGGCCAAACGTACGACGTCGGCTGCCGCACTCTGCAGGGTGATGAGGCTGAGCCGCCGGGCAGCTTCGTCCGAACGATCGAGTGCCGCAGCCTGGGTGGCCAGGCAAAATACAGTGTCCCCGTCAGCCAGGGTGTGGCTTGGATTCAGGGCCCTTGCTATCCCGGCGTGCGCCGCCGAAGCAGTTCGCTTGCACTCGGCAACATCGAGCACCGCATTGGTGGCGACAACAACGAGGGTGGTGTTCAGCGGGGCGTCTGCATCATGGCGATTGGGCTTTTCGAACCCAAAGGGGAGTCCCAACGCATTGACGATGGCAAGGGCGCCGACAACTATGCCGTTGTCCAGCGTGATGGAGGCCGTGCCTGCGCCGCCTTTGAACTGTCCCCTGCCGATGAGGGCCCCGGTGCCGGCACCCACGTTGCCGCGCCCGACGTCGTGCCCTTCCGTTTGCGACGCAGCGGCGGCTGTTGCCGCGTAGCCCATGTCCGCCGTCGGACGTGCGGAGAAGTCCCCGCCCCTGCCCAGGTCGAAGATCGCGGCGGCCGGCACGATAGGGACTACTCCCCCGGGCACCGGGAACCCGCGGCCGTTCTCCTCGCACCAGCGCTGGGCGCCGGCGGCGGAGGCTAGGCCGTACGCGCTGCCGCCGGTGAGGACCACGGCGTCGACGGCGCTGACCAGGGTGGTGGGGTCCAGGGCGTCCGTCTCATGGGTGGCCGGTCCGCCTCCCTGGACATCCACCGAACCCACCGTGCCCGGCGGCGGGAGGACCACCGTCACCCCGGTCAGCCAGCCGTCGTCGGACTTTTGCGCGTGGCCAACCCGGATCCCGGGGACATCGGTGATCGCTCCCATGGCATCCATTCTGCCCTTTTGACCAGCAAACTGATGAATACGGCGGGTCCCTGACTTTCAAACAAAGTTTGTGCAAGACTGCAGGCAGCACAGCGTTAACAGGCAATGAAGCCTCGTATAACAGTCCCCCTCACGAGGGCATTCGTAGCTTTCCGCCTACTGACTTTGTGGTGAAGTAATGGCTAGACTCCCCCGACCACGGCCGGCCACGAGCAGGCACGAATCCCGTGAGAGACCGCATGACCCGTCAACTCGCACCCCATCCGTCCACCGATCCCACGAAGCCCGGACCCGCCGCCGCCCCTGGACGCCGGCGCTGGACGCAGCGAACCCGGCGTGACTTCTTCGTGTTCCTTGCCCTCGCTTTGCCCAACCTGGTGCTGATCGCCGTCTTCACATACAGGCCGTTGGTCAGCAACATCTACTACTCCACGCTGGACTGGACCCTGGGGTCGCCCTCAGCCACGGTGGTGGGCATCAATAACTACGTCACCTTCTTCACCAGCGACGACGCCTCCAAGGTACTGGGCACCACGGCGATCTTCACTGCAGTCACGGTGGGCGGATCCATGATCCTGGGGCTGCTCATCGCCCTGGCGCTGAATGCGAAAGTCCCGGGAACCACCTTCGCCCGTTCGGCGGTATTCGCTCCCTACGTCCTGTCCGGCGTGGGCGTGGGCCTGGTGTGGCTCTTCATTTTCGATCCGGGCTACGGCGTCCTGGCCTGGCTGCTCCGTGGCATCGGCCAGCAGAGCCCGCAGTGGATCAATGACCCGCAGCTTTCCCTGGTCATGGTCATCCTCGTCTACGTCTGGAAGAACCTGGGGTACTGCGCGGTGGTCTACCTGGCCGGGCTGCAGTCCCTGCCGCAGGATGTCATGGAGGCGGCGTCCCTGGATGGCGCGAACGGGTTCCGGCGGTTCATCAGCATGTCGTTGCCGCTCCTGTCCCCCACCACGTTCTTCCTGCTGATCACCACCATGCTGTCCTCGCTGCAGGCCTTCGACCTGATCCGCATCATGACCCCGTTGGGAACCGGTACCAGCACCCTGATCTACGAGGCGTATCTCCAGGCGTTTGGTGCCTTCAACCGCGCAGGCTATTCGGCGGCCATCTCGGTGGTCCTGTTCGCGATCCTCCTGGTGATCACCGTGTTCCAACTGCGTTTCGTGGAGCGGAAGGTGCACTACTCGTGAGCTCCCTGTCACCGGTCAACCCGGACCCCACCGTCCCGGCAACGCAGGAAGCCGGACCATTTCTTCCCCGCGATCGGCCCTTCTCGCGGCGCAACCTGGCGCAAGCCGTCCTCGGCGGCTACGTCCCGCTGGTCCTGGCAACCCTGGTGGTCTTCCTGCCGCTGCTCTGGATGGTGCTCAGCTCATTCAAGCAGCCTGGTGAGATCATCACCATGGACCTGAAGATCCTGCCGGAAAGCCTCAACCTGCAGAACTACCAGATCGCGATGACCACTGTGCCCTTCGGCCAGTTCTTCCTGAACAGCACCATCGTCACGGTGACGGGCGCCAGCGTGAAAGTCATCCTGGCCATCCTGACGGCCTACGCCCTGGTGTTCGTGCGCTTCCCGTTCAAGAACGCGATTTTCGTCCTGATCCTGGTGGCCCTTATGGTGCCGCCCCAGGTGTCCATCCTGCCCAACTACATCCTGATCTCGGGAATGGGCGGAAAGAACACCCTGTGGGGCATCATCCTCCCGGGCCTCGGAACCGCCTTCGGAACCTTCCTCCTGCGCCAGCACTTCCTCACACTGCCCGCCTCCATCCTTGAGTCGGCGGAAATCGATGGCGCCGGCCACTGGCGCCGCCTCTGGCGGATCGTGGTGCCGGTCTCCGTTCCCTCGATCGCCACGGTGGCACTCGTGACCATTGTCAGCGAGTGGAACGAGTACATCTGGCCGCTGATCATCACGGACCGTCCCGACACCATGACCCTGCCGGTGGGCCTGACACTGCTCCAGAACTCCGAGGGCAACGCCTCCGGATGGGGCATCCTCATGGCTGGCGCCGTCCTGGTCATCGTCCCCATCCTTATCGTTTTCGCAGCCCTCCAGCGTTACATCGTCGCCGGGCTCACCCAGGGCAGCGTCACCGGGTAAGCCCGTGCCGCCGTCGTTCGTCACAGAAGAAGCACCCAACTCCTCAATGCGGCACCCAACGAAAGGACCTGCACATGACACAGCACCTCGATCGGAGGCACTTCCTGGGACTCGCCGGGGTCACGGCGTCGGCCGCTGCCCTGGCAGCCTGCGGCGGCCCGTCCACGAGCGGCACGCCCAAGGCCAGCGAAGCCGCGGAACTCGACTTCAGTGGAGTGAAACCGGCCGCGAAAATCGACTTCTGGTCCAACCACCCCGGTAAGTCGCAGGACGTCGAAAAGGCCATTATTGAGAAGTTCCACGCCAAGTTCCCGGACATCCGGGTCAACCTGGTCACAGCCGGCGCGAACTACGAGGAAATCGCGCAGAAGTTCCAGACCTCGCAGGCGGCAAAATCCGGCCTCCCGGGCGTCGTCGTCCTCTCCGATGTCTGGTGGTTCCGCTACTTCACCAACGGCAGCATCATCCCGGTGGACGCCCTCGTCAAGCAGCTGGACATCAAGCTGGACGATTTCCGGAAGTCACTCGTGGACGACTACAAGTACAACGACAAGCAATGGGCGCTCCCCTACGGGCGTTCAACGCCCCTGTTCTATTACAACAAGGACCACTTCAAGGCGGCCGGGCTGCCGGACCGGGCACCCAAGACCTGGCAGGAGTTCGGCGAGTGGGCGCCCAAGCTGAAGGCCAGCTCAGGCGCGCAGTACGCCTACATCTATCCTGCACTGGCGGGCTACGCGGGGTGGACCCTGCAAAACAACCTCTGGGGCTGGGGTGGCTCCTGGTCCAAGGAATGGGAGATCACCTGTGATTCACCTGAATCCATCGAAGCGCTGCAGTGGGCCCAGGACTCCATCTACAAGAACGGGTGGGCCGGCGTCTCCTCCAAGGAAGCTGCGGACGACTTCTCCGCCGGGCTGACCTCGTCCACGATCTCCTCCACCGGGTCCCTCCTCGGTGTGCTGAAGTCCGCGCCGTTCAATGTGGGTGTGGGCTTCCTTCCCGGCGGACCGAAGGCCGAGACCAACGTCTGCCCCACCGGCGGCGCAGGGCTGGGCATCCCCAGCGGCATCACCAAGGAAGAGCAGCTGGCAGCCGGCACGTTCATCAAGTTCATGACCGAGCCGGAAAACAGCGCAGCCTTCTCGGCTGCCACCGGCTACATGCCCACCCGCGAGTCGGCGGACATGAAGGCGGTCCTGGCCCGGACGCCGCAGATCCAGACTGCCGTGGACCAGCTGGCCGTTACGCGGGTCCAGGACAATGCCCGCGTGTTCCTCCCGGGTGCTGACCAGGAACTGGCCAAGGCGGCCGCAGCGATCCTTACCCAGCAGGCGGACGTCAAGTCCACCATGACCAGCCTGAAGAAGACGCTGGAGGGCATCTACGAAAAGGACGTCAAGCCGAAGCTCGGTTGAGTTTCTCCTTAAGGACGAAGCGCCGGCTGCCGTTGTGGAATCACAACGGCAGCCGG